>NZ_JASHCG010000012.1:0-61552 GCF_047464215.1 Streptococcus infantis | reverse complement strand
TAGAGAATATCCCTTTTTATTTTTCTCAAATTCAAATTTTTGGATAGATTAGTAGATGATGAGACAAACTATTTTGGAAAATACAAAAAGACAAACGCCAACAATGACGTTTGTCTTCGTTCTGAAGCAACCCTGATGGGTTGCTTAAAATCCTATCAAAAATTAACTGTGTCAGGATCATCCTGAGTTTTGATGCCTTGAATCTTATCCAAGACTGCCATATCTTCCTCTGATAAGTCGAAATCGAAGATATCCAAGTTACCTTTTATATTTTTAGGTGTTACAGACTTAGGTAGTGGCAAGAAACCTTTTTGAAGGCTCCAACGCAGAGCAACTTGTGCCACAGATTTACCGTTACGTTCAGCCACTGCTTCAACATCTTCATTTCCAAAAATACCACCTGTACCTAGTGGACTATAGGCTTCAAGAAGGATATCGCGCTCTTGGCAATAGGCAACTAAGTCTTCTTGGTCACAACCTGGAGCCAAGAGGATTTGATTGACATGTGGAAAAATTTCAGCTGTTTCAATAAGAGCTTCTAGGTGATGTTGCATAAAGTTAGACACACCGATAGCACGCATCTTACCTTCTTTGTAAGCTTCTTCCATAGCCTTCCATGCACCCGCATTGCCAGCCTTCCAAGCATCATTCTCACGAAGCGCCTTTGGATTAGGCCAATGGATAAGCAAAAGATCCAAATAATCCACACCAAGTCTTTCGAGAGACTCATCGATAGAAGTCTTAGCCAACTCGTAATCGTGCTTATCATTCCAAAGTTTGGTAGTTAGGAAAATATCCTCACGTGCCAAATTACTATCAGCAATCGCCTTACCTACAGAAACCTCGTTACCGTAAATTTGTGCGGTATCAATATGTGTGTAACCAGCCTTAAGTGCGAAGCTAACGCTGTTATAGGCTTCTTCGCCTTCAGCAATTTGCCAAGTTCCAAAACCAATTTTAGGAATAGTAACCCCATTTGCAAGTGTATATGTTTCCATGATTTTCACCTTTTCTTTTTTAATAGTACTATCTTAAAAAAGATAAGACAAAAATGCAAAGATTTGCTACGGCTATTATTATGAATAGTTCCTTACTTCTTTTTCCGCTGTTCGTAACAGCTTTTGGAGATATTATTACTTGGGAAGAGAATGAATTTGTTGGTATTGTAAAATACAATCTTCAAAACTGCGACATTATTATCAAGAGCTTGAAATATTTTCTTCAGTATTTAGATAACTCATATGTGACTGATAACTTTGAACTGGATTTATATAGACAGGCTGTGTTAAAACATGGTCCCTTGTCATATAACCAATGTTTCGGTTTTGTTCCTTTACTAGCATTAGGAGGCTTTAAAGATGTGGAACATATGGATAAAGTCAAAGTCCTGGAGCACATTTATCTCATGTACCAACTCACAGGCGGAGTGATGGACGATTGATAGAAAGGAACCACCTTCGAGGTGGTTTTTTCGACGAAAACGAGTGTGAGATAAATAACGAGTCTTTGGATGAGACTCGTTTATTTTGTGAATATAAACTTTTTGGTACAAAATTTGGTATAAAAAACAAAATGACAACCAAAAAAGCCTTGATTTCAAGGCTTTTTCCTGTTGTTTAGATGCCCCCTACAGGGTTCGAACCTGTGACCCACGGATTAAGAGTCCGCTGCTCTGCCAGCTGAGCTAAGGAGGCAAACAAAAAAGCTGTATTGGTGCCGAAACTTCACGGTTTGTATTGAACCCGCGCAATTAAGCAGGTGGGCAACTCGCTCTAACTGAAGCTGTTTCCGTGTGAGACGGCCTACATGCTGTTAGAAGACTTTTGTTTCCCTAATAATACAAAAAATAGTCGGTCAACACTTAAGTGTGAGGTCGTACACCACAGCGTTTCTATGTTTATATAATACCACTTTTTCAAAAAAAATCAAGGGGTAAATGTAATTATTTGGATAGGATTTCACAAATTTCGTAATTTATCTATGGTTTCCTTGCGTTGAGCTAGGGCACGTTCGTATTTCCCAGTATCTTCTGGTGAGAAGTAGCTATGGTCGCGAATTTTTTCTGGTAAATAATCTTGCTTGACCCAGTGGCCAGGATAGCTATGAGGATAGAGGTAGTTTTGAGCATTGCCTAGCTCCTTGCTACCGCTATAGTGACCATCTCGCAGGTGTCTTGGGATTGGTAAGTGACCAGACGTTTTAAGGTCAGCCAGAGCCTTATCCATAGCCACATAGGCTGTGTTTGACTTGGGCGAGAGTGCCAGATCAATGACGACATTGGCAATGAGAATGCGAGCCTCTGGGAAACCAATCCTCTGTGCAGCATCCAAAGCAGTTACGGTATGGATCTGGGCATCGGGATTGGCTAAGCCAATATCTTCATAGGCAATCACAGTCAAGCGACGAGCGAGGCTTGGTAGATCCCCAGCTTCGATCAAGCGAGCTGCATAGTGGAGACTAGCATCCACATCCGATCCACGGATGGATTTTTGCAGAGCGGAGAGAACGTCGTAATGTCCGTCTCCATCCTTATCCATGGTGATGTAGCTTCTCTGCAGACTATTTTCCATGATATCGAGCGTGATATGGCGGATGCCTTCGTCATTTGCCGGAGTGGAGAGAACGGCCAAATCCAGCGAGTTGAATGCAGAACGGAGGTCTCCATTGGTAGATGTTGCGATAAAATCAAGGGCATCATCATCTAACTCAACTGGGAAATCAAAACCTCGTTCAGGATCAGTCAGGGCGATTTGAATGGCCTCTTTGACATCTTGGTTAGACAGAGGTTCCAACTCAAAAATCTGAACACGACTGCGGATGGCTGGAGTGACAGAAAAGAAAGGATTTTCCGTTGTCGCCCCAATCATGATAACCAATCCACTTTCCAAGAGAGGAAGGAGGAAGTCTTGCTTAGTCTTGTCGAGACGGTGGATTTCGTCTAGTAGCAATACAAGCCCTCCTGAGAATTTTGCTTCCTCAGCGATTTCTTGAAGACGTTTTTTACTATCAACAGTGGCATTAAAGGTCCGAAAGGCATATTTGGTCGTTCCAGCGATGGCCGAAGCGATACTGGTTTTTCCGATGCCTGGAGGTCCATAGAGAATCATGGATGATAGACGGTTGGCCTCCACCATGCGACGGATGATTTTTCCTGGGCCCACCAGATGCTCTTGACCGATGACCTGGTCGATGGTTTTGGGGCGCATACGAAGCGCGAGATTGTCTGGCATAGCAGTCCTTTCTAACATGGATTTTCTGATACTAATGTGGTAATATGGTAGTATCTATTTTAGCATATTTCCGAGTATTCGGGGCGATTTAAGAGTCGTATAGAAAGAGGACAAAATGGCAACATACGGATTTTTAGATATTTTACAAGAAGAGTTGGACAAGAACTTTCCTTTTGACTATGAGATTAGCTGGGACAAGCGCAATCATGCGGTTGAAGTGAGTTTTCTGCTAGAGGCGCAAAATGCTGCAGGAGTGGAGATGCTGGATGAGGATGGAGAGGTGTCGTCAGACGATATCCTCTTTGAAGAAGCAGTGCTCTTTTACAATCCTGCCAAGTCAACAGTCAATGAGGAAGATTATTTGACTGTTATTCCATATCTCCCTAAAAAAGGTTTTTCTCGTGAATTCTTAGCTTATTTTGCGCTATTTCTTAAGGATACTGCCGAGGTCGGACTAGATGCCCTTATGGACTTTTTGGAAGACCCAGAAGCAGAAGAATTTGTCATGGAATGGAACCAAGAAGTCTTTGAAGAAGGAAAAGCAGGCTTGGAAGAGGGAGAATTTTATCCTTATCCGAGATATTAGGAGATTGTAGTGGATATAGACATTTCAGATTTCACAGGCTGCAAAATTGCTCTATTTTGTGGAGAAGAGCTACTGACCATCTTACGTGATGACAAGGACGATATCCCTTGTCCCAACATGTGGGAGTTGCCAGGTGGTGGTCGTGAAGGAAACGAAAGTCCTTTCGAGTGCGCAGCGCGTGAAGTTTATGAGGAACTGGGAATTCATTTAAATGAAAACTGCCTGCTCTGGAGTAAGGTCTATCCCAGCATGCTCTATGAAGGCAGACAGTCAGTATTTATGGTCGGTCAGTTAAGTCAGGATCAGTTTGACAGTATCACCTTTGGAGATGAAGGTCAGGGATATAAACTCATGAGCATTGAGGAATTTTTGGCATCCAGTCAAGTTGTTCCCCAATTGCAGGATAGACTGATAGATTATATGGAGAGTAACTATGATTAGACTTGAACGAGCAGGAGCAGAGGATTTGGAGACCATCATTGCAATTCAGAGAGCCAGCTTTAAGGCTGTTTATGACAAATACCAAGATGAATACGATCCTTATCTGGAGGACCACGAACGAATTAAGTGGAAATTAGTAGAGCGTCCCAATAGCTATTACTACTTTGTAAAAGAAAACGAAGATAAAATCGGATTTCTACGAATTCAGACTAATGAAGAGTTAACGAAAGCTTGGTTGGGAACAGCAGCGATTTTGCCTCCGTATCAGGGAAAAGGGTATGGATCTGAAGGATTGCGCTTGCTAGAAGAGGAATTTTCAACCGTTAGACAATGGGATTTGTGTACGGTATTACAGGATGCAGGCATGGTCGCCTTCTACGAGAAGAATGGCTACCAACAAACCCATATCGAACCTGAAAAAGAAGGCATGGATATGGTCTACATGAAAAAATTGATAGAGAAATAGAAAGGATGGTTCAGTTAAATTTCTAAACTGAATCCGCCCTAAACACTGTGCCAAAAAGATAAACTTTTCTTAGACACAAGCGTCTTCAGAGAGTTTCCTATTTTGGCTTTGTGTTTTACGGGCTTGGTATCTTAATGATGGAAACATGGCAAGAGTTAAAAGTTACAGTGAAGCGTGAGGGAGAGGAATTGGTTTCCAATCTCTTGATTGAGCTAGGTGCCCAAGGTGTTGCGATTGAAGACAGCATGGACTATGTGGGAAATGTGGATCGCTTTGGTGAGATTTTCCCAGAGGTTGAGCAACAAGAAGAAATTGTGGTGACGGCCTACTACCCTGACACGGTGGATGTGGCAGTGGTTGAGACGGCCTTGCAGGCACGTCTGGCAGAATTGACAGATTTTATGGATTTGGGAGAGGTCAAGATGGGGACGACTGCCTTGGCTGAGGAAGATTGGGCGGACAACTGGAAGAAATACTATGAACCAGCTCGCATCACTCATGATTTGACTATTGTGCCATCATGGACGGACTATGAGGCGACTGCGGGAGAAAAAATTATCAAGCTGGACCCTGGCATGGCCTTTGGAACGGGAACGCACCCAACAACCAAGATGAGCCTCTTTGCCTTGGAGCAAGTTCTTCGTGGTGGTGAAACAGTGCTAGATGTAGGGACTGGTTCAGGCGTTCTTTCTATTGCCAGCTCGCTTTTAGGTGCCAAGGAAATCTTCGCCTATGACCTAGACGATGTAGCAGTTCGGGTCGCTCAGGAAAATATCGAGCTCAATCCTTGTATGGAAAACATCCATGTAGCCCCAGGCGATTTGCTTAAAGGAGTGGAAATTGAGGCAGATGTTATCGTGGCTAATATCTTGGCGGATATCCTCATTCATCTGACGGAGGATGCTTATCGCTTGGTCAAGGACGAAGGCTACCTCATCATGAGTGGTATAATCAAGGACAAGTGGGACATGGTGCGTGAGTCAGCTGAGTCAGCTGGATTTTTCCTTGAAACCCACATGATTCAAGGGGAGTGGAATGCCTGTGTCTTCAAGAAGACCAAGGATATCTCCGGTGTGATTGGAGGCTAGGATGCAGCAGTATTTTGTCAAAGGCAGTGCTAACTCTCCTGTCACCATCGAGGACAGGGAAACCAGCAAGCATATGTTTCAGGTTATGCGCTTGAAAGAAGATGATGAGGTTACTTTGGTCTTTGATGATGGAATTAAGCGCTTGGCGCGTGTGCTGGATGTGGAAGCTCGTCAGTTTGAATTGGTAGAAGAACTAGATGACAATGTGGAACTGCCCGTTCAAGTGACCATTGCATCTGGTTTTCCCAAGGGAGATAAGTTGGAGTTTATCACTCAAAAGGTGACGGAACTAGGTGCCAGCCAGATTTGGGCTTTTCCTGCCGACTGGTCGGTCGCCAAGTGGGATGGCAAGAAATTGGGTAAAAAGGTTGAAAAACTAGAAAAAATTGCCCTTGGAGCAGCAGAACAAAGTAAACGTAATATTGTTCCAAGTATTCAGCTTTTCGAGAAAAAAGCAGATTTTCTAGCTCAACTGGACCAATTTGACTCTATCATAGTGGCCTATGAAGAATCAGCAAAAGAAGGAGAAGCCGCTGCGCTCTTACAAGCGGTCTCTGGTCTTGAAAAAGGAGCCAAACTGCTCTTTATCTTTGGTCCAGAAGGTGGTCTGTCACCTGAAGAAATCGAAAGTTTTGAAGCTAAGGGAGCAGTATTGGCAGGACTTGGCCCTCGCATTTTGCGAGCAGAAACAGCACCACTTTACGCCTTATCAGCCCTTAGTGTTTTATTAGAATTAGAGAAATAAGAGGAAGAAAATGGAACAAAAACACCGTTCAGAATTTCCAGAGAAGGAACTCTGGGACTTAACAGCCCTATACCAAGACCGTGAGGATTTCTTGCGTGCAATCGAGAAAGCTCGTGAAGACATCGACCAATTTAGCCGTGACTACAAGGGAAATCTTCGTACTTTTGAGGATTTCGAGAAATCCTTTGCAGAATTGGAACAAATCTACATTCAGATGAGCCATATTGGTAACTATGGTTTTATGCCTCAGACGACAGACTATAGCAATGACGAATTTGCCAATATTGCTCAAGCTGGGATGGAATTCGAAACAGCTGCCAGTGTAGCCTTGACCTTCTTTGACGATGCCTTGGTGGAAGCTGATGAGGAAGTCTTAGACCGTTTGGGTAAATTGCCACATTTAACAGCTGCCATTCGTCAGGCCAAAATCAAAAAAGCCCACTATCTAGGGGCTGATGTGGAAAAAGCCTTGACCAATCTCGGTGAAGTTTTCTACAGTCCGCAGGACATTTACACTAAGATGCGTGCTGGGGATTTTGAAATGGCTGACTTTGAAGCCCATGGCAAGACATACAAAAACAGCTTTGTGACCTATGAGAATTTCTACCAAAACCATGAGGACGCTGAGGTTCGTGAGAAATCATTCCGTTCCTTCTCAGAAGGACTTCGTAAGCACCAAAATACGGCTGCTGCAGCCTATCTAGCCCAGGTAAAGTCTGAAAAACTCTTGGCTGATATGAAGGGCTACGACTCAGTCTTTGATTATCTTCTAGCTGAACAAGAAGTGGACCGTGCCATGTTTGACCGCCAGATTGACCTCATTATGAAGGACTTTGCGCCAGTTGCCCAGAGATACCTCAAGCATGTTGCCAAGGTCAATGGTCTTGAAAAGATGACCTTTGCTGACTGGAAATTGGACTTGGATAGCGCTCTTAATCCTGAAGTGACTATTGACGACGCCTATGATTTGGTCATGAAGTCAGTAGAACCTTTGGGGCAAGAATATTGTCAGGAAGTTGCTCGCTATCAAGAAGAGCGCTGGGTGGACTTTGCTGCCAATAGTGGCAAGGATTCTGGTGGCTATGCAGCGGACCCATATCGCGTGCATCCTTATGTTCTCATGAGCTGGACAGGCCGTTTGAGCGATGTCTATACTTTGATTCATGAAATCGGGCATTCTGGTCAATTCATCTTTTCAGATAATCATCAAAGCTACTTTAATGCCCACATGTCGACCTACTATGTTGAAGCGCCTTCGACCTTCAATGAATTGCTCCTCAGTGATTACTTGGAGCACCAGTCTGACGACCCACGTCAAAAACGCTTCGCTCTGGCTCACCGTTTGACAGATACTTACTTTCATAATTTCATTACTCACCTCTTGGAAGCAGCCTTCCAGCGTAAGGTGTATACATTGATTGAAGAAGGGGAGACCTTTGGAGCAAGTAAACTCAACAGTATTATGAAGGAAGTCTTGACGGATTTCTGGGGAGATGCCATTGAAATCGATGATGATGCGGCTTTGACTTGGATGCGCCAAGCTCACTATTACATGGGCTTGTATAGCTACACTTACTCGGCAGGACTAGTCATCTCGACTGCTGGTTATCTTCATCTGAAACATTCTGAAACTGGAGCTGAAGATTGGCTCAATCTGCTTAAGTCAGGTGGTAGCAAGACACCGCTTGAGTCAGCTATGATTATCGGTGCGGATATTTCAACAGATAAACCACTTCGTGATACGATTCAATTCTTGTCAGACACGGTTGACCAAATTATTGCCTATAGTGCCCAGTTGGGGGAGTAAAGGAATAGAAAGGTTGTTCTAGAATAATGCTCCTGGGTTTGTATTGGACTAGCTGTAGCTATTTTCAAAAACGCCGTTGAAGGTCGTGATGTTAAATTTGAACTTGCTGTAGAGCTGCTACTGATAGTTATTTACTTCATTTTAGACCAGTTATCCCAGATTCTATTTCCTTAAGAATTTAATATAAAGTCATCTGCGGATGATTTTTTGACAACTCATAAAAAGAGGTAGGCAGATGTATCCAGAATTGAAAAGAAAAGTAGTAGAAGAAAAACCGAGTTATCGTCAAGAAGAACTCCTGTGGCTACTTGAGCACATAGGGGATACTAGTCCAGAGATTCGCGATGAATTGGTTTTTACCAGTTTGGCTAGGGGGATTCAAGAAGAGTTATTTATCAAGGAGCAATTTCAGTTGATTGCTGCTGAGATTGTCTCTGATGATGGGCTAGATAAAGAGATTGATAAGACAGGAGCTTCAACGCTTGAACGTTCTTTTAGGGCCCTTATTTATGCCAATCTCTTATCTGCTGATGGTAATGAACAGTCTCTTTTTTATCGAGAGCTAAAAACTGATATCAGAAATACGATGCTCGATCAAGGTTTGCATTACCTTGAAAAAGAAGAGGATACGACAGGTTTTTCAAGTCAGTATGGTTGGGTGCATGCTTTTGCTCATGGGGCTGATCTTTTGACTGAAGTTGTTTGTCATCCAGACTTTTCTAAAAATAGAGTTCATGAAGTATTTGACATACTTGGCCAACTATTTAAAAGAATTTCGGTTCGATTTATAGATGATGAGGACTGGCGCTTGGCCAGAGTCCTTTACGAACCTATTTTGCAAGGAAAGGTGGAGCAAGCGACACTGGCTTCTTGGATAAAGTCACTTGATTTCCAGATAGAAGAGAGGGAAGATTTTTATCAATTTTCCAATTTCAGATCCTGTCTCTTAGAAGTCTATGTTCAACTCGACCAGAGAAATAATTTACAAGATGACTTGAAAAAAGCTATTCAATCTTTCCAATATTAGATTTTGATTATCAAATGTGAAAATTTGCACAAAATTTCCAAGCACATTTCTTGAAACCCTTTCCTTCTTCTGATAGACTAATACATAGTTTGAAAAAAGGAGATTTAACATGAAAAAATTTGTTGCTGAATTAATCGGTACTTTTATGCTTGTGTTCATCGGAACAGGAGCTGTTGTTTTTGGAAATGGTATTGAAGGACTTGGACACCTTGGAATTGCTCTTGCTTTTGGTTTGGCAATCGTAGTCGCAGCTTTCTCAGTTGGAACTGTTTCAGGTGCTCACTTGAACCCAGCTGTTTCTATCGCTATGTTTGTTAACAAACGTTTGTCATCTTCAGAGCTTGTAAACTACATCCTCGGTCAAGTGGTTGGTGCTTTCCTTGCATCAGGATCTGTCTTCTTCCTCTTGGCAAATTCAGGTATGTCAACTGCAAGTCTTGGTGAAAATGCCTTGGCAAATGGTGTAACTGTTTTTGGTGGTTTCTTGTTTGAAACAATTGCAACTTTCTTATTTGTTTTGGTCATCATGACTGTAACTTCAGCAAGCAAAGGTAATGGCGCAATCGCTGGTTTGGTGATTGGTTTGTCATTGACAGCTTTGATTCTAGCTGGCTTGAACATCACTGGACTTTCAGTAAACCCAGCTCGTAGCTTGGCTCCAGCTGTCTTGGTGGGTGGCGCAGCTCTTCAACAAGTTTGGATTTTCATCCTTGCACCAATCGTTGGTGGAGTTCTTGCAGCTCTTGTTGCTAAAAACTTCCTTAGAACTGAAGAATAATTGAAAAACAAAAAGCCTTGCTCCTCAGCTTGAGGAACAGGGCTTTTTCGTATGAGTTTAGCGGTTGTCAATTTTCTCTGGATAAAGGTCGTGTTGGAATAGGCGTTGTTCTGCCAAGCCTTCATACTTAGTTCCAGGCTTACCGTAGTTGTAGTAGGGGTCAATTGAGATACCACCGCGCGGAGTGAATTTTCCCCAAACCTCCAAATAGCGAGGGTCTAGCAAGTTGACCAAGTCTTTCCCGATGGTGTTGATACAGTTTTCGTGGAAATCTCCGTGGTTTCGGTAGCTAAAGAGGTAGAGTTTGAGGGATTTTGACTCAACACAGAGCTTGTCAGGAATGTAGGAAATATAGATAGTTGCAAAGTCTGGCTGAGCAGTGATTGGGCAAAGTGAGGTAAATTCAGGACAGTTAAATTTGATGAAATAGTCATTTTCCACATGACGATTATCAAAGGATTCTAGGACTTCGGGTTGATATTCGAAAATGTAGTTGGTTTCTTTGTTGCCTAGTAGGCTTAGGTTTTTCATTTCTTCTTGTTGTGACATGTTTTTTTCTTTCTAATCTTAAACACCACGTTGATTATCGTAGAGGAGGGTATGGAGTTGAGGAAGGACGCGGACATTGCCCCAGCTATCGTCAGTAGCGATGCGTTCCCAGAGTTCTTTGAGACGGTCCAGTTGATCTTGGATAATATTGCCTGTGGCCTTGGGCTCAGGATTTCCAGCCGATAAGAAGAGGACATCTGGTTGGTAGCGTTCTTGTATTCCTTTAGCAAAGGCCAAATCGGCATCGTCAAAGACAGGGATTTTAAAGGTGACTTTGTCTGGATCAAGTTGGGAAACGATAAAGTCCAAGGTCTCAAAGTTGACTTCCATCTTGGATGAAGGAGGTTTGGGACTCAGGGTGACTTGGTCGATGTCTTTCAACCAATTTTGCCAGCGAGAACCTTGAGTCTCGACAGCAAGGGTGACACCACGTTCCTTGAGCTTTTTGACGAGTTCAGCCATGTTGGCTGCTAGGATAGCAGGATTTCCCCCAGATAGGGTTACATAGTCGTAGCTTCCCAATTTATCCAAGGCAGCAATGACCTCGTCAGCTGTCATACGAGTTGGCTTTTCAGAACCATCCCAAGTAAAGGCAGAATCGCACCAGTCGCAGTGGTAGTCGCAACCAGCAGTGCGGACAAACATGGTTTTCTGCCCGATTGCACGGCCTTCGCCTTGAAAGGTTGGGCCAAAAATTTCCAAAACTGGTAGTTTGAGGACACGTTCCCTAGTCATCTAACCACTCCCGTCTAAACTCCGCAAAGGCAGTCGGAGTCTCATAGAGGCGAACGTATTCCAAACGGAGACCGCGCTCGTCTGGCAACTCTTGGTACATGGTTTGGAAAATCCAGTAAACCATATTTTCAGCAGTCGTATTCATATAGGGAAGGGTTTCATTGAGATAGCGATGATCCAAGTGGGGTTCTAAGTAGTTCTTGTAGATGGCTTTGATATCTCCAAAATCGTAGGTCATGCCACGTTCATCTAAAAATCCACTGACAGCAATCTGCAGATGATAGGTGTGACCATGAAGGGATTTGCATTTTCCCTCATAGTGAAAGAGGTGGTGGGCAGCATCAAAGGTAAATTCTTTGGAGACTAGAGTCCGATAAGGATTATAAACGAGAGATTCTCCAGTTTCTTGTTTGATTTCTTTGGGTGCAAAAAACATTAGGCTTCTCCTTTCTGTGAGAGATAAACATCTAGACCATGTTGACGTAGGTGGCAGGCTGGGCAATCTCCACAGCCACTCCCGATAATTCCGTTGTAGCAGGTTAATGTTTTTTCACGAACATAGTCAAAGGCACCGAGTTGGTCGGCTAATTCCCAAGTTTCAGCCTTGTCTAGCCACATGAGAGGCGTTTGGATAATGAAGTCGTAATCCATGGCAAGGTTGAGAGTAACATTAAGGGATTTGACAAAGACATCCCGACAATCAGGGTAGCCTGAGAAGTCTGTCTCGCAGACACCTGTCACGATATCTTTAATGCCCCGTTGCTTAGCAAGGACTGCCGCAAAGGACAGAAAGAGGTGGTTGCGACCGTCAACAAAGGTATTGGGAACCTCCCCCTCTTTTTGCTCAATTTCCAGATCAGAGGTCAGGGCATTTTCAGTGATTTGTCCCAGCAGCGACATATCTAGGATGTGATGACGAATTCCTTGTTCCTCAGCGATTTCTCTAGCAACTTGAATTTCGAGATGATGGCGTTGGCCGTAGGCAAAGGTAACTGCTTCGACCGTTTCATAGTGTTCTTTAGCCCAAAAGAGGCAGGTTGTGGAATCTTGACCGCCACTAAAGACGACCAAGGCAGATTGACGTTTCATAGTACTCCTTCCGAAATGGGAAATGTTCAGAGCACGCAAAAAGCTCCCTTGAGGGAGCTAAAAAATACCAAGTCAAGGTTTTTTTTAGCGATGGCATGTCCCAAACATCGTAATATTCTACCTATAGTCTAGCATATTTTTTGAAAAATGGCAAAGGGCAAGAAAAAAGAGACCAAAGCAAGTACTTGGTCTCTAATGTGATTAGCTCAATTCAGCAACGATGGCCTTGATTTGTTCTGCTGTGTGAACACCAGCAACTTGTTTCACCACTTGGCCGTCTTTTTTGAAGAGAAGAGTTGGGATAGACATGATTCCAAAAGCACGAGCTGTGTTTGGATTTTCATCAACGTCCATTTTAACGATTTTCAAGACATCTTCTGAAAGTTCTTCAGACAATTTATCCAAGATTGGACCTTGCATACGACATGGACCACACCAAGTTGCCCAGAAGTCTACCAAGACCAAACCGTCTTTTGTTTCTTGTTCGAATGTTGCATCTGTAATTGCTTTTGCCATTGTATTTCTCCTTTTTTAGTTATATTGGCTTAAATCTTGTTTCTTGAGATAGAAGAAGATATCTCCGTAAGTTCCATGGTAGTCCAAATCATGACCCTTGTAAGTCAATTTTTGAACAGGGTAGTAGTCTGCGACGCCGATAAGGCAAGCTTGTTGTGAACGATCAAAGTCTTCATAAGATTCGAACGTTACAGTTCTTTCGTTCTTGCTGGCATCTAGATAGGTAATTTCAATCATTTTAAAAACTCCTTTGTTTAATGATGACTTTATTTTACTCCTTGTAAAAGAGAATGTCAAGAAAAATGATTGCGCACGCAACTTTTTTTTAAAAAATCATCTTAAAGCAAGAAATCCAAACCAGTTTCCAAGCTTTCTTCGACAGCCTTTTGTAGAGAGGCCAGTGTCTTTTGCCCATCACTTGTCAGGCAGATAAAACTAGAGCGTCTATCTTGATGGCAACACATGCGACTAAGCAGACCGCAATTTTTAGCTTCTAAGCGAGCTACCATCCGAGAAACAGCGCTCGGGCTCAGATGAAGCTTATCTGGCAGGTCAATCTGTCGTAGAGATTTTTCTTGAGCCAAGTCCAGATAGTAGAGCAGGTAAAACTCTTTCAAGGTCAGACTTTGGTCACTCTGTTGGGCAATGGTCTCTTCCAAGAGACCTTCAATTTCTTTTTGCCGACGATTGAAGTCAAACCATTTTTCCAAATAAGTCATAGTATCTCCTTTCTTTTTAGAGTCATAAATAGAAGAAAGTCCATTCACGGACAATCTCTGTATCACAAGATGATTGCGCATGCAATAATTATACTACTTTTCAAAAGAGCTGGCAAGAAGGACGCTGGCATCTTTTATCCTAAATTACGCCTGTTTTCACTAGTCTATAATTGTCTGTATCCCCTTTCTTCTTAAACTTTCATCAACTCTTATGCATTTCCTTGAAATTTTCTGAAAAAAGAGTAAACTGGTATGCAAGAAGTCTATTTCGTGGAGTTTAGGATGAAATTATATGTTCAATTAATGATTCTCTTTGTGATTTCTCTAATCGGAGAGGGGATTTCCAGTTTCTTTCATTTGCCCATCCCAGGCAGTATTATCGGCTTGATTATTCTTTTTCTAGCCCTACAATTCAAGTGGCTGAGAACTAGGCATGTCAATATGGTGGGGAATTTCTTGCTGGCCAACATGACCATCCTCTTTCTACCTCCTGCGGTTGGAATTATGGAAAAGTTTGATGTGATTGCTCCCTATCTCCTACCTATTGTCTTGATTGTCTTTTTTGCGGCAGTAATCAATATCATCTTGATTGCGCTTGTGGTTCAATTTATCAAAAAACGCTATGAAGGTGACTACGAAGAAAGAGGTGCTAAATGAGCGAATTTGTATCCAATCCCCTTTTTGGGATCGCCCTGTCCATCTTAGCCTATCTTGGGGGAATGATGATTTTCAGACGCTATCCTCATCCCTTAACGACTCCCTTGTTGCTGTCAGCTATTTTTATTATCATCTTTCTAAAGGTAACTGGCATTTCCTACCAAGATTACTACCAAGGTGGGGTTTATCTTAACAACTTGATTGTTCCTTCAACAGTGGCTCTAGGAATTCCCCTTTATAAGAGTTTCCACTTGATGAAGCATCATGCTCGCAGTATTCTCTTTGGTAGTTTGCTGGCGGTAGTGGTCAATACCTCTTTCACAGCCCTTGTGGCCAAAATCTTTGGTATGGACTTTTTCCTAGCTATTTCCCTCTTTCCTAAGTCAGTAACGACTGCTATGGCAGTGGGAATCACAGAAAAGTTGCAGGGCTTGACTACTGTGACTCTAGTAGTTGTCGTAGCGACTGGTATTTTGACCAGTGTAATCGGACCAACACTTCTAAAATGGCTAAAAATAGACGATCCAGTAGCTGTTGGACTAGCCCTGGGTGGAACAGGACACGCTGTTGGAACTGGAACGGCCTTTCGCTATGGACCAGTTGCAGGTGCTATGGGAGGATTAGCTATTGGTGTTACAGGTGTTCTCTATGTATTTATCAGTCCTATTGTAGCTAATTTGATCTTGAGTTAAAAAGCAAGGGTTAAGAATTTGGAGAACATCGGTTTTATTTTAGGGTGAGGATGAAAAAGATTGTCCTGTGACCCGAAACTATATCTATCTATCTAGGACTTAAGAGTTGAAGAAAAGTGGCGTCAAGGGGATTTTACAGAAATGAATAGAGATAGTTTATGAATGAAAAATTAAATTTTTAAAGAAATATGTGATATCTGGAGAGCTGGTCGAGATTTTATCTAATTTTAAAAATCTGTCCAATCATCCTATTCCACAATATTGGCGGGATGCGTTTCAAACATCAGATTTTTCTAAAAGAAAACAAATCATCCTAGGAGAATGGAAAAAATATCTAGCTGAAGAACTCAGCAATACGATCTCTTATCTAGAAGAGTTTCTGGAGGCTATAGACCTTATCAAAATTGGACCTACCTATTCCTTGCTTTATTCCATTAGAACTTATCAGAGCAAGAGTCTAGTATTTTATGAGGGTAAAATACCGATTTCGGACCGAGAGTTTACAGACCACTTTAATCAGTCAAAACTAGAACTTGACGGGAGTATCCGTGATTTCTATACACATATTCATGAAGGGTTTAATGACTATACCAGTAAAAGCATGGGCTTAGACGATCTAGATATGATTGAACCAATAGCTGATTATGATTGGGAATTTGAGGATCAGTTAACAAATGACATTTCCAGTTATTACAATTTTTTTAGCAATGGTATGGGAAAGTATCTCGTATTAGACTTATCTAAACCAATGAGTCAAGGTGGAGTGTTCTGGTCAAAGGATGAGTTACCCATTTACCCAATCCCTTTTTGGGATTATGTAGATGAATGGATTATTCTGGGGCTTGATTTCTAGGTGTTTGATTGTCAGTGACTTTATTGATAAGGTTAAAACAGAAAAAGGATGGAATGATTTTCCATCCTTTTTTATCTAGGAATAAATTTTTATTCCTGGGGGGACAATGTTTAATCTTTCTTACCTTTTAGTAAGAAGGCAGCCGAGAGGGCTAGGCTGAGGCTCGCCATAAAGAGGAGGGGACTAGTCTGTTCACCAGTAGCTGGAAGTTGTTTTTCATTCGTAGAGGCTTTGTCATTGACATCATTACTTTCAACCAATGGTTTTGTAGTTTCTAGGTTTCTTTCTTCCATATGAACTGGGATAGGTTTAATAGTTGATCCTTCTGTCTTGTAAACAATAGCATAGGTGTTCAGGTCAAGAGCGATAAACTCAAGATACCCATCTCGGATGGTGAACTCTTGTGATTTTAAGTCTTTTGTCGGAGTCAACTGATAGAGTTCTTGGACAGCACCTGAAACTGGTAAACGAACGAGTACAGCACCTTTTGGTTGAACTAATTTGCCATCTTTATCCTTGAGTTGAAGGGCATAAGCATCGTATATCTTGCCTAAGAGTTCTTTGTTTTCAACTTTTTGACTGTCAAGATAACTTGCTCCTTCGAGTTCAGTTGTTCCACTAATAACTTGAGCTCTTGTGGTCTTATCTTTCATTACTTTGAGTTTAAACTCAGGAAGTGTGATGCTTGGTGCTTCTTGGTCTCCTGCAGTCCCTATAGGCTCAGTGTATTCAGGGATAACCACAGAAGGCGCTTCTTGATCTCCTGCAGTTCCAATAGGCTCAGTGTATTCAGGAATTACAACGGAAGGTGCTTCTTGGTCTCCTGCAGTCCCGATAGATTCAGTATATTCAGGGATTATCACGGAAGGTGCTTCTTGGTCTCCTGCAGTCCCGATAGGTTTGGTATATTCAGGAATTACAACGGAAGGTGCTTCCTGGTCTCCCGCTGTGCCGATAGGCTCAGTGTATTCGGGGATTTCCACAGTAGGTGCTTCCTGATTTCCCACAGTTCCAATAGGTTTGGTATATTCAGGTCTTTCCACAGTAGGTGCTTTCTGATCCCCAGCAGTTCCGATAGGACCAGTGTATTCAGGTCTTTCCACAGTAGGTGCTTTCTGATCCCCAGCAGTTCCGATAGGACCAGTGTATTCAGGTCTTTCCACGGAAGGTGCTTCTTGATCCCCAGCAGTTCCGATAGGACCGGTGTATTCAGGAATTTCCACAGAAGGTGCCTCCTGATCCCCAGCAGTTCCGATAGGACCAGTGTATTCAGGTCTTTCCACGGAAGGTGCTTCTTGCTCCCCAGCAGTTCCGATAGGACCAGTGTATTCAGGTCTTTCCACAGTAGGTGCTTCTTGATCTCCCGCTGTTCCAATAGGCTCTGTGTACTCAGGAATGGTTACAACTGGAGCAGGCTCATCCCCTTTACTTGTAAGGATTTTTTCTTCAACTGGAGCAGTTTCGTCTTTAGGAAAGACTGCTACAACAGGACTAGTAGTTGTTGTATCTTGGATGGCATAAGCTTCTATCGAATTGCCAGCTTTACGATCTGTAGCCTCAGGAATATCTAGTTGAACCTTGTTGTCCTTAATGGTTAATACTGTTTGTTCGCCCGATGTGACAAGATGGTCATCATCGACTTTTCTGAGTAGAAGAGGACCTTTGATACCAGGGAAGGTGACAGCGACTCCATCCCAATTACCAGTTGGTAGGGTTAAGGTAACAGTCTTATCTTTGGACTTAATAGGATCAAGGCTTGGACTATCGAGAGACACAGATGGTGCCTTTAAGATATCAAAGGAATCAAGAGAAACTTTCTTTCGTCCTTGTGGAGAATTTGGATCTACTTTCAAAGTGAGAACATGGTCGCCATCTGTTAGATTGGTGAATTCACCAATCAAAGCTCCTTTTTCAGTTGCTCCTGGAGTGTAGAAGTCAAGGGCTGGCATCTCTTTTCCATCCAGTGTGACAAGTGCCTTGCCTAGTGATGCTGTTTTTAATCCATAGATTCGTATACCTGTTCCAGAGAATGGAATGGTTGCAGTGGCTTCAGAAGCAAGGCTATCATCAGCGTTGATGTCAGCGTATTTTTCTGTAGAAGCATAGAGTTCTGCATCGCTCCAATCCTTAAACATGGAACCATACTGGATACGAGGGTCACGGTCGTCAATCTTCTCAACAGTTGCTCCTTGGCCTGGGAAGACTTTGAAGTAGTCGAGAGAAATTTTTGCACGCTCGTTTGTACGTCCTTTGTGTTCGCGCTTAACAGTGATGGTCATGAGGTGAGGACCTGAAGAAAGATTTGTGTAACGACCGATTAGGACACCTTTTTCAGTTGCTCCTGCTGTATAGAAGTCAAGTTCTCCAACAGATTTACCATCGATTTTAACGTCAGCAAGTCCCAATTGAGATGACTTGAGTCCGTAGATTTCAATACCAGGTCCATTGAAAGGAATAGTTGCAGTCGCATCCTTATCGGAGTAATTTCCATTTGAGATATCGGCGTATTTCTCTGTTCCACCAAAGAGTTCTGAGTCAGCCCAGTTTCCATAAGCAGAGCCGTACTGGATGCGCTTGTCACGGTCATCCATCAACTCACTGAAGGCATCGATGGAGGCAACGTCTGAAACTGGTGTTGTACGGTCCCCTAGCATAGCCTTAACGCTATAAGTATAGGCATGACTAGAATCAATTGAGCGATCGATAAAGTGAGTTTGGTTAGTGATGAACTCACGAACGCTAGGAGTTTGACTGTTTTCATCCTTGCTTTCTCGTCGGATGACATAATGACTTGCTCCTTCAACTGTGTTAAAGTGAAGTTCAGCTGTGACGGAATCTTTTCGAAGGGCTGATAAGCGAGTCACTCGTCCAGGGAAGTTTTCAAAGGTAATGACATCACCCTTTTGAGTCGCAAGTTGGATACGGTTATCTTTGAGGCGACTAGCTTGAACTTCCTTGCCATTAATCTTGACAATACTAGATTCGATATTTGGATAGTCTACGACTAAGTCTCCACCAACATTAGAAAGGAAAGATAGCGTTTCAAGATTTTTCTCTTTCCATTTCATGCTGACTTCAAAATTGCCACGAGCTACAAGACCTGAAACTTGTCCATCCTTCCATGCATCTGGAAGGGCTGGTAATGGGGCAATGTAGCCTGTATGAGACTGAAGGAGCATTTCTGCCATACCGCTGGTTGCACCAAAGTTTCCATCGATTTGGAAAGGCGCGTGCGTATCCCAGAGGTTTTCTAGAGTTGAAGATCTGAGCTGTTCTGCCAACAAACGGTGGGCGCGATTTCCATCTAGGAGACGAGCCCAGAGGTTGATTTTATTGGCCTTAGACCAACCAGTACCACCATCTCCACGGTGGTTTAGGGTTGCGCGTGCAGCTTCTAGATATTCAGGCTGATCCTTGCCAAATAGAGTACCTGGGAATAGTCCAACCAGATGAGAAACGTGGCGGTGATGGTTTTCAATGCCTTCGTTGGTGAATTGCGGGCTGTCTTCTTCGTACCATTCCTTGATACGGCCGTCTTGGTTGATGTGAAGTGGTTTGAGCTTATCAAATTTAGCCTTCACTTCTGTCACCAAATCTTGGTCGACTTTCAGATGATTGGCTGCTTCCATATAGTCGTGGAATAGCTGCCAAACTAGAGATTGGTCGAAGGTATTCCCAATCGTGATAGTTCCATGCTCTGGTGAGTAGGATGGAGAAGAAACCCAACGGTCACTAGCCTTGTCGTAGTGCAAGAAGGAATTCCAGAACTTAGCAGTTTCCTTGAGCATTGGATAAATCTTTTCTTTAAGATAAGTTTCATCCTTGGTGAATTTGTAGTAGTCATAGACGTTTTGCATCATCCAAGCATTGGCAGCAGGAGACCAACCCCAATAATAGTTCCAGCCAGGAGTAGTCCAGCCAAATGGTGTCGCCTGAGTATGAACCAACCAACCGTTTTCTTGACCTTCTTTGGATTCGATACCTGCATATTCTTTTGCAGCGATACGGCCATAGTAACGCATGTCATCGATATAATTGATCATTGGCTTAGCCGTTTCTGCGAGATTACTCATGTAGGCAGGCCAGTAGTTCATTTGTAGGTTGACATTGAGGTGGTAGTCTGAGTTCCAAGGTGGATTATCTACAGCATTCCAGACTCCTTGCAAGTTGGCAGGGAGGGCATCTGTCCGGTTACGAGAAGAACTGATCAGTAGGTAACGTCCGTATTGGAAGAAGAGCTCTTCTAGTTTTTGCCCTTTTGTTGGATTATAGGTTTGGAGAGCTTCTTTTGTAGTTTGATTAGACTTGCTACCGCCGAGGTTTAGTTGAACACGATTGAAAAGACTTTGGTAATCCTTGATGTGGTCATTTTTCAGAGTCTCATAGTCTTTGGCTTTGGCAGTTTCGACGATAGATTTGACAGTTTTTTCTACATCAATATCCTTGCGGTAGTTGGTTTTCGGATTTTGAGCAAAATTAGTCTTGGCGCTGAGTAGCAGTGTTGCATAACTTGCTCCTGTAACAGTCAAATAACCATCTTGAGCAGTGACTTGTCCATCTGTCTTGATACCAAGATAAGAGGCAAATTTCAGACCGTTGTCTTTGACAGTTCCCTTGAGTAAAATACCATTAGAATCAACGCTAACAGTCCCTTGTTTGTATTTAGAATTCTCCCAAGAATAATCTCCATTAGCAATCAAATCTTCAGTCAAGCTGTTCCAAAGGGTAAAATCAAGCGTCTTATCTCCCTTTTTAGTCAAATGGGTAACAGTGACGTCATCTGGATAACTAGAGAAGGTTTCTCGTTTGAAACTTGTCCCATCTTGGGTATAGGAGGTAGTTGTGATAGCTTCAGAAATATCTAAGCCACGATGATAGTCAGTAACATTTTCCAAGCCCTTCTTCTGGTTATTAAAGACCATGAAGATATCACCGAAGGCTAGGTAGCGACCGTATTGGGCATTGTTTGGCCCAACCAAATTTCTCTCTGCTAGTTGTTTGGCTTTTTGACGGTTACCGTCTTCTAAGGCCTTACGAATTTCGGCTAAGACTTTGTAGCGGTCCTTGTAGTTTCCTCCGTTGTAGTCTTGACTATCTGGCTGTGGGCCTCCAGACCAAAGTGTTTTTTCGTTGTATTGGATTCTTTCTTCACCGATGAGTCCGAAAACCTTGGCACCCATTTCCCCATTTCCGACTGGGAGGGCTTGTTTTTCCCATCCGTCATAGGAAGGAGCAGTTGGCTGGTTGTAATGTAATTCGTAATGTTCTTGCTTGTTCACAGGAAGTTCTGGTTTCTCGCTCTCCTTATTGTCAGCAGGTGCGGTAGTAGCACTTGTCTCTGACTGACTACTAGTTTGAGGTAGTTCTGCCTCAGGGTTTGTTTGCTTTTCAGCTGATTCAGCTACAGGCTGAGTCTCTGTGTTAGAAGCAACAACTTCCTCTACCTTCGTATCCGGTTTAGCAGAGGTTTCAGTAATTGTTGCCTCACTTTCCGTAATCTCGACACCATCAGCAGCAACACCCTGTGCTGCTAAAAACACAGCTCCAAGTAAAACAGAGGCAGCTCCGACACTTAGCTTGCGGATGCTATACTTGCAGGATTTTTCCCAATATCTCTTATCCACAAAATTCTCCTTTCTTAATTCTGTAAGCGCATACATTGTCTTTTAAAAAAATAAGTCTTGCAGAAATATGTGTGATTTTTTCAGATAATCTTAATATAACAAATAAACAAAACTATTGCAAGGGCTTTCAAGAGAAATGGCCTTATTTTACCAAATTTTAGTGCTTCTATTTTTTTTATAAAAATCGAACTTAAAAATGATTAGATATGAAATGAAATATGAGGAATTAGCCATCTGAAAGCGTAACTCAAACTAGTCAGGCGTAGGACTTTATGGTATAATATAGAAGATTCAAAAAGAAACAGGAGAAATGTTATGAACCTTATTTTAGCAATTGTATTGATTCTTTTGGCTTTTCTAGGAGGAGCTCTTGGAGGTATGTACTTGGTGCGCAAGCAAATCGAAAAAGAATTTGCGGATAACCCACGTTTGAACGCAGAAGCAGTTCGTACTCTCTTGAGTGCAAACGGTCAAAAGCCAAGTGAAGCTAAAGTACAACAAGTTTACCACCAAATCATTCGCCAACAAAAAGCAGCCCTTGCTAACAATAAAAAGAAATAAATAGGAAAAGTCTGGGATGAAAGTTCCAGACTTCTCACTATGTTTGACTGATATTTAGAGATAAGACTTTTTCCTTGCATTCTATTGATAATTGATTATGATTAAGAGGGAGACAGTGGGGAGCTACCCAGTCTGTCAGCAATTTCAGGAAGAAATGAATAATAATGAACTATCAATCAGAAAAAAATACTAGAAAGAAGACTGTATGGATAATCGACCGATTGGTTTTTTGGATTCGGGCGTTGGAGGCTTGACCGTTGTACGTGAACTCATGCGCCAGCTTCCCCATGAAGAAATCGTCTATATTGGAGATTCGGCACGGGCTCCTTATGGTCCCCGTCCTGCTGAGCAGATTCGTGAATATACTTGGCAACTGGTCAACTTTCTTTTGACCAAGGATGTTAAGATGATTGTTATTGCTTGTAATACAGCAACGGCAGTCGTCTGGGAAGAGATTAAAGCTAAGTTGGATATTCCGGTGTTGGGTGTGATTTTGCCTGGTGCATCAGCAGCTATCAAAGCAAGTCAAGGTGGGAAGATCGGTGTGATTGGAACCCCGATGACGGTAAAATCAGATATTTATCGACAAAAGATTCATGATCTAGACCCAGATTTACAAGTGGAAAGCTTGGCCTGCCCTAAGTTTGCTCCCTTGGTAGAGTCAGGTGCTCTATCGACCAGTGTGACTAAGAAAGTCGTTTATGAAACCTTGCGTCCCTTGGTCGGAAAAGTAGATAGCTTGATTTTAGGCTGTACTCATTATCCACTCCTCAGACCTATCATCCAAAATGTCATGGGGCCTAAGGTTCAACTGATTGATAGCGGAGCTGAGTGTGTACGTGATATTTCAGTCTTGCTCAATTACTTTGAGATTAACCGTAGCCGAGATGCGGCGCCCCTTCAACACCGTTTTTATACAACTGCAAATAGCCAAAGTTTTGCCCAGATAGGAGCAGAATGGCTGGAAAAAGAGATTCATGTGGAGCATGTAACATTATGACAAACAAAATTTATGAATACAAGGATGACCAGGACTGGTATGTTGGATCCTACAGTGTTTTTGGTGGCATTCGGACTTTGACGGATGATGAGTTAGAGTTTCCGCTATTTGATTTGGCTAAAATCTTTCGAGATGAGGAGCGAGGATTTCCACTTTCAGTCACTGTTTTACGATATGGTTCAGCCTACCGCTTACTCTCTTTTGTGGTAGATATTCTCAACCAAGAAGCGAATCGAAACTTGGAAGTCATCCAACGTCAGGGAGCTCTGCTTCTGGTTGAAAATGGGAAGCTCTTGCATGTAGAATTGCCTAAAGAAGGAGTCAATGTTCAGGACTTTTTCGAGACAAATAAAGTCAGAGAAACCTTGTTGATTGCAACTCGTAACGAGGGTAAAACCAAGGAATTTCGAGCTATCTTTGACAAACTGGGCTATGACGTAGAAAATCTAAATGATTATCCAGATCTACCTGAAGTAGCTGAAACAGGTATGACCTTTGAAGAAAATGCTCGCCTCAAGGCTGAAACTATTTCTAAATTAACAGGCAAGATGGTTCTGGCAGATGATTCTGGACTCAAAGTCGATGTGCTTGGTGGTCTACCAGGTGTCTGGTCAGCTCGTTTCGCCGGAGTAGGGGCAACTGATCAAGAAAATAACGCCAAACTCTTGCACGAACTAGCTATGGTCTTTGAACTTAAGGACCGTTCAGCACAATTCCACACAACTTTGGTCGTGGCTAGCCCAGGTAAGGAAAGCTTGGTTGTCGAAGCTGACTGGCCAGGCTACATTAATTTTGAACCTAAGGGTGAAAATGGTTTTGGTTATGATCCACTCTTCTTAGTAGGAGAAACAGGCAAATCATCAGCTGAATTAACCCTCGAAGAAAAAAATAGTCAATCCCACCGTGCCTTAGCCGTTAAGAAACTTTTGGAGGTATTTCCATCATGGCAAAGCAAACCATCATTGTAATGAGTGACTCCCACGGAGATAGCTTAATTGTAGAAGAAATCCGGGACCGTTATCTTGGGAAAGTCGATGCTATTTTTCACGATGGTGACTCGGAACTTCGCCCAGACTCACCACTCTGGGAAGGAATCCAAGTAGTCCGAGGAAACATGGACTTTTATTCAGACTATCCAGAACGTTTGGTGACTCAACTGGGTCCTACCAAGATTATCCAGACTCATGGACATTTGTTTGATATTAACTTCAATTTCCAAAAGCTTGATTTTTGGGCTCAAGAGGAAGATGCAGATATCTGTCTTTATGGGCACTTGCATGTTCCAAATGCTTGGATGGAAGGGAAGACCCTTTTCCTAAATCCTGGTTCTATTAGTCAACCACGTGGGACCATCAGAGAATGTCTCTATGCCCGTGTAGAGATTGATGATAGCTACTTTAAAGTGGACTTTTTGACACGGAACCATGAGGTCTATCCAGGCTTATCCAAGGAGTTTGCTCGATGATTGCCAAAGAGTTTGAACAGTTTTTACTGGAGCAAGAGGAAACCTTTTTAACTCCTGCTGAAAATTTGGCTGTGCTCATTGATACCCACAATGCAGATCATGCAATTCTCCTCCTTAGCCAGATGACCTATACCAGAGTGCCAGTGGTGACTGATGAGAAAGAATTTGTCGGAACCATTGGACTTAGAGACATTCTGGCCTACCAGATGGAGCAGGGCTTGAGTCAGGAAGCCATGGCAGATACGGATATCGTACATATGGCCAAGAAGGACGTAGCAGTTGTCAGTCCAGACTATACACTGACGGATGTTTTACATAAGTTAGTGGATGAGTCTTTCCTACCAGTCGTTGACAAGGATGGTATCTTCCAAGGCATTATCACACGGAAGTCTATCCTTAAGGCTGTCAATGCTCTCTTGCATGATTTTAGTAAGGAATATGAGATTCGAAGCAAATGAGAGAAGGAATTTCAGCATTTTTAGAAGAAAAACAAGGTTTGTCTGTAAATTCTAAGCAATCCTATAAGTATGACTTGGAGCAGTTTTTAGATTTGATTGGAGAACGAATCTCTGAGACAAGTTTAAAAATCTACCAAGCTCAACTATCAAATTTTAAAATTAGTGCCCAAAAGCGTAAGGTTTCTGCTTGTAATCAATTTCTTTACTTTTTATACCAGAAAGGGAAAATTGGTACCTTTTATCGTTTAGAATTGCCTAAACAGGCTGAGAAAAAGAAAGTTCAATCAGAACTTTTAGACCTCAGTTCTTTCTGGCAAGAAAGTGCTTATCCTGAGGGACGCTTGTTGGCCTTACTGATAGTTGAATTGGGCCTCTTACCAAGTGAAATTTTAACTCTAAAGGTTGCGGATATCAATCTGGATTTTCAAGTTTTGAGAATCAAGAAGGCTTCCCAACAGAGAATTGTAGCTATCCCAACGCGCTTGCTTCCAGAATTGGCTCCCTTGATGGACCAGACCTATATTTTTGAAAAGTCTGGCAAAGCCTACTCGCGTCAGTGGGCCTTTCGTCAGTTAGAAGCCTTTCTAAAGGAAAAAGGTTTTGCAGATTTATCGGCTCAAGGGTTAAGGGAACAGTTTATACTGAGACAAATTGAAGAGAAGGTTGACTTGTACGAAATCGCCAAAAAATTGGGATTAAAAACAGTCATGACCCTAGAAAAATATAGATAATGGATATTAAATTAAAAGATTTTGAAGGGCCTTTGGACTTGCTCTTACACTTGGTTTCAAAGTATCAGATGGATATCTATGATGTACCGATTACAGAAGTTATTGAGCAGTATCTAGCCTATGTGTCAACCTTACAGGCCATGCGCCTCGAAGTAGCAGGTGAGTATATGGTGATGGCTAGTCAACTCATGCTAATCAAGAGTCGAAAGCTCTTGCCAAAGGTTGCAGAAGTGACGGATTTAGAGGATGACCTTGAGCAGGACCTCCTTTCTCAAATCGAAGAATACCGTAAGTTTAAACTTTTGGGAGAGCAGTTGGAAGTGAAGCACCAAGAACGAGCTCAATATTACTCAAAAGCACCGACAGAGTTAATTTACGAAGATGCAGAACTCGTGCATGATAAGACCACGATTGACCTTTTCTTAGCCTTTTCAACTTTGTTAGCTAAGAAAAAAGAAGAATTTTCCAAAAGTCATACAACCATTTTACGCGATGAATACAAGATTGAAGATATGATGGTCATCGTCCGAGAAGCTTTGGTTGAAGGTCAGCAATTATGCTTGCAGGATTTGTTTAAAGAAACCAAGGATTTACAAGAGGTCATCACACTCTTTTTAGCAACTTTGGAGTTGATTAAAACCCAAGAAATTCTCTTGATTCAAAAAGAGAGCTTTGGAGATATCTATCTCCTGAAAAAGAATGAGGAAAATCAAGTAGAGCAAAGTCAGGCTTGATAGAGAGGAAGTATGAGTACTTTAGCAAAAATAGAAGCGCTCCTGTTTGTGTCGGGTGAAGATGGGATTAGGGCTCGCCAGTTGGCAGAGGTTCTATCGCTTCCACCAACAGGAATTCAGCAAAGCTTAGAAAAATTAGCCAAAAAGTATGAAAAAGACCAGGATTCTAGTCTAGCCCTGATTGAGACAGGTGGTGCCTACAGATTGGTAACCAAGCCTCAATTTGCAGCTATTTTGAAAGAATATTCTAAGGCACCCATCAACCAGAGCCTATCTCGGGCTGCGCTAGAAACCTTGTCTATCATTGCCTACAAGCAGCCTATCACACGGATAGAAATCGATGCTATCCGGGGGGTTAATTCAAGTGGAGCGCTAGCTAAGTTGCAAGCCTTTGACTTGATAAAAGAAGACGGGAAAAAAGAAGTTCTTGGACGCCCTAATCTCTATGTAACGACGGATTATTTCCTGGATTACATGGGTATTAATCATTTGGAAGAATTGCCAGTGATAGATGAGCTTGATATTCAAGCACAAGAAAGCCAATTATTTGGTGAAAGGATAGAAGAAGATGAGAATCAATAAATATATTGCCCACGCAGGTGTGGCCAGTAGGAGAAAAGCAGAAGAGTTGATCAAGCAGGGCTTGGTGACTGTCAACGGTGAGGTAGTACGTGAACTAGCGACGACTATCAAGTCAGGAGACAAGGTCGAAGTTGAAGGCCAACCCATCTACAACGAAGAAAAGGTCTATTATCTGCTCAATAAACCACGTGGTGTAATTTCCAGCGTGACAGATGACAAGGGCCGCAAGACTGTTGTTGACCTTTTACGCAATGTTAAAGAACGGATTTATCCGGTAGGGCGTTTGGATTGGGATACATCTGGAGTTTTGATTTTGACCAACGATGGGGACTTTACAGACGAGATGATTCACCCTCGAAATGAGATTGACAAGGTCTATGTTGCGCGTGTTAAAGGTGTAGCTAACAAGGAAAATCTTCGTCCTTTGACTCGTGGAGTTGAGATTGAAGGCAAGAAAACCAAGCCAGCTGTTTATGAAATTCTAAAAGTAGATCCTGTTAAAAACCGTTCGGTTGTCCAGCTAACCATTCATGAAGGACGCAATCACCAGGTTAAAAAGATGTTTGAAGCAGTTGGTCTCCAAGTAGATAAACTTTCTCGAACTCGTTTTGGTCATCTAGACTTGACAGGACTTCGTCCAGGAGAATCACGCCGTCTTAATAAAAAAGAAATCAGCCAACTACACAACATGGCTGTAACAAATAATAAATAATGAAAAAAATCTTAATTGCGCCAGTGCGCTTTTACCAACGCTTTATCTCGCCAGCCTTTCCACCGTCTTGCAGATTTGAGCCTAGTTGTTCAAACTATATGATTCAGGCTATTGAAAAACATGGATTCAAGGGAGTTTTGATGGGCTTGGCTAGGATATTACGTTGCCATCCTTGGTCTGAAACGGGTAAAGATCCAGTACCAGATCATTTTTCATTAAAGCGAAATACAAGAGAAGAAGGATCACATTTGTGATTCTTTTATTGTTATAAGAGTAAGTTACTTGGTAAAATGTTGATTTCCACTACCTTTCTCCTATAAAAAGTGGTAAAATGGTTGAAAGAAAGAAGGGATAGAAATGACAACATTATTTTCTAAAATCAAAGAAGTAACAGAACTTTCCGCTATCTCAGGTCATGAAGCACCTGTCCGCGCTTATCTTCGTGAAAAAATTACACCTCACGTGGATGAAGTAGTGACAGATGGCTTGGGTGGTATTTTTGGTATCAAACATTCAGAAGTTGCGAATGCACCTCGCGTCTTGGTAGCATCTCACATGGATGAAGTTGGTTTTATGGTGAGTGAAATCAAACCAGATGGAACCTTCCGAGTCGTTGAAATCGGTGGTTGGAACCCGATGGTTGTTAGCAGCCAACGATTTAAACTCTTTACGCGTCAAGGACGTGAAATTCCAGTCATCTCAGGTTCAGTACCTCCACATTTGACTCGTGGGACAGGTGGACCAACCATGCCAGCTATTTCAGATATCGTTTTTGACGGTGGTTTTGCGGATAAGGCTGAGGCTGAAAGTTTTGGTATCCGTCCTGGGGACACAATCGTTCCAGACAGTAGCGCAATCCTAACAGCTAACGAAAAAAATATCATCTCAAAAGCATGGGACAACCGCTACGGAGTTCTCATGGTTAGCGAGTTGGCAGAAAACTTGTCAAGCCAAAAACTAGGCAATGAACTTTATCTTGGGGCTAATGTCCAAGAAGAAGTCGGACTTCGTGGTGCTCATGCATCTACAACAAAATTTGACCCAGAAGTATTCCTTGCTGTAGATTGCTCACCAGCTGGAGATGTTTATGGTGGCCAAGGTAAGATTGGTGATGGAACCTTGATTCGTTTCTACGATCCAGGTCACTTGCTTCTCCCAGGGATGAAAGATTTCCTTTTGACAACTGCTGAAGAAGCCGGAATCAAGTACCAATACTACTGTGGAAAAGGTGGAACTGACGCAGGTGCAGCTCATCTGAAAAATGGTGGAGTACCATCAACAACAATCGGTGTTTGTGCCCGTTATATCCACTCTCACCAAACACTTTATGCAATGGATGATTTCCTTGAAGCCCAAGCTTTCCTACAAGCCTTGGTGAAGAAATTGGATCGTTCAACGGTTGATTTGATTAAAAATTATTAAACTAAAAAGATGGAGGTGATAGGTATGGAAGAACCAAACCTAGAAACCTTGATACGGGACCTTTACAATCATGCCCGTCAAAACTTGAGTGAAGATTTAGTGGCTGCACTCCTAGAAACTGCCAAGCAATTGCCCAGCACCAATGAGCGATTATTGGCGGTACGACTTTCAGGTTTAGTTACACTCGAATTACTCCAAAATCCCAAAACACCAGCACCAGAGTTAGTCAATCTGGCCCGCTTTATCCAAAAGGAAGAAGCTAGGTACAAGGGCGCAGCTGCATCTTCCATTATGATTGGAGAACTATTTAAAATGCTTTGATTCCATTGTGAATCAAAGCATTTTTCTATACGTTAGAAAAGATACTCTCGAGTAAGAGATGAAAAAACCACCTAAGTCAAGGTGGCTTCTTATCTATTAAATTTGTTCTGCCAAAACCTTTTCGGCCAGGTTCATAGCGTGGTCTGACACACGAGTGTAGTGTGAAATAATATCAATAAAGTTGACACCAGCTTGGGTAGAACATTCGCCGTTGTTGAGACGTTTAATGTGAGTCTTACGAAGGACGCGTTCCATCTTGTTGATGGCTTCATGGCGTTCAATAAGAGCTTGAGCTTTTTCAAGGTCATTGTTTTCAACACTCTCAAGAGCATCTTTAACGAAATCGCTTGTTTGACGGTAAATATCTTCCAACTCTTCTAAGGCTGAGTTAGAGAATTGAACATTCTTGCGTTGCAAGTAGTCATTAAGATTAATCAAAGCTTCAGCGTGGTCACCGATACGTTCCAAGTCTCGAGAAGAATCAAGGATGTTGGTTAAGACTTCACTCTCTTTTTGACTCAATGCTTCACTAGATAGACTAATGAGGTAACGTGTTAATTTCTCGTCGATTGTGTTGATAGCTTCTTCCGTCTTGTGTCCTTTTTCAGCTACTTTATCGTCAGAATTGATGATGTAGTCATAAGAAAGGTCAAATGCTTTAACCGCATAGTTTCCTAGGTGCAAGAGTTCTTTCTTGGCATTTCCTAGGGCGATAGAAGGGGCTTGCTTGATGAGTTGTTCATCCAAGTAAAGAGGTTCGTATTTAACAACTTCGTCTTCACCAGGGATTAGCTTAGTAACAAAGTAAGCCAGAGCACCGATGAATGGGAATTGTACAATGGTGTTACTTACGTTGAAGGCACCGTGTGAGAAGGCAATCGTCATCTCAGGTGAGAGGTGAAGTAGTGCCTGGAAGTACTCGATCATCGCAGTGAATGGGCCTAACAAGATTAAGCAGAGGATGGTTCCTAAAACGTTAAAGGTAACGTGTGTTGCTGCAACTCGTTTAGCAGAGATGTTTGCTCCGGCTGCTGCGATAATAACCGTTAAGGTTGTACCGATATTATCCCCGAATAGGACTGGTAGTGCCCCTTTGAGGTCGAGGAATCCACCTGCATAGAGACCTTGTAGGATCCCGATGGTTGCAGAAGATGCCTGAATCAAAACGGTAATGACTGCACCAGCCACAACTCCCAAGATAGGATTTTGCCCCAAGGTAACCATGTATTCCTTGAACTGAGGCAAGTCTTTAAGAGGGCTCATCCCAGCACTAATGAGGTTGAGTGCATAGAAGATACCACCCACACCAAAAAGGATACGTCCAATATTATTTGCAGTACGGTTTTTTGTAAAGAATAAGAACATGGTTCCAAGGAAAATCAAGGGTAGGGCATACTCGCCAAGTTTGAAACCGATGATGAAGGACGTTACGGTCGTTCCAATATTGGCTCCCATGATAATCCCGATGGCCTGTCTAAGGGTGAGGAGACTAGCACTAACCAGTCCAACCGTAATAACCGTTACACCTGTACTTGACTGGATGAGGGCAGTGACGACAATCCCCACTAAGACCCCTAAGAAGGGATTACTTGTGTACTTATCAATGTAATATCGAAGACGATCTCCAGCTGCTTGTTGCAAACCGTCTCCCATGGTCTTGATACTATATAAAAATAGTCCCAGACCACCTAAAAAGTGAAAAATAATTTCCTGCCAATTAATGGACATTTTCTTTTTCCTCCGAAAAATAATCGCGGAATTTCTCCCATTCTATTTTAAAGGATAAAAGTAAATCTAACAAGTAGTAAATGCTCTTTTTTTAGAAAAATGTTGATTTTATTCGAAAAATGGCAGATGATTGTCTAATTTATATTAATTCTTCACTTCTTTATAGTTCTTAAAGGGCTAGTGTTGACTCTTTTTCTAAATATCGTAAAATAAAAATGACCTGTTCTGTGTATTTTTGGAACAGCTACTTTTTTAATTCAAAAATAAAGCGCTTACTTTCAGGAGAAAGTCAAAGGAGAAAAAGATGAAGAATCCATTTTTTGAAAAACGTTGTCGCTATAGTATTCGAAAATTGTCAGTGGGTGCCTGCTCATTGATGATTGGTTCAGTTCTATTTGCAGGTCCAGCTTTGGCTGAAGAGTCTGTCGTTCCAGAAAATGGGACAACAACTACAGCAGTAGTTTCAGAGCAACCGTCAACCACTACTCCAGCAGAAGCAACTACACCAGCACCAGAAGTATTGAAAGAGCTAGAAGCGAGGGAAGACAAGGTTAGTGAACAACCTATTTCAGAAGAAAAACCAACCATGGACCAATTGACTGCAGGTGATAAGGAAGTAGCTAGCCCGGTTGCTGAAGCGCCAAAGGCTGAAGAGGCACCTGTAGCTACAGAAAATAAGGCTGAAGAGAAAGCAACTGTCTCAGACGTTCCTAAGAAAGAAGAAAAAAGTCTTCGACCAAAAGAAATTAAGTTTGACACCTGGGGAGATTTGTTAAAATGGGAACCAGGTGCCCGTGAAGACGATGCTATTAACCGATCTTCAGTAGAACTAGCCAAGCGCTATCGTGGACATGTTGTCAATGAAAAAGCTAATAAGGATGCCAAGGTTGAAGCCCTTGCTAACACTAACTCTAAGGCTAAAGACCATGCTTCTGTAGGTGGTGAAGAGTTTAAGGCCTATGCTTTTGACTACTGGCAATACTTGAATTCCATGGTCTTCTGGGAAGGGCTGGTTCCAACTCCGGATGTGATTGATGCTGGTCACCGTAATGGTGTTCCTGTATTGGGTACACTCTTCTTCAACTGGTCAAATAGCATTGCAGACCAAGAAAAATTCGCTGCGGCCCTTCAACAAGACGAAGACGGAACATTCCCTATCGCTCGCAAGTTGGTTGATTTGGCCAAATATTATGGATTTGATGGCTACTTTATCAACCAAGAAACAACAGGTGATATCGTAACGCCCCTTGGTAAGAAAATGCGTGACTTCATGCTTTATACCAAGGAATATGCTGCTAAAGTCAACCATCCTGTCAAGTATTCTTGGTACGATGCCATGACCTATGAATATGGTCGTTATCACGAAGATGGACTTGGTGAATACAACTATCCATTCATGCAAAAAGAAGGGGACAAGGTTCCTGCAGATCACTTCTTTGCCAACTTTAACTGGACTAAAGAGAAAAATGACTATTCTGTAGCTATGGCCAAATGGCTAGAACGCAGTCAGTATGATGTTTTTGCAGGTTTGGAATTGCAACAAGGTGGTTCTTATAAGACAAAAGTGAAATGGGATGCCCTTTTTGATGAGAATGGAAAACTTCGCTTATCACTTGGACTTTTTGCCCCAGATACTATCACGAGTCTTGGGAAAACAGGTGAAGACTATCATAAGAATGAAAATATCTTCTTCACAGGTTACCAAGGAGATCCAACTGGTCAAAAACCAGATGACAAGGACTGGTACGGGATTGCTAACCTAGTAGCTGACCGTACACCAGCAGTAGGCCGTAGCTTTACAACATCCTTTAACACAGGACATGGTAAAAAATGGTTTGTAGACGGTAAAGTCTCTAAGGATTCTGAATGGAACTATCGTTCTGTATCAGGTATCTTGCCTACATGGCGCTGGTGGCAAACATCATCAGGAGCTAAACTCCAAGCTGACTATGATTTTGAAGATGCCTACAATGGCGGTAACTCACTCAAATTTGCGGGTGATTTAGCCGAAAATACCAACCAAGACGTTCGTCTTTACTCTACCAAACTGGAAGTAACGGATAAAACAAAACTTCGGGTTGCCCATAAGGGTGGTAAGGGAAGCAAGGTTTATGTAGAGTTTGCGACTCAGAAAAACTATACTTATGGTGGTGAGAATGCTCGTAAAGAACTGACTCTATCTGACGACTGGACAAAAGACGAATTTGACTTGAGTGACTTGGCAGGTCAGACCATTTACGGTATAAAACTTACTTTCGAAAATTCTGCTGCTCTTAAGGATTATCAATTTAACTTGGGTGAGTTGACTGTGACAGATAATCAAGAGGCTCCTCAGGCTCCAACTGCTCTGAAAGTAGCCAAACAATCTCTCAAAAATGCCCAAGAAGCGGAAGCTATTGTTCAATTTACAGGTAACAAAGATGCTGACTTCTATGAAGTTTATGAAAAGGATGGCGATGCTTGGCGCCTATTGACAGGCTCATCTGCCACTACTATCTACCTACCAAAAGTTAGCCGTTCAGCTAGTGCAACTGGAACCAGTCAAGAGTTGAAGGTTGTTGCAGTCGGTAAGAATGGCCTTCGCTCTGAAGCTGCAACTACAAACTTCGAATGGGGCATGACGGTTCAAGATACACGTCTCCCAAGACCATTAGCAGAAAATATCGTTCCAGGAGCGACTGTTATTGGAAGTACCTTCCCAAATACAGAAGGCGGAGAAGGCATCGAAGGTATGTTGAATGGTACAATCACCAGCCTATCTGACAAATGGTCTTCTGCTCAGTTGAGTGGTAGCGTTGATATCCGTTTGACACAACCACGCCGTGTCGTTAGATGGGTCATGGACCATGCCGGTGCTGGTGGTGAATCTGTCAACGACGGCTTGATGAACACGAAGGACTTCGACCTCTACTACAAGGATGAAGCTGGAGAATGGAAACTAGCTAAAGCCGTTCGTGGTAATAAAGCCCATGTGTCAGATATTACTCTTGATAGTCCAATTACGGCCCAAGACTGGCGCTTGAATGTTATCACGTCTGACAATGGAACGCCATGGAAAGCTATTCGTATCTACAACTGGAAGATGTATGAAGCTCTTGATACGGAGAGTCAAAACATTCCAATGGCGAAAGTGGCGGCGCGTGTCCTAACGGACAATAAGATTCAGCTTGGATTCTCAGAAGTTCCTGCTGGGGCAACCATCACAGTTTATGACAAGGCAGATTCACAAACTCCAATCGCTACCTTAAATACAGCAGTTGGAGGAGATTTGGCGACAGATCCATTGAGCTTTGAAAAACGTCCGAGCCTTCTATACTACCGTACACAATTGCCAGGTAAAGAAATCAGTAATACCCTTGCTGTAACGATTCCTCAGGATGAAAGAAAGATTAAGGCTGTCAGTCTAGAAGCGGCACCTAAAAAGACAAGTTACCAAGATGGTGAGGAATTGAATCTTAAAGGTGGTCTTCTTCGTGTTAAATATGAGGGTGAAGAAGCAGACGAAGTCATCCACCTTAGTCATGCAGGTGTAGTTGTTAACGGCTACGATGCTCACCATCATGGTGAACAAGAGTTAACAGTAACCTATCTTGGTCTTCCAGTTGCAGGTAGCTTTAAAGTTCAAGTGACTGGTGAAGAAGCTGGTCCAAAAGAAGTCGCAGCCTTGTATATTAGCAAGCAACCGAAAATTGATTACTTCGTAGGCGATACTCTTGACTTATCAGAAGGACGTTTCAAGGTCTTGTATGATGATGAAACGGAGACTGAACATAACTTTACAGACCAAGGTGTCGAAATTACAGGCTATGATTCTCAAAAAACAGGCCGTCAAAAACTTCAGTTGCACTATCAAGGTCAAACTGTCGACTTTGATGTTCTAGTATCACCTAAAGCAGCTGTCAACGACGAATACCTGAAACAAGAAATCACATCTGCCCAAGGACGCAAAGAAACAATAGTTTATACATTTGCCGATGCAGCAAAACAAGCAGCTCTCGTTGAGAAGATTGATGCAGCGAAAGCGATTTTAGAAAACCATGATGCTAGTCAAGAAGCAGTCAACCAAGCCTTGAATGATTTGAAACAAGCTGGTACTGAATTGGATGGCAATCAACGTTATCAAACTGCTAGAGAAGAATTGGAAAGCTTGCTCGAATCCGTCATTGAAAAAGATCCTCAATCTGAGTTGATTGCGCAAGCTGAAGCTTTGTTATCTTCACAAACGCCAACTCCAGAAGCATTTGCCAACCTCAAGGAAGAACTCAATAAAAAACTCCTTGTTAAAGAAAGCCATCATGTGGGTAGCTTAGAAGAAGGTGAAACTGCGCCAACAGTTGAAGCACTACCTGAGTTAGTGGTTGAGACAGAAACTCAAGCCTTCGAGCATCAAGAACGTCCGTCAGGAGATCTCTTGTTGGGTGAACGACGTCTTGTTCAGGCGGGTGTAGAAGGACAAACCCGTCACTTGATTGAAGTGGATGCCAAAGGCAACCGTACTCTTCTTAAGACAGAAGTAGTCAAAGAAGCAGTGGCAGAAATCATTGAAGTTGGTACCAAGGTAGAAAGCCGTGTTCAACCATTGGACGGTTCTGGAAATCTTGTTCTCGAAAAACTAGAATTGGAAGTGAAAGAAGAAGCCGTAGCCTTCAAACACCAAGAGCGTCCGACAGGAGAGCTTTTACTAGGTGAACGCCGTCTGGTTCAAGCAGGTGAGGCTGGTCAAATCCGTCACTTGATTGAGGTAGATTCTAAAGGCAGTCGTACACTTCTTAAGACAGAAGTCGTCAAGGAAGCAGTGACTGAGATTATTGAAGTTGGTACCAAAGTAGAAAGCCGTGTTGAGCCACTAGAAGGACCAAAAGTCTTGGAAGTTAAGAAACCAAGCCTGGTAGTTGAAGAAGAAGTTCTTGCATTTGGACGTGAAGAAAGAGAAAACTCAAACCTTTTAGCAGGTGAACATCGTCTAGTTCAAGCTGGAGTGGAAGGACTTCGTAGAAATCTTATAGAAGTTGATGCTGAAGGCAAACGCAGTCTTAAGGGTACAGAACTTGTCAAAGAAACTGTAACTGAGATTGTTGAGATTGGACCAAAAGTGGATGTCAAAACTGACAAATCTCTTGCACCTGCTCCAGTAGTAGAAGCAGCTAAGCAGGAACCAGCAAAAACAGAAGCACAATCTGAAAAACCTGAAGGAAAACAACTTCCAAGTACAGGTGAAGGAGTAGATGCAAATCTAGTAGCTCTTGGATTGGTTGGAGTTCTAGGTGGCTTTGGACTACTCGCTCAAAAGAAAAAAGAAGATTGAGTTGAACTTCTAAATTACCGTCTGACAAGATAATAGTATTAAAAGGCAAGAGCCATTTTTGGTTCCTGCCTTTTTGCATTCTTAGAATGTTTGTGTTAAGATTTTTATTACTCCATAAGAAACCTTGTAATGAAATGTTTGCATGTTCTGCTTTTAATTTTTTTGGTTGTGTCTGTTTATAGAGTTATTTCTAGTAACTCTCAAGTAACTCTCATCAAGAATTGGTTTGGGGATAGGAAAGGAAAAAGACGATGAAATTGTTAAAAGTAGTCATTGCTGTAATCATTGTAGTAGTGAGCCTTGGCTTAGTAGTATTCATAGGAGCGAGTATGTATGCTGTTACTACAATCAATTTGCTATCTAACTCAGTCTATTATGCGCAACGGATGCCTCATAAGGAGGGGACAGAACCCGACTTAGTCATGTTGATTGAAAACATGGGGGAGATTTATACTCCGAAAATTGAAGGTATTCGCTATGATGATGGAGCGAAATTTATCGAAAATTCTATCGATTCAAGTGGTAATCCTACCAGTTTTGGTGAGTTTGATGGAGGTTATGGCTACAGTGATAAAAACGATGTGTCCTATAAGTTTGATAAGAATTTTGAGCTTGAGTGGACCCTCGATAAAGAGTATAAAGAAATTGATCTTGCAACAATTGATGAAACAAAGATAAAAGGAGAGATTAGAGAGACCCTTAAACCCATACTTGATGTACAATCTAAGCCCGTTGTCAATCTTCAATGGTTGTTTAATATGAAGTATCAGGATAGGTTTAATTAGAGATGCAGATAGGTCTTTAATTTGAAATTAAACTGAACAAAAGTGATTGAACTCTTAGAAATGCGATGCTGATATTTCTGAGAGTTTTTCTATCGCCATGCAAAACTTTCAAAATAGATTTTTAAAAATTGAACGGTTTCTGAAGAGTTAGTTCAAAAAATAAAGACACAACTCCAGACAGTAGCTCTTTCTCTATAAATGAGCAACATACCATAGATGAAGATAAAAACAGTGAGGGATTTCCTCAGAGAGTAAAGAGTAAGTTTAATTTACTAGAGAGACCTGTTTCAAGATAAAAGTTTAAGGTTTTGCTATCTCTTTTATTGATTTTGTGATATAATTAACACGTAAAAAAAATTAAGGAGTCTTTCCAAATGGCAAAATTGACTGTTAAAGACGTTGAGTTGAAAGGGAAAAAAGTTCTCGTTCGTGTTGACTTCAACGTACCTGTAAAAGATGGCGTGATTACTAATGACAACCGTATCACTGCAGCTCTTCCAACTATCAAGTACATCCTTGAACAAGGTGGACGTGCGATTCTTTTCTCTCACCTTGGACGTGTAAAAGAAGAAGCAGACAAAGCTGGTAAATCACTTGCTCCTGTAGCTGCTGACTTGGCTGCTAAATTGGGTCAAGAAGTTACATTCCTTCCAGGTGTAACTCGTGGTGCTGAATTGGAAGCAGCTATCAACGCTCTTGAAGATGGACAAGTTCTTTTGGTTGAAAACACTCGTTTTGAAGATGTTGACGGTAAGAAAGAATCTAAAAATGATCCTGAACTTGGTAAATACTGGGCATCACTTGGAGATGGTATCTTCGTAAACGATGCATTCGGTACAGCTCACCGTGCACACGCATCTAACGTTGGTATCTCAGCAAACGTTGAAAAAGCAGTTGCTGGATTCCTTCTTGAAAACGAAATTGCATACATCCAAGAAGCTGTTGAAGCTCCAGAACGTCCATTCGTGGCTATCCTTGGTGGTTCAAAAGTTTCAGATAAGATCGGTGTTATCGAAAACTTGCTTGAAAAAGCTGATAAAGTTCTTATCGGTGGTGGTATGACTTACACATTCTACAAAGCACAAGGTATCGAAATCGGTAACTCACTTGTAGAAGAAGACAAATTGGATGTTGCGAAAGCTCTTCTTGAAAAAGCAAACGGCAAATTGATCTTGCCAGTTGACTCAAAAGAAGCTAATGCATTTGCTGACTACACTGAAGTGAAAGACACTGAAGGTGAAGCAGTAGACCCAGGATTCCTTGGTTTGGATATCGGTCCAAAATCTATCGCTAAATTTGATGAAGCATTGACTGGTGCGAAAACAGTTGTATGGAACGGACCTATGGGTGTATTTGAAAACCCTGACTTCCAAGCTGGTACAATCGGTGTGATGGACGCTATCGTGAAACAACCAGGCGTTAAATCAATCATCGGTGGTGGTGATTCAGCTGCCGCAGCAATCAACCTTGGACGTGCAGACAAGTTCTCATGGATTAGTACGGGCGGAGGCGCTTCAATGGAACTTCTCGAAGGTAAAGTTCTTCCAGGACTTGCAGCTTTGACTGAGAAATAAGAATATAGAAAAAGGAGGACTCAGGTTCTCCTTTTTTTGCGCTCTTTTAAAGTTAAAGAGTACTGAGGGATAATTGGACAGAATCCAAAAAAAACAGTAAAATAGAGGAATACCAATCTAAATGAAATTTGAGTGATGAACGTGGAAAAAAGAGAGAATCTTACAAAAACAGCTATTTGCGGTATTATCAATGTTACCCCAGATTCTTTTTCTGACGGGGGCCAATTTTTTGCTATTGAAGAAGCCTTAAAACAGGCTAGAAAATTGATAGCTGAAGGTGCCACTATCTTAGATATCGGTGGAGAATCTACTCGACCTGGAAGTGGCTATGTTGAGATTGGAGAGGAAATCCAGCGTGTGGTTCCAGTCATTCAGGCTATTCGTCAAGAAAGTGATGTTCTGATTTCGGTCGATACTTGGAAAAGCCAAGTGGCAGAAGCAGCTTTAAATGCTGGTGCCAATATAGTCAATGACATTACAGGCCTTATGGGGGATGAGAAGATGGCAGAGGTGGTTGCCAGGGCTGGAGCTCAGGTGGTCATCATGTTTAATCCAGTCATGGCACGCCCTCAGCACCCTAGTTCACTCATATTTCCTCATTTTGGATTTGGAGAGCCTTTTACAAAGGAAGACTTAGCAGACTTTGAACAACTACCAGTAGAAGAATTGATGACAGCTTTCTTTGATCGTGCTCTAGTAAGAGCGGAAAAAGCAGGGATTTCGAAAGAAAACATCATGCTGGATCCAGGGATTGGCTTTGGTTTGACAAAGAAAGAAAATCTCATCCTCCTACGTGACCTTGATAAGCTTCACGAGATGGGCTATCCTATCTTTTTAGGAGTCTCTCGCAAGCGCTTTGTCATCAATATTCTTGAAGAAAATGGATTTGAAGTCAATCCTGATACTGAAGAAGGCTTCCGAAATCGTGATACGGCTTCGGCTTATGTGACTAGTATCGCTACTAGACAAGGTGTGGAAGTGGTGCGCGTGCACGATGTAGCCAGCCACAAGATGGCAGTCGAAATTGCGTCTGCTATCCGTCTGGCAGACCATGCGGAAAATTTAGATTTGAAACAATATAAGTAAGATGAATAAAAACGAAACGAATCAGTGGATTGCCCACTACCGGACAGACCAACCGCACTTTGGTTTGGAAAGAATGGTAGAGCTTTTAGCTTTACGAGGCAATCCACATCTTAAGCTTAAGGTTATCCACATTGGTGGAACCAATGGCAAGGGCTCTACTATAGCCTTTTTGAAGAATATGCTGGAAAAGATGGGGCTAAGAGTTGGAGTTTTTAGCTCTCCCTATCTGATTCATTATACCGACCAGATTGCCATTAATGGGGAATCTATCCCAGAAGCAAGATTAGAGTCCTTGATGGCGGATTATCGTTTACTACTTGAAGGGGAGCATGCTCAAGCCTTGCAAGGAACGACAGAATTCGAGATTATCACTGCTATAGCTTATGACTATTTTGCTTCTGAGCAAGTCGATGTGGCGATTATGGAAGTTGGTATGGGCGGACTTTTGGATAGTACCAATGTCTGTCAACCCATCCTAACAGGCATCACTACCATTGGGTTGGATCATGTAGCACTTTTAGGAGATAGCTTGGAAGCCATAGCAGAGCAGAAAGCAGGGATTATCAAACAAGGAATTCCTCTAGTGGCTGGTCACATTGTCCCAGAAGCCTTGGCGGTTATTGACCAGATTGCAAAAGCGAAACAAGCTCCTAGACTTGCCCATGGAGATGACTATCAGCTCAATCATTGTGAGAGTACCGTAACGGGCGAAATCTTCGACTATACAAGTACGCTTAGACAAGGTCGTTTCCAAACAGGATTGCTGGGTTTGCACCAGATTGAGAATGCTGGGATGGCTCTGGCCTTGTTAGATAGCTATTGCCAAGCGACTGGTCGAGAATTGCCAGATAATGCTTTAGTGGCTCAAGCTTTGGAAGAAACAAGTTGGCCAGGACGCTTGGAAGTTGTTTCTAGAGAACCCTTGATGATTTTGGATGGGGCCCACAATCCTCATGCTGTCAAGGCCTTGTTGGCTACCTTGAAAGAACGCTTTACGGACTATCAGAAGGAAATCCTCTTTACTTGTATCAAAACTAAGGCCTTGGAGGAAATGTTGGACTTGCTAGAAACCTTGCCCGATACTAAGATTACGCTAACTCATTTTGAGGATAGTCGGGCGACGGCTGAAAAAGTCTTGAAAGAACTAGCTGATTCTAGAAATCTCAACTACCAAGATTGGCAAGAATTTCTAGACCAAAAATTATCAGGAAATGAAGAGAAAAAAACAGTTAGGATTATCACGGGCTCATTATACTTTTTAGCCCAAGTGAGAGCCTACCTAATGGAGGGGAAAAATTAGAATGGATACACAAAAGATTGAAGAAGCTGTAAAAATGATTATCGAGGCAGTTGGTGAGGATGCAAATCGCGAAGGCTTGCAGGAAACACCAGCCCGTGTAGCCCGCATGTACCAAGAGATTTTTTCAGGTCTTGGGCAAACTGCTGAAGAGCACCTGTCAAAGTCCTTTGAGATTATCGATGACAATATGGTAGTGGAAAAGGATATCTTTTTCCATACCATGTGTGAACACCACTTTTTACCATTTTATGGTCGAGCTCACATTGCCTATATCCCAGATGGACGTGTAGCAGGTTTATCAAAGTTAGCTCGTACTGTGGAAGTTTACTCTAAAAAGCCACAGATTCAAGAGCGTTTGAATATTGAGGTGGCCGATGCCTTGATGGAGTATTTGGGTGCTAAGGGAGCTTTTGTTGTCATCGAAGCAGAGCATATGTGTATGAGTATGCGTGGTGTTCGAAAACCAGGAACTGCGACCTTGACTACAGTAGCTCGTGGTCTATTTGAGACAGATAAGGATCTTCGGGATCAGGCTTATCGTCTGATGGGACTATAAAAAATCCGCGTCAAGCGGATTTTTCTAGAAAGGATTAGTTATGGATCAACTGCGAATTAAAGACCTAGAAATTTTTGCCTTTCATGGACTTTTCCCTAGTGAGAAGGAACTGGGGCAGAAGTTTGTCGTTTCAGCCACCCTATCCTATGATATGACCAAGGCTGCGACAGACTTGGATTTAACTGCTTCTGTCCATTACGGAGAACTTTGCCAGCAATGGACGACATGGTTTCAGGAAACGAGTGAGGATTTGATTGAAACAGTAGCCTACAAACTAGTAGAGCGTACTTTTGAGACCTATCCTATCGTTCAAGAGATTGAGCTGGAACTAAAAAAACCTTGGGCACCTATCCATCTTCCGCTGGATACTTGTTCAGTAACCATCCACCGTCGCAAACAGCGTGCCTTTATCGCTTTAGGAAGCAATATGGGGGATAAGACGACTAATCTCCAGCAAGCGATTGACAAAATGCAAGCTCGTGGCATCCATGTTCTCAAGGAGTCTAGCGTAATTACGACTAAGCCTTGGGGTGGAGTGGAGCAGGATAGCTTTGCTAATCAAGTGGTTGAGGTGGAAACCTGGTTGCCAGCTCCAATCTTGTTAGAAACCTTGTTAGAGATTGAATCAGAGATGGGACGGGTCAGAGAGGTGCATTGGGGACCTCGCTTGATTGACCTGGATTTGCTTTTTGTAGAGGACCAGGTCATCTATACAGACGACCTCATCTTGCCTCATCCTTATATTGCTGAGCGTCTCTTTGTTTTAGAGTCTTTACAGGAAATAGCCCCCCATTTTATCCACCCAACACTGAAACAACCGATTCGGCACTTGTATCGTCAATTGGAGAAAGAAAATGCCTAAGTTTTCCGAAACTTATAGTAAATGGAGAAGTCTAGGGGAGGGAGCGCTAGCTATTGTCCTAGGTCTTCTCTTGATTTGTTTTGGGCAGATTGTACCGAGGCTTGGTTATCAACTCTTGATGGGGTACTTTTCCTTGTCGGCTATTTGGCATTTATTGACACGATGGTTTCAGGAAAAGTCCCGTAGAGAAAATATTTTTGTAACCATAGCCAAGCTCTTTCTTGCAGTCATCCTATTTGATTCAGTCATCCTGCAAGGGATAGCCCTCTATCTCCTTGTGATGATTATCGGAGGTTATCAACTGTTTACAGGTCTGATCAGTCTGATTACTTGGTTGATTTACCGAAATAATCATATCCATCCGAGGGTCAATTACTTATTTGATGCAATGTGGATGATGGGATTTGGTCTCTATAGTATCTCCCCTTTTCATGATGCAACAAATTTTGAGTTGCTCCTGTTAGGTTTTTACTTAATCATGTTGGGAGCGAGTAGTGTCAGGGATGGTTTCTATTTTGAAAAAGGGAGAAGTAATCCCAAGCTGAAGCGCAGAATGAGAATGACACTGCCTATATTCATGACAGCTTTGATTCCAATCAGCACTTTACGACGATGGAATGAACTGTTATCTACTCATCAGACGGAAGAAAGTCAAGTACATTCAGAGAGGAAAAATGATCAGACAGTTGATTTGGAAATTTTTATCCATGCTTCAGAATCCTCTTTCTTTTTAGCCATGGGGCATGTGGATATCTGCTATCAAGGTCAGGTTATCTCCTATGGTTCTTATGATCCTCACTCGGAGCGTTTATTTGGGATGATTGGGAATGGGGTTTTGTTTAAGGCCAATAAAGAGAAATACATCGAACTCTGTAAGAGAGAAAGTCAGAAAACTCTATTTGCCTATGGCTTAAGCTTGTCTGAGCAACAGAAAAAAGCTATAGAAGAACAACTGAGAGAAATTGAAGGACTCTTAATTCCTTGGAAACCAAGTTCGCAACTCATGAAAAGAAGAGAAGGGGAAATCAAGCATACCTACTCTTATCAGCTGAAACACGAGGCTGATGCCACTCTTTATAAGTTCAGTTCGTCCAAGTTTAAGACTTATTTTGTTCTCAGCACAAATTGTGTCTTATTGGCTGACTCTATCGTGGGTAAAGCTGGAACAGACATTCTCAGCCCCCAAGGATTTATTGTCCCAGGAACTTATCAGGATTATCTTGACTTAGAATACACCAAACCAAGTGGTATAGTAGTCAGTCGTTCCATTTATTAGCAAAAAGAAAACTCTAGTTTCCTAAGTAGATAGAGGAGACTAGAGTTTTTAAAATAGGTCATTTTCTTCTGGTAGGAGAATGGTTTCCTTCCCATCCATATCCATGACCAGAACTTTAGGTGGATAGAGTGGGTCAAAGGGATGATTGAAGTCGAATTCAATCGTAGTTGGTAGATGTTGACTAGAAAAACGAAAAGTGATGGAGCCTTCATGATTCAAAAGTCGAAATTCCAATTCATCTTCTAGCTCAAAAACATGCTTTAAAAAATGATCGATTATATACCAGATTGAATCGATAACATCGTCGGGTAAATTGGTCACCACACCGAAACTGGCACATCGTCTATGAGAATCTGTAAAAGCCATTCCTATCTCCTAATTGATTTTTTTATTATCATACTGCAAACTGCTAGAAAAATCAAGAAAAGTCAACTACCTTTAAAAATATGAGAATGATTTTGAAATTTTTTCAACGAATCTTCATCAAACGCTTGAAAATGCTTACAATTAGTGGTAAAATGAGAACAGTGGAATCATGAAAACAAAATTTTCAAAGTAGAAAGGAAACGGAATGAACACAGATGATACAGTAACAATTTATGACGTTGCCCGAGAAGCGGGAGTGTCAATGGCGACTGTCAGCCGTGTTGTCAATGGCAATAAAAATGTTAAAGAAAATACTCGAAAGAAAGTCTTAGAGGTTATTGAACGTCTAGATTATCGTCCTAATGCAGTAGCACGTGGTCTAGCAAGCAAGAAAACGACAACAGTTGGAGTCGTCATTCCAGATATCACAAATACTTATTTCTCTGCCCTTGCTAAAGGGATTGACGATATCGCGGAGATGTACAAATACAACATCGTCCTTGCTAACAGTGATGAGGATGATGAAAAGGAAGTATCTGTGGTCAATACTCTCTTTTCTAAACAGGTGGATGGCGTTATCTTCATGGGTTATCATTTAACTGAGAAGATTCGCTCAGAGTTTTCACGCTCACGCACACCTGTGGTTCTTTCAGGAACAGTGGATGTGGAGCACCAACTTCCAAGTGTCAATATTGACTATAAACATGCTACGGTTGATGCAGTCCGGCATCTCTTGAAACGAAATAAAAAAATTGCCTTCGTTAGTGGACCATTAGTGGATGATATTAATGGCAAGATTCGCTTATCTGGTTACAAAGATGCTTTGAAAGAAGCGGGAATTAACTACAGTGAAGGTCTTGTTTTCGAATCAAAATACCGTTATGATGATGGCTATGCCTTGGCAGAACGTTTGATTTCTTCTAAAGCAACCGCAGCGATTGTAACAGGAGATGAACTAGCAGCAGGTGTGTTGAACGGACTTGCTGACAAGGGAGTTTCTGTACCAGAAGACTTTGAAATCATCACCAGTGATGATTCGCAAATCGCGCGTTACACTCGTCCAAACCTAACCACCATTGCGCAACCTTTGTATGACCTTGGTGCTATTAGTATGCGTATGTTGACGAAGATTATGCATAAGGAAGAGTTAGAAGAGCGTGAAGTTCTTTTGCCACATGGTTTGGTAGAACGTCATTCAACTCGTAAAGATTAACAAGAAGAGGTCGGGATAAAAATCCCGACCTCGCTTTTTAGTAGTAAAAACTTTTTAGCCAATAGTTCAAGCATCAAGTTGATGGTAGAAGGCTTTGGGGGTGACTAGAAAACAAGACTTGATCTAGTAATTTCTATCTCACCGACTTTTTTATACTCAATGAAAATCAAAGAGCAAACTAGGAAACTAGCCGCAGGTTGCTCAAAGCACTGCTTTGAGGTTGTAGATGAAACTGACGAAGTCAGTAACCATACCTACGGCAAGGCGACGTTGACGAGGTTTGAATTTGATTTTCGAAGAGTATTATCCTTCCATATAGGCTCGTAATTCCTCTCCTCTAAGGCCAGCATTGATAGCAATGAGGAGTTTGAGACGAGCCTTTTGAGCGTTTAACTCTTTGACAAAGAAGACACCAGCATTTTGCAGGCAAACGCCACCACCTTCATAGGCATAAACAGGTTCGGCAATCCCGTTAAAACAACGAGAGACCAAGGCGATTGGAAGTCCTTCTTGGATGAGGGCGTTCAATTTTTGTGCTGTTTCCTTGGGAACATTTCCAGCACCAAAAGCCTGAATAATAAGTCCATCCAGTTGATCAACGGGAAGTAAATCGAGGAGTTCTTCTGTCATACCGGCATAGACAGGGATAATAGGGACCAAGCCTTGAATCTTATCTAGGTCAAAACGAACACGGGGTTCAGCTGTTTTAAAGTAGAGAATCTCGTGTTTCATGATGAGCCCAAGAGGGCCGTGGGTTGGCGTTTGAAAGGTGCTAACATTTGTCGTGTGCGTCTTGGTCACATACTTAGCAGCGTGAATCTCGTCATTCATCACGACCAAGACACCCTTATCAGCAGCCTTATCGTCACTCGCGACGCGTAGGGCACTAAGATAATTGTAGACGCCGTCGCTTCCAAGTTCGTTAGAGCTACGCATGGCCCCTGTTAGCACGATTGGTTTGTGAGGAACCTCCATAGTGTCAAGGAAATAGGCAGTTTCCTCCAAGGTATCTGTCCCATGTGTAATCACGAAACCGTCATAATGTTCAGACTCCTCTTTGATCTTTTGATAGAGGGACAGCATATGTTTGGGTTTAATATGGGGACTTGGCAGATTAAAAAAGTCGAGAGCATGGACTTCAACTCCCTCAAGTGGATTGGATACATGATTCATAGGGTTGTCTTGACTAGTCACAACAGCACCAGAGTCATCGGCTTGCATGGAAATAGTACCACCCGTATGTAAAACAAGGATTTTCTTAGGCATGATTTACTCACTCTTTCTGAAATGTGGTATAATCATTGTATCACAAAAAGGGGAGATTGAGGTAGGATGGAAGTCAAAGCTGTTTTTTTTGATATCGATGGAACACTGGTCAACGATCGCAAGAGTGTTTTGAAATCCACTAAGGATGCGATTAAGATTGTAAAGGAACAGGGAGTGCTTGTTGGAGTAGCGACAGGTCGAGGACCTTTTTTTGTTAAGGATTTAATGGAAGAGTTAGATCTGGATTTTGCTGTAACCTATAACGGCCAATATATCTTTAATAAAGACAGAGTCTTGTTTACAAGTCCTCTTTCCAAATCTCATTTACGGCAGTTGATAGCCTATGCTAAAAAAGAGGGCAAGGAAATTGCTTTGGGGACCAAGGATGCCATGCTGGGTTCAAAAATCATGTCTTTTGGCCTAGGTTCTTTTTCACAAAGAGTGAGTCGTTTTGTCCCCTCTATGTTGACTCGTACGGTTAGTCATTCCTTTAATCGAATGGTGAGTAAGGTTGTTCCTCAGAAGGAAGAAGACTTGCTCCAGTTGATGAATCAGCCTATTTATCAAGTTTTGATGCTAATGACGCCAGAAGAATCTGAGAAAGCAGCAGCTGATTTTCAAGACTTGAAATTGACTCGTAGTAATCCTTTTGCAGCTGATGTCATCAACCAAGGAAATTCCAAGCTAGAAGGCATTCGCCGTGTCGGAAAAGAGTATGGTTTTGATCTCAATCAAGTCATGGCCTTTGGTGACTCGGACAATGACCTAGAGATGCTGGCGGGTGTTGGGATGTCAGTCGCTATGGGCAATGGTAGTAGCAGTGTCAAGGAAGTCGCTAAGCATATCACAACCAGCAACCAGCAAGATGGGATTCACAAAGCTTTAGAGCATTTTGGTGTTCTGGCTTCAGAAAAAGTCTTTGTCAGTCGTGATTACCATTTTAATAAGGTCAAGACCTTCCACCACATGATGGATGAACGAACTCAAGAAGAGCCACAAGCTTGGGACTTAGAAGGTGCCACCCATAGAGCAGGATTTAAGATAGAAGAATTGGTGGAGTTTGTTCGAGCTGCTAGCTCTTCTGAAGAAGATTTTGAACAGGCAGTTGGACAGCTACACCAAGCGCTGGATCAGGCAGCAGAGAAAGTAGTCAAGAAGACACCTGCGAAGCAAGATTTGGTAGGGCAAGTGGATGCCTTGATTGACACCCTATACTTCACCTATGGTAGCTTTGTTTTGATGGGGGTGGATCCAGAACGGATTTTTGACATTGTCCATCAAGCAAATATGGGTAAAATGTTCCCTGATGGAAAAGCTCATTTTGATCCAGTGACCCACAAGATCCTAAAACCAGATGACTGGGAAGAAAAATACGCTCCAGAGCCTGCTATTAAAAAGGAGATTGAGCGCCAGATAAAGGCCTATGAACGCCACAAGGAAAGAGAAGATAAAAAATAGGCGATCGCAGAGGAAGCCTGGAATGATATTTTGAGTTCCTAGCTCTAACTACGACATCAACAATTTATAAAAAAATGAGGTTAGGAGAAAAATCCCAACCTCATTTCTGTTTTTATTACAAAGTTTTATCCTTATCTCTAACGACGAGAAGGTCAACGCTGGTATGGCGTAGGATATATTCTGATGAAGAACCAACTAGTAGGCGCTCAAAGGCATTGAGTCCTGTTGCCCCAACTAAAATCAAATCAACCTTTTCTTTGTCTGGAATTGTTTTAGCTAAGAGAGTTTTAGGATTTCCCATCTCAATAACTACTTTAATGTCTGTGAGCCCAGCATCTTTTGCACGTTTTTCGTATTCCGCCATCAAATCGTTGGCCTCTACTTGCAATTCTTCGTAAACTTCGGCATCAAATGTTGAGATGCTTTGAAGAGCACGTGTGTCAATAACATGGGCAATCGTTAGTTTTGCCTGGTTACGTAGTGCTGAATGAACCCCTTTGATGAAAGCCAAGTCAGCTTCCTTAGAACCGTCAACCGCTACCATGATGTTTTCATAACGTTGTGCCATAGCAAAAACCTCCTCATTCTTATTACCTTCATTGTATTCCTTTTCACTAAAAAAGTAAAGTAAAAAACGATAGGAATATAGATGCTTTTTGACTTTGGCTTAGAGTTTGTTATAATAAAACTAGAAAAGCTAAGAGGAAGAGATATGACAAAAATCGCAGTATTATCGGATATACATGGCAATACGACAGCTTTGGAGGCTGTTCTGACAGATGCGCAGAAGGCGGAGGTTGATGAGTATTGGCTCTTAGGAGATATTCTCATGCCTGGAACAGGACGAAAAAATATTCTCCAGATCTTGGACACTTTACCAATCACTCTTAGAGTTTTAGGGAATTGGGAGGAGAGTTTATGGCGTGCCTGCCATCGTCAGTTAGATGAAACCAGACCCAGCCATCGTTATCTCTTACGCCAGTGTCAGTATATTATGGAAGAACTCAGCATTGAGGAGATTGAGGCGCTACAGAACTATCCCTTGCAAGTGCACCGCCAGTTTGGAGATTTGAAGCTAGGGATTAGCCACCACTTGCCTGATAAAAATTGGGGACGAGAGCTGATTCATCTTGGGAAGCAAGAGGACTTTGACCGTCTTGTCACCAATCCTAACTGCGATGTTGCCATATACGGGCATATCCATCAACAGTTTCTTCGTTATGGTAGTGGTGGCCAGCTCATCCTGAATCCAGGTTCCATTGGGCAACCCTTCTTTTTATCTGAGAATTTACGCAAGGACTTGCGGGCCCAGTACATGATCTTAGAATTTGATGAAAAAGGCTTGAAAGATGCTGATTTTCGTCGGGTTGATTATGATATTGAGGCAGAATTACAGCTAGCCAAAGACTTACAATTACCCTACTACCAAGTTTATTATGAAAGTTTGGTTAATGGGATTCACCATACCCACAATCAGGACTTGTTGCACGAAATCGCTCAGAGTCAAGGACATGATGTTGAATTGGATGACTGGCTTAGTGGTAACTCTTGACATTACAACTAGAAGAGATATAATAAACTTAAGAAAAGAAGGAACTAATCTGACGAAAAAAGGAGAACCTTATGCAAATTTCAAGTCGATTTACCATCGCGACCCATATGTTGATTATCATAGCCTTAAAAGGGAAAGAAAGTAAGGTGACTAGTGATTTTCTTGCTAGTAGCGTTGGAGTCAATCCTGTCATTATCCGTAAGACCTTATCTCAACTGAAAAAGGCAGAGTTGATCTCAGTTGCGCGTGGAACTGGTGGAGCAGAGATCATCAAAGACCTAGAGGATATCAGTCTTTTAGATGTTTACCAAGCAGTTGAATGTCTAGGAAAGACAGGTCAACTCTTTAGTTTTCACGACAATCCCAATCCAGCCTGTCCAGTTGGCGCAAATATCCATGGGATTTTAGATGAGAAATTACAAAAGATTCAGCTAGCTATGGAGCAGGAGTTGGGCCAAACCAGTCTTGCCCAAGTAGTGGCAGATGCAGAAGCAAGGATAGAGAAATAAGAGCTTCTAGAAAGAGGCGGAACGTAGACATACCCTATCAGTAATAAAAAAATTGCCCTTATAGAGGTTGGATACTATATAGTAAAAACTCTTAGAAATGCTGACATAATGCTATTTTTAAGAGTTTTTTATTTTCTCTAGTAAAAGAAAGAGATTGAAGCAACTTGATCAAAATGAATCTTTTCTTTAATCTGAAGAGTTGAGGTATAAACATAATTTTAGTAGAATATTGAGTATAAATCTTTCTACAATAAAACGCATATTATCAAGTTTTTTAAACATCTGATAATATGCGTTTTTCTGATTTTAAAGACTTTTATCCCAGCTTTTTTTTACATGTCTTTATACTAAGGTGATAGATTTATAGAGTCCTTGCTTTTATTGTTCCTTTCTTGACTTGAGGAAGCTACCAAGTCCAAGGAGGGCTAGGAGGCTGATTCCTGCAAGAGTAAGAAGAGATTTGCTCTCAGTTCCAGTGTTTGGAAGGACTTTCTGAGAAAGAGCCTCTGCAGCAGTTTCTTGGGTTTCAGGATTTGCTGCTAGGTTTTGGGCTTGACCTTGTTCTTGTTCGACATTCAAGCTAGAAAGATCAAATTCTGGTTTTTCTTCCACAGCTGGGGCAACGATGGCACCACCTTGTGCGATTCGAAGAACAGTAGCTGTAAGGGCATTTAATTTCAATCCTTTTTCAGTCCATTCAAGTCCTTTCGGGTTGGCAATTCCGACTGGTCCTGCTTGGTTTTCATCTGCTAAAACTTCAGCATTTCTGAGGTGGGCAAAGGCAGTTCCCAAGTTAAATTCACGAGCTTTTTCGTCCGCATTGACAAAGACTGCGTAGATATCTCCATTCGGAGCAGTGATTTGGTAGCCAATCACTACATCTTCTTTTTCCACACCATTTTGGCCTGGGACAGTGATGAGTTGGACACGGTCTTTGATATCTTGCAGACTCTTGAGTCGGAAGGCATCTGTAGATTGGCGAAGTGCAATCAAACCTTTCATGTAGTCACGGCTCTTGACATTTTCAGGATAAGCTTTTCCATCAGTTGCCTTGGTCCAATCAAACTTGTTGACAGCATCGCTAGAGTCATAAGAATCATGGATGAAGTAAGGATAGTCAAATGGGTTCCCATCCTTATCACGAAGTAAGTGAGATTTGTTTGGAACCTTATCTTCTGCTACTGGAGTCTTGTAAGCAGGGTCACGGAATTGTTTGGTACGTCCGTATTCCTGACCAGAGTGGATAAATGGAGTTCCTTGAGCTGTCAAGACCATGAGATTTCCAAGGCGCAAACGACGATGGATTTCCGCATAGTTTTCAGCCTTGCTTGGGTCTTTTTTGATTGATTGGGCAATGATGTCAAAAAGGGTCAAGTTATCATGGGCTGCGATGTATTGAATCACATCTCCAGGGCTATCTGCTTCAAAGTTGGTTGGTTGAGCAATCAGATTTTTAAAGATGGTATTGATATCGCGTTTTCCACCTGTGATAAAGGCAGGTTGACCTTCGTTTGGATAACCAGATTTGAGGTTGTTACGGATGTCATCTGAAAAGACAGCGACAGTATCGGTATGTTTCATCCAATCTTGGTCAGCAGCTTTAGTAGGCATATTTTCATCACCAGAATAGGTTCTCCAACCTTCACCAAGCATGATGAGATTTGGATTGAGGGCGCGTGCATCCTTGTAAGCTTCTTCGACAGAAGCTGCATCATGATCTCCCATCATATCGAAACGGAAACCATCTACTTTGTAGGTTTCAACTAGATACTTGATAGAGTCTACCATGACGCGTTTAGACATGTAGTGGGTTGTTCCTAGACGACCACCACCAAAGCTAGTACGAGGTGTTCCGTCTGCATCCATGAAGTGGTAGTAGTTTGGCTCAAGGTCTTCAAAGATATCAACATTGGCAGTATGGTTGTAAACTACGTCTAAGATAGCACCCATGCCACGTTTATGGATTTCGTTGACAAGGTTCTTAAATTCTGCGATACGTTTTTCTGGGTCCTTAGGATTGCTTGAGTACATACCAGTCAAGGAGAAGTAGTTTTGAGGGTCATAACCCCAGTTGTAGTTGCTATCGCTTGAAGCATAGGCGGACAAGCGTTCATGGTTCTTCAATTCATTGACAAAGTAGTATGACAAGACTGGAAGGAGCTGGATGTGGGTCACGCCCAGGTCTTTGAGGTAGTCAAGTTTTTCGATAAAGGCTTCAAAAGTACCAAATGGCTTAGTTAAATCTTTTGCGATGGCAGGATCTGAAGTGAAGTCACGAACGTGAGCCTCGTAGATAACAGCATCTTCACGAGATTTGAAGTTATGAATCTTACCATAAGTCAGGTCTTGAGGTCCAAGTTTTGCTGGATCCACAAAAGCAGCTTTAGCAACCTTATGGGCAGCGTCTGTTTTGGCTAGATCGCTGTTCCAAGCTGCCAGAGATTTAGCGTAAGGATCAAGTACGAGGACAGTCTTGCCTTGGCGCTCGATCTGGTAGTGGTAGTAGTAGCCAGTATAGTTGCTGATGCCAAGACCAGAGTTTTCATTCAGAGTTTGTTTCCAGGTTCCTTTTTCTCCTTTTTCAAGGGCGACGGTTCCGACCACTTTTTCAGGATCTTTCTTATCGTAGACGACAACTGAAACCTTATCGGCACTTGGAGACCAAAGAGTCAGATCAACACGTTTACCATCTTCTTTAAGATTTGCACCGAGTGGGCCATCGTAACTGTAAGTCTCATCTTTGAGACGCCAGTTTGAACGAGTTGTAAAATGGTCTGAATCATAGGCGACTGTATATGGGTTTTGAGTGTCAGAGAAATCACCGATGTAAGTTACTTTCTTACCTGCTTCATCGATTGTAACATCGGAGATAGCCACTTTATTCCCTTGGTGGTCAGTGATGTTGGAATGTTTAAGGATGTCTTCTTTTTTAGCCCCAACCAAGGTAGAAAAACTGCTTTCAATACGGGACTTAGCCACATGTTGGGCACCAGTCATACGGATGTCATGCACATAATAAGGGTTGGTGTAGATTGTTTCGTCATCATCCTTAAGGAAGATTTGACTGTGGTTTTTCAGGTCAGTAAATTTATAATCTTCTTTTCTGATTTTCACATCATCGCCTTTCTTGCTCTCATCCAATAGTAAAAATCCAAATTCTCTGGCGGCTTCATTGAGCGGAATGTCGATGTAGCGTCCATGTTTTCCACTTGCAGTAAAGTCTGTACCGTCAGGCCATTCACCATTGCTTGGAGTCTTCACATCTCCCCAGTACCAGAGAGATTTCTTGTCATAGTTGCCATCGGTGCGGAAATAGTTGACGCGGATCGTTCCCGCAGGCTGAGGTTGATAGTTGTGGACCTTGTAGTCCTCATCAAGCCAAGCTTCATTCATCTTTGGAGAGAGGCGCTCTACCGAACGGTCTCCAGTAAGGTTGTCACCTTTGGTGTTGTTAATGAGGAAGCTGACTTTCTTGGCTTGCTCATTTTTAAGTTTGACATCAAGGTAGTAGCCGTAGTCGTCTTTCTTGGCATCCTTGAAGGACTGGGCGCCATTTGGCCAGTTCTCAGATGGTTTTTCGACATCGTCCCAGGTCCAAAGACCTTGCGAATCTTGGTTTTCTTGGGGAAGTTTTTTGACGTGGATACGGAAGTAGTTGTCTTGGATCGGATTTTCAGATACAGTGTCTGCTGGCGAAGCTTTCTCAGCAGCTAGACTTGATACTTCTGTTTTCTCGTCTTTGTTGTTTGGAAGGTTTGGAGTAGCTTCAGTTGTAGTTATTTCAGAAACTGCTACTGGTTCAGATGTTTTAGACTCTAGGGAAGCGTTTGCATCTTTGTGGTCCAAAATAGGCGTTTTTTCCTCAGCTTGGCTGGTTTCTGTAGTAACTGGGCCTGCACTAATAGCGCTTACATTTTCTTGTGTGCCAAGACTAGTTTCAGCTGCAGCTACAGAAGGTGCTGTTAAGGCAAGGAGGATAAAGCTTGCTCCAATAAGGACAGAGCCAGTTCCGTTTTTCAGAGAACGGATACTGTAAACCATTTTTTTATCTGGTTGAGATGACGTGTTTTTCATAGACACTCTCCTATCATTTATTTCTATCCTAGTATAGCATGGAGTAAAATTTTATGCAATCGTTTTCTTTTTGTAGGTGAAAAATCATCCTCCATTAAAATCAAAACCCCTTTTTGTTGATAGTCTACTGAAGAAATATTGTAGCCTGAGTAAAAACATTGACATTGACCAGCTCATCAGTAGATCTTACTATATTCTAGCAAAGCAAGGAAAAAGTTTTTAGGCAGACTAAAATATATATGTTTACATAGATAGATGAAATAAAATCTCAACAAATTTACTAGAGAAGTTAAGTCAATTTCTAGCAATTTTTTAGAATTCACAATGCAGAGTTTGTTGAATCTAGAATAGTACATCACGACTGCTAAAAATATTTCTAGAAATAAGTTTGACTTTCCTAATCTATTTGTTCATCCCTTATTTGAATCTACTATAGTGTTTTCTATTCAATCTGCTACACAATAAAATTATAATATATTGAATCTAGAATAGTACGCTACGAATTCTAAAACATTGTAGAAATAAGTTTGACTTTCCTAATCTATTTGTTCATATCTTATTTGAATCTACTATAGTGTTTTCTATTTAATCTGCTACACAACAAAATTATAGTATATTGAATCTAGAATAGTACATCACGGCTGCTAAAAATATTTCTAGAAATAAGTTTGACTTTCCTAATCGAATTGTTCATCCCTTATTTCAATCCACTATGTTGTAAATGAGCAGAAATTTATCAATAAGTGCGAATCCATTGTTGAAAGTAATACTCAATGAAAATCAAAGAGTAAACTAGGAAACTAGCCGCAGGCTATACTTGAGTACGGCAAGGCGACGTTGACGCGGTTTGAAGAGATTTTCGAAGAGTATAAAAACGCATAATATCAAGTTTTTAAAATACCTGACATTATGCGTTTATATCTATTTTAGCCTGCTTGTTTGGTCATAAAACAGAGGCTATTTTAAAGTTTACCAATGGAAAGAGTATTGAGTTCATTGACGACTTGTAGATTAGCCATACGGCCTACGTTCATGACTTTCGGATGAACCAATCCTTCAATATCAAAGTTTGTAATGATGGCATCGTAACCCGCTTCCATGATTTCATCAACATTGAGTGTCTCTTTATCCCATGTTTCAAAGTGAATGTTTTTAGAGGTGTAAAATTGATAAAGTGAAATCAAGGCCTGAGGATGGGCAAAGTCAAACTCACTCAAAACAAGAACACGAACCTTAGTTTGGCGCTTTAGGAGTTGTTCCATTAGATCAGTTGCGTGGGTTAAAAGAGTATAGACTAGATGAACAACAGCGTGAAGTTGCTCCTTTTGTCCCAAGCTAGACTTATAGCGCATCATTTCAAAACTAGCAGCTTCGTAAAAATCTGGGAAGAACTTTTTAATCTTATTCAGTGCATAAGATTTATTATGAGAAATGATAGATTCTGAGTTGATTTCTTGACGTTCTAGAAATGCAGTGTTATGCAAGTGCCAAATCAATTGATCGGTATTTGAAAAGTGGACATCAAACTGTCGGGTAAGATTGTCTAGGACATCTCGAGCTGAGTGATAGGAGTGATCGACTTTCTCATTGTCTTTCCGCGCCTCTAGGAAATCTTCAACCGTGAAGAAAATCCCCTCTTGAGTATAGGAGCTGAAAATTTGGTCAATAGTTGTAAAATCGAGTGTGATTCCAAGACGATCACCAAGAGATTGCAATTCCTGCTGGAAGTTTGAAAGTTGACTAAAAATAGGGCGAAGAGAGTCAGACTCGATTTCCCCTTTAGGTCTCGGTAAAATCTTTGCTCGATGGAGATTGACTGCAATTTGTGTCTTCAGCTGAAACATATTTTGGTAGGTGATGGGATAGCCTGTTACCTTGACAAGAAAAGTCACAAGTTCCTCTACATCTTCAGAAGACAGATGAAATGGCCATTTGAAGAAACCATAGGCTTCATGGAAATACTGGGCAAAAAAGAAGCGAATGTCTCTTTCGTCTCCAATAATTGAAATAGGCGTCACCTTGAGCTTGAATTTATATTTTGACTGCAGAATATTATTGATTTCAGCAACCTTCTTACGAAGTGAGGGAAGAGAAATGTCAAGCGTTTGAACTAGGTGCTCGAAAGTAAATGGTTCTTCTAATAGGAAGAAAGCTCTGAGTACCTGAAAATTAACAGACTCTTGCAAAACGTGTCTATAAATTCGCTCAATACCAAAATTATGTTCGTTCGTCAGTATGATACCAGCGGTTGATGATAGAATATCAAAACACGAAAGTTGCTCGCGCATTTCTTTGATATCGCTTTTGATGATGCGTCCATTCAAATCTAGAATATCAGCCAAGGTGTCGATATGAATCCATTCTTGGTTCTCAAATAAGTATTCTAGAATTTTTAATTGTCTCTGTTCTTTGTGAGATAATAGTTCTCTCATAGAAAATACTCCTTGAAAATATAATGTATTATAAACAAAAAAAGATAAAAAAATTATCAGGGCTTTTTTCTATTATAGCATGTTTTCGGAAAAAATTTTTAAAATTCGTTTATAAATTACCAATTTTTATAATAATTTTACTAAAAAAATCGAAAATTTGGAAATGATTTGCATCAAATGTTTTTTTTTTTTCTAAAAGGAGCAAAAAACTTGACTATGTTGATACCATATTTTATAATAGCAATGTATGTAAAACACATGCGACTCTAATAAAAAATAAATAGGAGATAAGAATGTATTTTAATCGTAAAAATGCAGAGCAGAAGAACTGGCGTATGATTAAAAAAGGAAAACATTTCCTTTTTGGTTGTTCGCTTGTTTTTGCGGTCGGAGCTAGCTTAGCTACTCAAACGGTCCATGCAGACACAGCATCGGAATCTACAGTTGAGAGTGGCTCAAAAGCTGAAGAGGCTAAGCCTGGATATGGTGGAGAAACGGGGACTTATGAAGCTCCTGCTGCTGTAGCAGAGACTCAGTCAGCAACAGTTGAAAAAGCAGTGGTAGCGGAAAATACTACTGCTAAAACAGCTAACAAAGAAGCTTTGACCCAATTGGTCGAAGAAGTGAAAGGCTTGGACAAAGCAGGCAAGACAGAAGACTCTCTTTCTCGCTTGAACACAGCACTTGAACAAGCACAAAATGTTTTGGCAAATGCAGAAGCTAGCCAAGACCAAGTGGATGCAGCTCTTGCTAGCCTCAAAGAGGCTGTAGCTCAACTTGCTGCTAAAGAAGAAAAAGCAACAGCAGTAGCCACTGAAGCTAAAGCTGAAGCGACAGAGGATAAAGCTGAAACAGCAGTAGCGGAAACTGAAGTAGCTCGTCCAAGAGGCAAACGTGATCTAAGTTCACGTGCAGCAAGCCGTTCGACTGACGGATCAATCGCTGAAGGTGAATTTGCTGGTGCGGGTGTCAAGCAGTTTCAGTCAGTTCGCTACAGTGTGGATGGAGACAAAACAACTTGGACAATTAGTGTTGTACCGCAGCATAAGAATCACCAAGCTGCTGGCTTGGTGGTCGCATCAGATGATACAATTCAAAGTATTACTGTCGTAGACCGTGGTCCTAATGCTGGACGTCTGAATGAGGACTATTACGTTGAGAAAGATTTTGGAAAGCTCCCTGCTATGAGCAATCACAAAGCTTTGGCGTCTCATTATAAATACGTTGGTGGAGGAGTTCCTGATTCGCTTACCTATAGTGTAGTGACTAAAGGGACCCATCACAATCTGTTTGCTCGTTTTGCAACAGCTATTGTAAAAAACTCACTAGAAAATGGTGGGATGAATGGTTCATCAGCTGTTAAAAATCGTACTTCAGACTTCCCAGAAGTCGGTATCAATCTTTCATCAAGACTTGCACCACAACCAGGAGTCAACAACACTTATACCCAAACAAATGACACGATTACAGTGCCTACTGTAGCTTCTACAGATACAACAATCTCAGGTACAGGTAAGCCAGGTGCTATCATCAATCTTAAGAGTAAGGGTCAAACTGCTAAGCAAACCCAAGTTGCACCAAACGGCCAATGGTCATTCCCACTTGATTTTGGCTTGAATAGTAGTGTCTCTGGTGGTCCACAGTTAGTTACTGGGGATGACATTAGCGTCACCCAAACAGTTAATGGTCAAGAAAGTGCTGCTACCCCTGTAAACATCTCTCTCGGTCACTCAGAGATCGTACCATCATCTAAATCAAAACAACAGAATAATCTTGTTGCAAATGATAGAAACGTTACCTTGAAAGTGCCACACGATGCAGGAGCAGCTTACTTCCAATTTACGGACGCTGATGGCAATGCTCGAGAAGTTGGGCTCAAACGTGATGCTGTTCCAGGTAAGTGGCAAGTAAACTCTTCAAGCAGTGCACTTGCAAGCGTTGCTTCAAGTGAAGATGGTAAGTTCTACTCAACAATCAACTTGACCTTGAACAAAGATATGAAAGCTGGAACAACAGCTCGAGTTATCTCTAACATGCAAGAAGGCAGCTACTCAAGTCTTCAAGGATGGCAATCACGTAACGTTGAGGAAGCTCCAAAAGAAGAGACTCCAAAAGAAGAAACTCCAGCACCAGTTGCACCACAACCAGAACCATCAAAACCAAACACTCCAGCAGTAGATAGCGCAACTACAGCCCCAGCATCAGCCCCAGAAATTGTCAATAACTTGGCAGGTAAAGCAAGTACTCCAGCTGATGTGACAGTGAAAGCACCAGCAGGTTCAACTGTTAAGCTTTACAACAAAGATGGCGTTGTGATTGGTGAAGCTGTAGCTAACGACCAAGGTGTAGCAACTGTTCACCCTACAAACAGCCTTCCAGAAGGAGAGATTACTGCGACTTCAACACCAGCAGGTGGAACAGAGTCAGCTAAGAGTGCACCGATTACGGTTACAAAAACACCAACTCCAATTGAGAACAAGCAGGTAACTACGGGTCCTTATAAGTTACAAATGATGACCAATGCGACTAAGGTTACACTTTATCGTGGAGATAAACTTCATTTAACAGGTGATGCTGCTGGGACAGCCTTGCGTTGGTTTGGGATTACTAAAGCCACAGCTTTTAATGTAAAAGGGGTATCACCAACGGGTGGATTAGCTACTAATGGAAGTAGTGCAATAAGAAACAGCCATGCCGAAACAGAAGGTACTGTTTCATGGAACCAACGTCTTGGAGATACTACGGTTACCTTTAGAGCTGAAGGAAGTCCAAATCCAACAAGCAATCAGAGAGCAGCAATTGAACGAACAATTACTGTCACAGTTCTTGAAACCACTAAAAAGTATGACCCAGTTGCAGGTACAAAAGTAGATATTGCAAATCCAAACAACGTTAGTGATGATGAAAAGAACAAGATTATCGACTCAGTTAAAACTGCTAACCCAAATCTTCCAGCAGAAACACAATACAGTGTAGATGAAAAAGGTAACCTTACTATCACTTATCCTGATGGATCAACAGATAAGGTTGCAGCAGCATATCTTGTTAACCCAACTACTCCTGCACGTGAAAACGTAGCACCAACAGTAGAGATCCCTTACTCTAATAAAGCTACTAAAGAAGTTTATGTATATGGTGGAGAAGCAAACTCATTCGATATCAAATTCAAAGATGATAGCGGAAAAATTGCAAGTGCTACTGTAAAACAAGGTGGTAACAAAGCGTTTGCTGATGTTGCAGGTGAAGCAAATACCATCAACACTCAATATGGATTTAAAGCAAATGTTATCAATGCTGAAACTCCGGCAACAGCAGATGCACCAGCAGTCATTACCTACTCAGGTACTCCAGCAGCAACAGATGGTTTATCAAAAGAAAGACTAGACGCAGCAACTAAAGGACTAAATCCAGAAGGTTTGGCTTTGGGATGGCGTTATGCAACTGCAACGGATACAGATGGTGCATTTATTGAGAATGGAGCAACAAATGCTTCAAACCCAACTGACCCAGGTGCATTCCGTGTCATGCTTAAGGCACAAACTCAAAAATATGACATTGTAGCTCCAACAGAAAAAGTTGCTGTAGCAGACCCAACGAATGTAACAGATGACGACTTAGCTAAAATCAAAGAGAAACTCCAACTTGAGTACTCTCAAACGAATGATGATGCTAACTTGGCAGACAAAAAAGGTACAGCTGTAGCTGATAAAGATGCTAAGATTCAATCAGTCACAAAAGACGCTGATGGAAATCTTGTTGTGACCTATAAAGATGGTTCTCAAGATAAGAAACCATTGTCAGAATTTGTAAACGTAGCTCCAACAGTTGAGCTCCCATACTCAAATGAAGCTAAGAAAGAAATCTATGTTTATACAGGTGAAAACACTGATTTAACATTCAAAGCATCAGACAACACTGCTGTTAAAGATATGTATGTACGTGGTCCTGGTGGTATTGGAAAAGATAATACGGCAGATTACGGTTTCACAACTGGAAAAATCGAGAATTCAGCAGTCACTCATGGTGATGGTACTGTATCAGGTGCTACAGCTACTATTAAGATGACAGGTGTTACAACACTTAAAGCTCCAAACCATTGGACAAGTTTTGTTGTTGCTAATGACAATGATAATGCACCATCAACTACTGATTTTAGAGCATTGGATCAAAACCCTAATGCAACTCAGACACCAGGATATGTTCACTTTATCGTTAAATCTCAAACAGATAAGTACGATATTGCAACTCCAGCTCCAGCTGATAAAGTTGAAGTATCAGATCCAACTAACGTAACAGATGCTGAGTTAGATAAAATCAAAGAAAAACTTCAACTTGAGTACAACAAGAAAAATGACGATGCGAATATCGCAAAAGATACTCCAGTTGATAAAGATGGTAAGATTAAATCAGTCACAAAAGATGCAGATGGAAATCTTGTCGTAACATACACAGATGGTTCTACAGATAAAAAACCATTATCAGAATTTGTAACTAAAAAACCAACAGATGCAGATAAGAACGAGCCAACACCAAAAGCTCAAACTGTAGATAAAGGAACTGAACCAAAAGCAGAAGATTCAATCGGTAACTTGAAAGATCTTCCTAAGGGTACAACAGTAGCC
>NZ_JASHCG010000011.1:0-66326 GCF_047464215.1 Streptococcus infantis | reverse complement strand
TGACTATGGAAATCAAACTATTTTTCATCAAATACCTTGATATACTTGACAAATGGTAGAAAAGGACTTAGTCCTGTACAATACAGAACTAAATCCTTTGCTTAAATTAATTGTCTAACTTTTTGGGGTCAGTACAATCCCGACCTCTTTCGTTTTCTATTTAATCTTTATTCCACACTGAAAAGATATGGGTAAACTGGTTGTTGACCTTGGTGGATTTCTACTTCTACATCTTCGAATTCTTCTGCGATTTCTTGGGCGATTTGGTTAGCCAATTCTTCACTTCCATCTTCACCGATATAGAAGGTTACGATTTCACTGTCTTCATCCAACATATGTTTCAAAGTTTCAGTCAGAGTTTGGTGCATGTCAGGGTTTGATACGAGGATCTTACCATCTACCATACCAAGATTGTCATTTTCATGGATTTCCAAACCATCGATAGTCGTGTCACGAACGGCTGTTGTTACACTACCGCTGACCACATCACCAAGAGCTGCTGTCATGCGTTCTTTATTTTCTTCGATAGACTTGCTTGGATCGAAGGCAAGAAGACTAGTCAATCCTTGAGGAAGGGTACGAGCTTCTACCACTACTGCTGGTTGTTCCAATACTTCAGCTGCAGATTGAGCTGCCATGAAGATATTTTTGTTGTTTGGCAAGAAGATGATGTTACGAGCATTGACTTGCTCAACGGCCTTGATAAAGTCTTCTGTTGAAGGGTTCATGGTTTGTCCACCTTCGATGACATAATCTACACCTTGGGCACGGAAGATATCTGCCAAGCCTTGTCCAGCTACTACTGCGATAAGAGCATATTCTTTTTCCTCAGCTGGTTTGCTGACTTTAGCTTCTTTTTCTACTTGTGCTTCGTGTTGGTTACGCATGTTATCGACTTTAACCTTAACCAAGCTACCATATTTGAGACCTTCTTGCATAACAAGACCTGGATCTTCTGTATGGACGTGAACTTTAACGATTTCATCGTCATTGACAACAAGAAGTGAATCCCCAAGTTCGTTCAAGTAGTTACGGAATTCTTCGTAGTCAAACTCTTTAGCATAAGTTGGGCCTTGTTTAAGGGCAACCATGATTTCTGTACAGTAACCAAAGGTGATGTCTTCTGTTGCCACATGTCCAGCTACAGACTTGTGGTGTTCGGCATTAATCATCTCACTCATGTTGGCTGGAGTAGCGACAAAGTCTTCAGAAGCGCTGTATTCACCAGTAAGAGCTGAAAGGAAACCTTCATAGATGAAGACCAAACCTTGACCACCTGAGTCTACAACTCCAACTTCCTTCAAGACTGGAAGCATATCTGGTGTCTTCGCAAGGGCTGTTTTAGCTCCTTCCAAGGCAGCGCGCATAACCTCAATTGCATCGTCTGTCTGCTCGGCTTTTTTCTTAGCACCGATGGCAGCACCACGTGATACGGTCAAGATTGTTCCTTCAACTGGCTTCATAACGGCCTTATAGGCTACTTCAACACCTGATTGGAAGGCAAGAGCTAGGTCTTTCCCTGTTAACTCCTCTTTAGTTTTGATGGCTTGTGAAAATCCGCGGAAAAGCTGTGAAGTGATAACTCCTGAGTTCCCACGTGCACCCATCAAAAGACCTTTAGCCAAGATACTTGCAGCCTCACCAACAGTTGAAGCTGGTTTGTCTGCTACTTCTTTGGCACCATTTTCGATAGTCATTCCCATGTTTGTTCCTGTATCTCCATCTGGAACTGGGAAGACGTTTAATGAGTTGACATATTCTGCTTGCTTGTTCAAACGAGTAGATGCAGCCTGTACCATTTCTTGAAATAAGCTTGTAGTAATATTTGACACGATTATTCTCCTACAACTTTGATATTTTGAATGTAGACATTCACAGTTTGAGCAGTGATGCCAAGTTGGTTTTCCAAACTAAAGCGAACACGCTCTTGGATGTTTTTTGAGACTTCACTGATTTTTGTTCCGTAGCTCAACACGGTATATACATCAACTGCAATGCTACCATCTTCGGCCGCTTTTACAACGACACCTTTAGAATAATTTTCCTTTCCAAGAAGGGCTTGGAAATTATCTTTGAGGGCTTTCTTACTTGCCATACCGACCACACCAAAAATCTCAGTTGCTGCACCGCCTACAACGGTAGCAATCACTTCATCTGTTAGTTCGATTTGACCATCTTTTGTATTAATTTTTACAGTCATTTTTTCTACCTCAACTAGTTGATACTCTATTTTATCATATTTCAAGCCAAGTGTAAAAGCAGAATACTGTATCGGCGGATATTTACTCCTTTGACGAGGCTTTTTGAACTCAGAGCAAAAGAAAAAGACCTGATGGCCTTTTACTCTTTATTAAACGCGTTCTACTTTACCTGATTTCAAAGCACGAGCTGAAGCCCAAACTTTTTTAGGTTTACCATCGATAAGTACAGTAACTTTTTGAAGGTTTGGTTTTACGGCACGTTTTGTTTGGTTCATCGCGTGTGAACGGTTGTTTCCTGATACAGTCTTACGACCTGTAAAGTAACATACTTTAGCCATTTGTGTTTTCCTCCTATTAGATCTAATATAGCGGATGTGCTAGCACCACATACTGTACTATGTTATCACACTTTCTCTTTTTTGGCAAGGAGATTGGAATATTTTTTTTTATTTAACGTAAACAACTCCCAATTTCCCAAAAGCTACGTCTCCACGGATAATCAAAGTTTTGCTGGTTGGGGCTACAGGAGCATCTGCCTTGGCCGCACCACAAAAAGTTTCCACCTTCAGGTCCACTCTCCAGTGTTGGGGCACATAGATAACTGCATTCCCAAATCCGACTTCGATATTCAGAGTAGCAAAATCACCTAACATCTCTGCATTGTCATAATAGATTTTGGCATTCCCAAATCCGACTTCAAACTCGTCTTCTACCAATTCTTGGTCTTGCTTGTAAAATGTACCCGCCCCAAAAGCGACTTCCTTGTCTGTCAGAATAGTCTTTTCACCGTCATACCACCATTTTTTCCCATTCCAAGTTCTGTTAGTATGAGTCAGCATATTTACTCCGAGAACAATTAGAACTCCTGCCCAGATTAGTGTATGATTTGGAATCGGTAAAATATCATAAAAGTGGTTAGCAATCATTAAGGCTACTAAAGCTGTAAAAGAGGCCGAAGTTAAGTGTCGACGCAACAAAGCTCCAACTGATTGATAGGCAAAAAATGCAATACCAAGCAAGGGCCAAATTTGCCCACCGAATGAAGGGATTCCAAAATTCCCCTGTAACAATACTAAAGCTGCCAATACTAGCAACACAATACCAAATGCTTTCTTTTTCATGTTCTTACCTCATGTTTCTTAGATTTTCTTTTAGGAGGGATTGGTAGTGTCGTGACACGTGTACCTCCTTGTGGGTCTGATAAAAGGAAATAGTGCCCGTCCCTGAGAAGGACTTGTCAACCGAGTAGACCTGCCGAAGATTGGCTATGGTCGACTTGGATACCCGACTGAAATAGCGTGGCAGGATGGACTCTAGTTCATAGAGCTTGAGTCTCACCTCGTAGGCCTCTTTCTGGGTATGGGCGTAAATCTTGCTACCTTCCGTCTCAAAGAAGAGGATTTCTGCCAAGTCTAAGTAATACTCACCCGTCCCCTTATAAAAGATCAACCTAGGAGCCTTGGTTTCTTGCAAGAGTCGTTGCAAGTCAGCTATTTCATCTGTCAGGGCTGCAGCCTTGATGACAATCTCTGTCTCAGTTAATTCACTATCAATCTCGATTCGTAACTTCATCCTATCTCCTTTCTGCATCTACTATACCAAAGGCCAGAAGACTTTACAAGGGCAAAAAAGCAAGTGGTCACTTTTAGCCTGTAAGTGGTTACGAGGCCAAGCCCACTTGCTTAACTTTTTAGAAAATAAAGAAAAGAATTCCCCAGAGAAGCCCACAGACATAGCCAACCAGAACATCCTTGGGATAATGAACGCCTCCTAAGACCCGCACAAGACCGAGAAGAGCTGATAAGACCAATAAAATCAATCCCACTGGTAAACTTGCGTGAAAACAAGCCATGGAAATGATAGTTGCTGAAAAGACATGGCGACTAGGCATTGAATTACCAGAACTGTCCTTGTCTAGTAGCGGAATAATTTCCCAAGTCTCATAAGGACGCGGTTGATTGATCCACTTACGAACTAGCGTCAATAGGACAAAGCCAGAAGCTGGCACTAAGATATAGGTGGAAAATTCTTTCCCCAATCCCTTGCTCATAGAGCTTGTCCCCAACAAGGCCATGTAGGCTAGGGGCATCAGAACTGTCATTATGCGATTAAAAACTCGCATCAATTGCAATAGTTGTGGGTGTCGAAGGAGACTTGATTTCCTTTTATCGTACCACTCTTGATAGTTTTTCATGTCTATTTCTCATACTTTTCTAGGACCTGCTGGGCTGTTTTCCCCTTAGCAAGCCAGTCCACTAATTTGTCCAGACGACGGATTTCTTGCATCAGAGGATCATCAATTTCCTCAATACGAACACCACAAATTTTTCCTGTTATCGCAATCCGTTCAGGTGCATAAGACGGTGCCTGTCGAAAAAAATCTCCGTAGGTAAGGTCCCTATCCAGACAAGCAAGGATCTCACTCACTTCATACCCTGTCAGCCAACTGGTCACTTGGTGAACGGACTCTGCCCTTCCACCCTTTCGCTCAACCTTTGCAATCAAGGCTGGATAGACCGCAGAAAATTTCATATTGTATAATTTCTGACTCATACATTCCTCTTTCTATTATACCAGTATAAAGAAGAAAAAGAAGGCCGTCAAGCCTTCTTTGGTTTTATTCTTCTACTTCATCTTCTGTAAATTGACTATTGTAGAGGTCAGCATAGAAACCACCCTGAGCCATAAGCTCTTCATGATTGCCTTGCTCAATGATATTTCCATCCTTCATAACCAAAATCAAATCGGCATTACGAATAGTTGACAAGCGATGGGCGATGACAAAGGATGTGCGTCCCTCCATCAAACGGTCCATGGCTTTCTGAATCAACTCCTCTGTACGTGTGTCAACTGAAGATGTCGCTTCATCAAGAATCAAGAGCGGAGCATCCTTGAGAAGGGCACGAGCGATGGTCAAGAGCTGTTTCTGTCCGACTGACAAGGTCACTGTATCATCTAAAACAGTATCGTAACCATCTGGTAGAGTCATGATAAAGTGATGGATTCCGACTGCTTTTGCTGCTTCGATCATTCGTTCATCACTAATCCCTGTTTGGTTGTAGATGAGATTATCACGAATGGTTCCTTCAAAGAGCCAGGTATCCTGCAAGACCATTGAAAAGGCATCGTGCACTTCTGAACGTTTCATCTTCTTGGTATCCACACCATCAATGCGAATGCTTCCCTTATCAATCTCATAAAATTTCATCAAAAGATTGACAATGGTCGTCTTCCCAGCTCCAGTCGGCCCGACAATGGCAACCTTTTGACCCGCATGAGCTGTCGCAGAAAAGTCATGAATGATGGTTCGCTCAGGAATGTAACCAAAGGAAACTCGGTCAAAGACAACTTCACCCTTCATACCAGACAATTGCGTTTCCTTATGAGATTCATCTTCCATCTCAGTTTCACCTAGAAATTCAAAGACACGGGTCATAGCTGCACTGGCTTGTTGTAAGCTGGTAATCCCTTGGGCAATCTGTGATAAGGGTTGAGAGAAGGTACGAACATAAACCATGAAGGCTACGATGATACCAATACTGATATGTCCTTCAAGAGCTAGGACTGCACCGACGATGATCACCAAAACATAGCTAAAGTTCCCAACAAAGATCATTGCTGGCATCATGATTCCAGAAATAAATTGAGATTTCCAGATACTATCATGTAGGTCTCGATTCAATCCTGCGAATGTTTCTTTAGTAGTATCCACAGCGTTATAGCTGGTCACCACATTGTGACCTGAGTACATTTCTTCCACATAACCGTTTACAGCTGCTAAATTATTTTGTTGGGCTTTAAAGTAACCCTGTGACTTAGCCATAATGACTGAGACAGCCGCAAATCCAACAAGAGTTGAAACAACGGTTACCAGTGCTAAAATCCAGTTCATGCCAAACATGGTAATCAAAACAGCGATTAGCAAGAAGCTAGCTGAGATAACGGTCCCTAGACTTTGGTTGAGGGACTGTGCTGCTGTATCAACGTCATTGGTTACACGTGAAAGAGTGTCCCCTTGAGAATGACGGTCAAAATAAGCAAGTGGCAAGCGATTGATTTTCTCAGCAATAGCTGTCCGCAAACGTTTTGAGAAATGTTGGATACTAGTTGAGAAAATGTAGGCTTGCGTATAGTTCAGGATAATCCCAAGCACATAGAGGATAACCAAAAAGCTAGCAATACTTGAGACAGCCTCTAGATCAATCTCTGTCATTAACCCATCTGAAATCAAATTGGTAATTTCTTTGATCTTAGTTGGTCCATAAACCGTGATAATACTTGAACAGATAGCCGTCACAACTGCGATTAGTAGGGGAAGTTGGAGACCTGCTAGAAAAGGTCTACACTGTTTCCATAAGGACATTTTCTTATTTTCCATGTTCCAATTCCTCCTTCGATAGTTGTGAATAGGCAATTTCTTGGTAGACCTCATTGCTTGCTAGAAGGTCTTTGTGGGTGCCTTGTCCCACGACTTTACCCTGATCCAAGACTAAGATCAGATCTGCATCCATGATAGTTGAGATGCGTTGAGCAACGATCAACTTGGTCATAGATTGTGTTTTTTCAGCTAATACTTGACGCAAGATACGATCTGTCTTGTAGTCCAAGGCTGAGAACGAATCATCAAAAATGAGAATCTCTGGTTTACGAGCCAAGGCGCGTGCAATGGCCAAACGTTGTCTCTGTCCACCTGAGAAATTGGTCCCACCTTGAGCCACTTCTGAGTCAAGACCAGCTTCCTTATCCTCTATAAAGTTTTTAGATTGAGCCAATTCCAAAGCTTGCCACATGGCCGTTTCACTTAGTGGCGTTTCTTGACTCTTACCAAAGTCGAGATTGTCCTTAACATCTCCAGAAAAGAGCACAGCTTTTTGAGGGATATAGCCAACCTTATTACGCAAATCTTCCAAGTAGTAATCTTTCACATTGACGCCATCTACTAGAATTTCTCCCTCTGACACATCATAAAAACGAGGCAAGAGATTAACTAGAGTAGATTTCCCAGAACCAGTTGAGCCGATAAAGGCAATGGTTTGCCCTGCTTCTGCCTTGAAGCTGACATGTTCCACAACTGCTTCTGAGTTTTTAGAGTAGCGGAAGGTTACGTCGCGGTATTCCACTTGACCTTTTACAGAAGAGTTTGCCGTCTGTGGGTGACTAGGATTTTCAATAGAGGAATAAAGGTCCAGCACTTGATTGATACGCCCTGCAGAAACCAAGGTACGAGGAAGGACGATAAAGAGAGCACCCATGAGCAAGAAGCCCATTACGACTTGCATGGCATAAGACATGAAGACCACCATATCACTAAAGAGGGGCAGGCGCTCTGTCAAACTAGCATCGTTGATCAGATAGGCTCCAATCCAGTAAATAGCTAAGGTCAAACCGCTGGAAATCGCCATCATAATAGGATTCATAATGGCCATCAAACGATTGACAAAGAGATTGAGACGAGTCACCTCATCATTGGCTTCTTCAAATTTCTTATCTTGGTAATCCTCAGCATTATAAGCACGAACAACCCGAATCCCTGTCAAACTTTCACGGGTGATGCTATTGAGTTTATCTGTCAACTTCTGGATGACAGATTGTTTTGGAAAGGCCAGAGTCATGAGAACAGTTGTCATCAGAACATTGACGATAACAGCAATCACTACTGCCCAGAGCCAGTATTCTGACTTACCAAGGATTTTCCCAATAGCCCAGATTGCCATAATTGGCCCACGAGTGACTACCTGAAGTCCCATGGTAAAGAGCATCTGAATCTGAGTGATATCATTGGTCGTCCGAGTCAAAAGACTGGGGATTGAAAAACGTTTGATTTCCGTTTGCGAAAAATCTAGAACACGATTAAAAATATCTCTTCGCAAGTGAGTCGTGTAAGACGCTGCAACACGAGAAGCAAAAAATCCAACTGTTACAGAAGACAGAAAGGCTAGGAGAGATAAGCCCATCATCTTGGCAGCAGGAGACCATAGTTGTCCTAACTCCGTACCCGGTGTTCCAATCAATTCTGTTATTTCTGAAATATAGGTCGGCACTTCTAACTCGAGATAGACCGAAAAACAGGTAAAGAGGACAGTCAAGAGAATCATTCCCCACTCTTTTCCTGTGATACGCTTAGCGAGTTTCTTCATTCTCTCCTCCTATTCTTTCTACATTCTCCTGTAGTTGTCCGAGAACTTCTTCAAAAATGGCTAGCTTTTCCTTTGAAATTCCTTCCAGTAGGCTACTGTCAATCCGATCAAAAAACGCCTTAACTTCTTGCATCTGAGAGCGTGATTTGTCGGTCAAACGAACAAATTTTGCTCGTTTATCACTTGGACTGGCCTCTAACTCGACTAAATCATTTTGTACCATACGCTTAACCAAGTTGCTGGCAACTGACTTAGTAATATTAAGTTCTTGTTCAATATCTTTGATGAGTGTTAATTCTTGTTCTTGCTCACGACGATCTAAAAAACGGAGAACCTGCCCTTGCGGGCCACCCATAAATTCAATACCACAACGCTTGGCTTCCTTTTGTACCATCAGATGTACCTGGTGCCCAAAACGTTTAAAGACTAACATTGGTTTATCCATGATTATTCCCTTCTAATTAAAAATAGTTCTCTTGAGAACAAATAAGTTTCCACGAGAGCTATTTTATCATTTTTTAAAAAGATGTCAAGAAAAAGTTTCCTAGAGAACTATCTAAGCAGAAATTGACATTAGTTGATAATTTATCTATAATAGGCACTAACTTGTCTGATTACACTAGAAATGGGAGAATTTTCAAATGAAACAAGAAGAGTATAAAACCTTAGGAATCCTTGCTGTCATTTTTGGAGCCCTGGCTCTTCTCAGCTCTCGGATACCAATTATCAATAGTCTAGCCTTTCTCCTTGGATTTGTTGCCTTGATCTTAGGAGTCATCAGCATTGGCCTCAATCTCCAAAATCAAAAAACATTAGCTATGATTGGTTCAAGCTTTGGCCTCATTTCCATTATCATTGTACTGATAAGCCAACTGCTATTCACTCCTATCTTCGCTGATTTTATAAGAGGCTATCGTAGCTCTTCTAATTATCTCATGGAAGAACCAACCAATGAAGATTGGCCAAATAGTACCATTGATGAATATGAAGAGGAAGAAGAGATCTTTACCTGGACTCAAGAACAGTTTGATGCCTTAATAGAGGGCGACCCTTCCAACCAAGGGCAAGGGGGTACCAACTACAAAGACATTATCAGTGAACATGGGATTCCAGATTCTGAAGTAGATTCAAGTGACAGTGATTATGAAACCAAAAGAATCACCTACCTCTCCCTAGGTTCACCTAGTAAGGCAGTTGTTTTAAACTTTGTAAAGCAGAAAAATGGTCAGTTTCTTCTGATTCATAAATTTGCTGTCGGACTGGACCGAAAAGAACAATCTGATTCTGGAGTGAAAGTTTAACATAACTAAAAAGGTGCTGGGAATACAATCGGTAGACCAAGTCTCGATTTCTAAATCCCAACACCAGGATATTTCCACAATCCATTGGATTATGGACAATTATAGATTACTAATAACGTTTTGAGCAAAAGAGATTTCCGTCTCTTTCCTGCTCCTTTTGTTATCACAAGATAAACAAACCCCTTGAAAATATTGAATTTTCAAAGGGGTTATTTTTATTCTTAGAATCCGTCTACGTTTGTGTAGATTTTTTGTACGTCTTCGTCGTCTTCAAGGACTCCGTAGAGTTTTTCAAATGTTTCCAAATCTTCACCTGACAACTCAACTTCTGATTGAGGAATCATTTCCAATTCAGTTACTTGGAATTCTTCAATACCAGCTTCACGCAAGGCAACGATAGCCTTGTGAAGATCAGTTGGAGCTGTGTAAACAGTGATTGTTCCTTCTTCTGCTTCTACATCGTCTACATCGACATCTGCTTCAAGCAAGAGTTCAAAGATAGCATCAGCATCATCACCTGCAAAGACGATAACACCCTTGTTGTCAAAGAGGTAAGATACAGAACCTGAAGCTCCCATGTTCCCGCCGTTTTTACCAAAAGCAGCACGAACATTCGCAGCTGTACGGTTAACGTTTGAAGTCAAGGTATCAACGATCAACATAGAACCATTTGGTCCGAAACCTTCGTAACGTCCTTCTGTAAAGGTTTCGTCTGTGTTTCCTTTTGCCTTATCGATAGCCTTATCAATAACGTGTTTTGGCACTTGCGCTTGTTTGGCACGATCGATAACGAATTTCAAAGCAGTGTTTAGTTCTGGATCTGGCTCACCTTTTTTAGCTGCTACATAGATTTCTACACCAAATTTTGCATATACTTTAGAGTTAGCTCCATCTTTAGCCGTTTTCTTGGCTACGATATTGGCCCATTTACGTCCCATTAGGAATCTCCTTTTTTCACATTTTAATCTTTCTTATTATAACACAAGTCTATCCGATTTTCACTAGAGGAAATGGATTTTCTTTTGTAAATTAAGCTAGGATTTCCCGCCAGTAGCCAAGAGTTTTTTGCCTTCTTTGATCCATGGATGTTTGGAAAGTGAGAAGTAAAGTTGGGCAGTCATAACTAGCCAGAGAAGGGGCTCACATAGAATCACACCTGTATAACCTGTCCAAGGAATAATCCAAGCGACGAAAATAATTTTACCAAAAAACTCGATAAAGCTTGATACAAGTGGCAAGAATTTTTGACCGAGACCCTGCAAGCTATTTCTATAGATCAATAAAAGACTCAAAAACGGATAGAATACAGAACTGATGCGTAGGTACAAAGCCCCATTTTCAATCAAGTAACCGTCTGTCGAACTTGCCAGGAAAGAAACCAGGCTAGGGCTTGCAAAAAATAGGAATACACAAGCAAAGCTTGCCCAAGCCATACTGATATAACTCCCTAGTCGAAGACCGTGGACAATGCGATCTGGACGTTTTGCACCAAAGTTTTGAGAGATAAAAGTCGTCATCGATGCTGAGATAGCCGTCATTGGCAATAAGGCAAAGGCCATGATTCGGCGTGCTGCTGTCTGAGCACTGATAATGACTGCTCCAAAACTATTGACAGAGGATTGCAAAATAACACTTCCGACAGAGACGATTGAACCCATCAAGCCCATGGCTAGCCCCTGCTCTAAGAGATCGACATAGAGGGCCTTATTCCATTTAAAATCCTTCAACCTAGGAAGGAGCTCTGGAACACTCTTTCGGATATAGAAATAACAAAGGATAGCTGACAAACCCTGGGATATAATGGTTGCAAGACCAGCAGATTGAACACCTAACTGCAATTGTGTAATAAAATACAAATCCAGAATGACATTAACGATGGCTGAGAAAATAAGAAAACCAAGCGCAGCAAGACTATCGCCAACAGAGCGTAGCAAACCTGCAAAAAGATTATAAGCAAAGCTCACTCCCACACAAGTAACAATCATGGAGATATATTCATAGGACTGAGGGAGAATTTCTGCAGGTGTTTCTAGGTACTGTAAGAGAGGATAAAGACCGAAAAAGCCCATCAACATGACAAGCACACTCAAGATAATCCCTAAAATCCAAGTTGCTGCGACAGCTTCTTTAATCTTAGCAAAATTACGAGCGCCGTAGAGACGTGCAATAACAACACCCATCCCATTTCCAACACCGAGGGCAAAGCCGATAATCAAATCAAAAATGGCTGTCGTTGCTCCGACTGCCGCCAATGAATCTTGCCCTAAAAAACGCCCAACAATCAAGATATCAGCTGTATTGTAAAGTTGCTGAAAGATATTGGACAGTAGAATCGGTAATGCAAAACTAATTAGCGCGGGAAGGATGGGACCATGAATCAGGTCCACCGTTGATTTTTTATTCATAAGGCTATTATATCAGCTTTCTAGTAGGGGAACAAGGGAATTTGGATAAGAAAGCGTTGCCTAGATGCAAACAATCTGGTATAATCGTGACAGAAAAGGAGGGTAGGTATGACCTTAACAAGCCAGTTAATTACTGATGTATTCCCAGACCTTGAGAAAGTTGACCAATTAAACAAGGAAGCCTTTCCTGAAGAAGAACGCGTCTCTTTGGAAGAATTTTTAAGTTACCAGGATAGAGATGATGCCCACTTTTTCGCTTTCTATAACGAGGAAGAATTTGTCGGCTTCGCTTTTGCCATTTCCAACCAAAAAGCATTCTACATTAGCTTCTTTGCTATTATGCCTCATCTCCGTAGTCATGGCTACGGGAGAGAAATCATTGAAAAACTCATTGATTTTTACCAACGTACCATGATTCTTGAAGTGGAGCGGTTGGACGAAGATTGTGATAACCTCGAACAACGAAAAGCCCGCATGGACTTCTACCTACAAAACGGCTTCAAAACAGCCAATGCTTTTTTGGAGTACGAAGGTCTTAGTTTTGAGATTCTATATCGTGGCGACCACTTTGATGAAGAAGCCTATCGGAATATCTTCCAAAAATTACAAGAAGAAAATTATTTTGACTTCCACATCGAGTACCGTCGCTTTAGTGAACACTAATCTATACTGCAGTCTTTAACTTCCCAGTAAGAAACTGCAAACTTCTCGACAATGAAAACTCAATCACCTGTGCTACAGGTGATTTTTTTGTGATTCCGAAATCAAATAGCAGAAAGTTTTGCTAAATCCATCAAAATATAGTAGATTGAATCTAGAATAGTGCATTACGACTGCTAAAAACATTCCTAGAAATAAGTTTGACTTTCCTAATCGAATTGTTCATCCCTTATTTGAATCTACTATAGTATTTTCTATTCAATCTGCTACACAACAAAATTATAGTAGATTGAATCTATAATAGTACATCACGACTGCTAAAAATATTTCTAGAAATAAGTTTGATTTTTCTAATCGAATTGTTCATCCCTTATTTGAATCTACTATAGTGTTTTCTATTCAATCTGCTACACAACAAAATTATAGTAGATTGAATCTATAATAGTACGCTACGAATTCTAAAATATTTCTAGAAATAAGTTTGACTTTCCTAATCGAATTGTTCATCCCTTATTTCAATCCACTATAAATAAGGCTGAAACAATTTTGTTTCAGCCTTATCTTGATTTCTCTTATAAAAATGTCACTAAGTTTACGCTTTTGTTCCAGCTTCTGGCATGATCAGCCAGAGAATGAGATAGGCAAGAATTCCTGATCCACCTAGTAATGTGAAGAGAATCCAAAGTCCACGAACAAGTGTTGCATCAATATCTAAATAGTCAGCAAGACCTGCACAAACACCTGCAATTTTTTTATCTTGAACATTGCGAACTAAACGTTTTTCCATACCAACAATCTCCTTGGCATTACTTTTATTTTCAATTTATTTTATCATCAAATCAAATCTTTTGCAATAGTCTTCCTCATTTTTACTGTGAAAATCTGTCATTCCTACTCTCATAACCTTGTTTCTTTATTCTCATATAGCAGAAAAAGTGGGGATTCCTCCGCCACTTTTACTTTTTAATCTTCAATTTCGATTTCAAGATCATCGCCAAGGTCAAGAGTCACTTCTTGATTAGCTACTTCTACTTCGGGAGCCTTTACTTTTTCATCGGCTACTGCATCGTCTTCAATCAAGCCAAACTTGACACGAACTTGGTGGTCAATCTCATCAAAGACTTCTGGATGATCTGCCAAGTATTTCTTTGCATTTTCAGAACCTTGACCAATCTTTTCGTCTTTATAAGAGTACCATGCTCCTGCCTTCTTGATGATGTCAAGATCACTTGCAATCTTCAAAAGCTCACCAGTTCTTGAAATTCCTTCTCCATACATGATTTCAACAAAGGCTTCTTTGAATGGTGGAGCTACCTTGTTTTTAACAACCTTAATCTTGGTTTCCTTACCTACGCTCGTATCTTTTTGATCACCAGTTCCCTTGATTTGTGTGCTTCCACGAACATCCAAACGGACAGAAGCGTAGAATTTAAGGGCACGTCCACCAGGAGTTGTCTCTGGATTACCAAACATAACTCCTACTTTTTCACGCAATTGGTTAATGAAGATAGCAATTGTCTTAGTCTTATTAATAGAAGCTCCAAGTTTACGCATAGCCTGGCTCATCATACGAGCTTGAAGACCAACGTGGCTATCTCCGATATCTCCATCGATTTCCGCACGAGGTACAAGAGCAGCAACTGAGTCGATAACAACAAGGTCAACTGCACCTGAATCAATCAATTTCCCAGCAATTTCAAGACCTTGCTCCCCTGAGTCTGGTTGTGACAAGAGCAATTCGTCAATGTTAACCCCAAGAGCTGCTGCATAGGCTGGGTCAAGCGCGTGCTCCGCATCGATAAAGGCAGCAATTCCGCCTTCTTTTTGGGCTTGCGCTACCGCATGAAGGGCAACCGTTGTCTTACCAGATGATTCTGGACCGTAGATTTCGATGATACGTCCCTTTGGATAACCACCTGATCCGAGTGCAATATCAAGAGCCAAAGAACCTGAGCTCATCACTTGGACCTTTTGCTCTGCACGTTCACCCAAGCGCATGATTGATCCCTTACCGAAATCTTTTTCAATCAATTTAAGGGCATCGTTTAGGGCTTTTTCACGATCAGCACCAAATTTTTTGCCAATTTCGTCTAATTTTTTTGTTGGTTTTTTCGCCATTTTATTCTCCTGTATTCTAATAGTCCTTAGACCTTCTTCTATTATAACAAATCTCCATCACTTAATAAAGCTTTGCGAACTAGGTTAAAGGCATGTAATACTGCAATTTCTCGCACATCTGCACGACTTCTACCTGCGATATTGGCCTGGATAACTTCTGCCCCCGAAGCTTGCGCCAAAGCAATAAAAACTGTACCTGCTGGATGTCCTTCTAGGCTATCTGGTCCAGCCACTCCTGTCAAACTAATGCCAAAATCTGACTGGGTCTTGATTCGCGCCTGTTCAGCCATTTTTTCAGCAGTAAAGGCTGAGACGACTCCGTGTTTTTCCAATTCAGCCTGTGGAATATCAAGCATCTTAGCTTTTTCTTCAAGGCTATAAGTCACAAAACCACCTTTAAAGATAGCAGACACACCTGAGAAATCAGCCAAAGTAGCTTGAAAAAGACCTGCAGTCAAGCTTTCTGCTGCAGTGATAGTTTTCTTTTGCTTTTTCAACTCTTCTACTACCAGACTAGCCAAGCTGGTTTCTTCCCCATAGCCATAGCAAATTTCTCGAAGTGAAACGCCCTCAAAAGTTTCTCTTTCAAGGATTTTTTGTTCTAAAGTATCTAGAACACGATCTGCTTCTTCTTGACTCTTAGCCTTGGTCGATAAGCGAAGGGTCACTTCCCCAGTTTTAGCATAAGGTGCCAAGGTTGGATCCGTCTGCTGGTCAATCAAATCTGATAGAATGGTCACTAGCTGGCTCTCACCAATCCCAAAAAAACGTAGCACACGTGAATAGAGCTTAGATCCCGTTGTCAATCTTGGAAGCAACTCATTTAAGACCATAGGTTTCAATTCACTTGGAGGTCCTGGTAGAACAACGTAGGTTACCCCAGCCACCTCGATCATACCACCGACTGCCAGTCCTGTTTCGTTTGGTAATGGAGTTGAACCTTGAACGATTTGAGCCTGGCGTTCATTATTTGGAGTTCTAGCATAGTCTGGTCGATGAGCAAAAAAGTCATCTAGCTTAGCCTGAGCCTGAGGATCAAAAGTCAAGTCGCGTCCCAAAAATTGGGCCAAAGTTTGCTTGGTCAAATCATCTTCCGTCGGTCCCAAGCCACCTGTTAAAATGACTAGACTACTGCGATTCTGAGCAATTTCTAACAAGGATAAGAGACGAGCCTCGTTATCTCCTACAGCTGTCTGAAAATAGACATCTACACCGATTTCAGCCAATTTTTCAGACAAGAATTGCGCATTGGTATTGACAATCTGACCTGTCAAAATCTCTGTTCCAACAGCTATAATTTCTGCTTTCATTTTTTCCTCCTACTTACCTATTCGGATTTCTTTGAAAAAATCGCAGGATAATTCCTACGATTTGATGGATAGTTTCTTGTTATTCTGACTCCTCAGAAGATGGTGGCAAGTGGCCAAAAAGATTCTCGTACAAGACTATATTGGTCTCCAAATTCGTAACCTCTGGTTGTCCGAGCGAACGGCGTAAAAGATTTTGCATCTCTAGTATATGCTCACCAGAAACGATTTGGTAAGAAATCCCGTCAATCATTTCACCTTCACCACGTAATTGTTGGGTTTCGATATTTTTAAAGGAATCTTGATAACCCATCAACTGAGGAATGGTTGTCGTTGTAATCTCGATATTTGTCTGCATGTTGTCACTAAGAGCCTTCAGAATCTCTTGGTAGTGACTCACACTGTTCAAACTAAGAATTTTCTCGACAACCTTTTGAATCACTTCACGCTGGCGTTTTTGACGACCATAGTCCCCTTCAGGATCCTGATAACGCATGCGTGAATAAACAAGGGCTTCTTCACCATTGAGGGTTTGCTCACCGACTCCAATCGAAATCGTATTAAAAGGTTCCTGATCTTGAATAGAAATTGGGAAGCCGAGAGTGTTGTTGACTGTAATACCACCTACAGCATCAACCATTCTTTGAAGGCCATGCATATTGACCATCACATAACGGTCGATATGAATGTTCATCATCTTTTGAATCGTTGAAATAGACAACTCTGCTCCGCCATCAGCATAGGCAGCATTGAGTTTCGCTTCTCTAACACTACCATCTGGTTGCTGGATTTGTGTGAGAATATCACGCTCCAAACTCATCATGACCGTCTTCTTAGTTTTAGGATTCACTGTCACTAAGATCATTGAATCACTATTCCCAGCCCATGGGTCTGTACGTTCAACATTTCCTGTATCCACGCCCATAAGCAAAATCGTCAGAGGTTCGGTCGCTTCAATTACCTTGGTTTCTTCACCGATTTTTTTATAGGTTTTAGCTAAAGTTTGCGTACTTTGCTGATAAATTGTATAGGCATAGGCACCTACACCTAGCACAGTCACAAGGACCAAACCCAAAAACATTCCAATTATTTTTTTTACCATACTCTTATTCGTCTATCAGTTGACCCATTAGGTAAACATCTAGAAACTCTCCTCCTTCTATACAAGCACCACGTTCCTGTAATCCTTCTATGATAAAGCCCATTTTTTCATACAGATGCACCGCGGCAAGATTTCTTTTTTGAACTGTCAATTGTAACCGTCGAATACTACCACTTGATTTGGCCCATTCAATAGTTTCTTCCATCAAGATACTACCGAGACCATTTCCCCAGTAAGCTTTTTTTATTCCTAAAAAAACATCTCCAATATGACTGACTCGCGGACGTTGATCAGCTGTTGTATTGATGATTCCTACTAACTCATCATTCAAAAAAGCGAGTAGGGTAATTTGATTATCCGACTGGGCCTGCTTATCCAAAAAATGTTGCATCTCAGACTCACTCATTGCAATCCCATTTTCATCCAGACTGGTAAAATTAGACTCTTGACCAATTTGATCTAAGAGAGCAATGACCGCTGAAGCATCCTGGATTTCCGCTTCACGGATTAAAAGATCATACTCCATCCGTCAATCCTTTCAAAAGTTCTGTCGCTCTTTGGCCATGAGCATGAAAGACGATTTCTCGGCCCTCATCTTTTTTAAGGATTTCTAACTCCAGATAATCTGATGGAAGATTTTCCCCCAATAGATGTCCCCACTCAATAACCGTTACACCTGAACCAAAAAGAAATTCATCCAAGTCGATAGAATCTGCATCCCCTTCGATGCGATAAACATCTAAGTGATATAAGGGTAGACGTCCCTCATATTCTCGAACAATGGTATAAGTAGGACTTTTAATCATTTGATGAATGTCTAATCCCTTAGCCAGACCCTTTGTTAGCGTTGTTTTCCCAGCACCTAATTCACCAGTCAAAATCAACACATCATTTCTTTCTAACAAATGCCCTAGGTCTTCCCCAAGTGCAATCAACTCATCTTCATTTTTTGTGTACATGTACTTATTATACCAAAAAGTTTTATTTTGTGATATTTCCATCAACAAAAAAAGAGGAGACTCCCCTCTTTTTTTGTTTTTGTCATTAGTTAAGAGCCATACTGATGTAATTCAAGATAAACAAGGCATCCAAAATCCAAATCATGACATGCACATCTTTCACTTGACCTTTGACAACCTTCGTCAAAGTATAAGTTAAGAAACCAACGGCAATCCCTTGTGTGATTGAGTAACTGAATCCCATAAAGATAGATGTGAAGAAAGCTGGAACAGCTTCAGCCATATCATCCCAAGGAATATTTTTCAAGTTAGAGAGCATCATAATTCCGACAATAATCAAAATTGGTGCAGTTGCAGCTGTTGGAACGATTGCTAGAAGTGGGCTAAAGAAGCTTGATAGGGCAAAACAGATGGCAACAACCAAAGCTGTCAAACCAGTACGTCCACCAGCACCGATACCAGCTGCAGACTCAACATAAGTTGTAACGTTTGAAGTACCTGCAATAGCACCTACTGAAGTTGCCACCAAGTCAGAGTAAAGAGCCTTATCCAATTTAGCTGACTCATGGTTTTCACCACTTGTTGCAATGATACCAACTTTTTCACCAGTACCGATAAGAGTACCGATAGTATCAAAAATATCTGTCAATGAGAAGGCAAGAATGGCCATCAAGGTTTCTGGCAAACGAGAGGTGTTTGAAATCAGAGATCCCAATCCTTCTGAACCAAGAGCAGCACCAAACAAGGTTCCTAGATCGTTAACTGCTGATGAAAGATTATTGCTTGCAAAGTCAATGCTAGACAAATCAACAAGACCAACAGCAATCGCAAGAACTGTCGTTGTCAAAATAGAAAGGATGATACCACCTTTGATCCCCTTAACAACGAAGAAGATAGTAATGGCAATACCTGCAAGAGCTACCAAGACAGCTGGCGTGTTGAAGTCTACCAATCCTGGAACAGCTGCTGAGTTTGCAGTAAGTGCTGCTTGAGCCTTATCTGCTCCTTCACCTGCTACTGTATAAGTACCTGGGTCAATCGAGAATTTCAAGAGACCAGCATTCTTAATCCCAACATAAGCAAGGAAAACCCCAATACCTGCTGAAATCGCTGAACGAAGTGTTGTAGGAATAGACTCAATGATCATTTTACGAACATTGGTCAATGTAATAATCAGTGAAATAACTCCACAGATGAAGACCATCCCAAGAGCTTCTTTCCAAGTGTAGCCCATCCCAAATACAACTGTAAATGTAAAGAAGGCGTTAAGTCCCATACCTGGAGCTTGTGCATATGGCAAGTTAGCATAGAAGGCCATCATCAAAGTTCCCACAACAGAACCGATGATTGTTGCCAAGAATACACCCTGAACAGGCATTCCTGTTTGTGAAAGCATTTGAGGGTTTACAAAGAGAATATAACTCATTGCAAAGAAAGTTGTTAAACCAGCAAGAACCTCTGTACGGACGTCTGTCCCGTGCTCTTTTAGTTTAAATAGTTTGTCCATTTTTAATCTCCTTTGTCATTTTACGAACAATAGAACCATTATATCATCAATCATTCACCTTTTCAAGGTGTTTTTTTAAAAAATTAAAAAACACTAATAGATATTGTTCTCCCGCATTTCACTTAGAGTCAGCTTTTCTCTCCGCTTTTTGATATAATAGAAAACATCTTATCTGAAACTAGATTCGGGAGGATCTTATGACCCAAAAAATGATTGCCGTCGACTTGGACGGAACCTTACTTAATGGCGAAAGCAAATTATCGGATTTTACCAAGGATACTATCAAACAAATATCTAAAAAGGGCCACCATGTCGTGATTGCAACAGGTCGCCCTTATCGTATGGCTAAAGATTTTTATGACCAGCTTGAACTTGAAACGCCTATGATCAATTTCAATGGTTCACTCACTCACTTGCCTGGTAAGGTTTGGGAGCATGAAAAATGCCTGACTGTTGATAAAAAGTATCTCTTAGATATGGTTCAACGAAAAGAGGAAATCGAGGCCGACTTTATCGCAGGTGAATACCGTAAAAAGTTTTACATTACAGCTCCAGACAAGGACATTGCCGACCCTAGGCTATTTGGTGTTGAAAACTTCAGACCTGAAAATCAGTTTAATTCTGAACTTGTCACCAAGGATCCTAACTGCATTTTATTGCAGACTCGCGCAAGTGACAAATATGCCCTAGCAGAAGAGATGAATCAGTTTTACAAGCACCAACTCAATATTAACACTTGGGGTGGTCCTTTAAACATCCTCGAATGTACACCCAAAGGAGTTCACAAGGCCTTTGCCCTTGAATATCTTCTCAATGTCATGAATATAGACAAACAGAATTTAATTGCCTTTGGCGACGAACACAATGACCAAGAAATGCTTTCCTTTGCAGGCAAAGGATATGCTATGAAAAATGCTAATCCTGCTCTACTTCCTTTCGCTGACCAACAGTTGCCACTAACCAACGAGGAAGATGGAGTCGCTCACTTTTTACAGGAACACTTCCTTTAACACCATCCGTTCTGTACTTTTTGGGTAGAACTTAACTACCTTAAAAGTATGGAATTTTTTAATCACCAGAAATTGATGGAAGAAAAAGGACTTGAATCTGGTTAATTTAGATTCAAATCCCTACAAATAATGTTTATTTCTTTAACACGATACGGTCTGAAATCTCACGATCCATATCATCAATGATAATCTGGTTTTCTTCTGCTACATAAACCTTGATATCGTCTCCAACAAAGACTCTCTGGTTTTCTGGTTCGAAGGTTACCTTTTTAATTTCCTGATCACTATCAGGCTCTACTTCCGTCCATGTTCCAGTATTTCCAGTAACGACCAAGATAACGGTGTCCCCATCATCTTGTCCCGTATAGGTTCCATCAATATTAGTTACTGAACTAGCTGTTGAACTAGAAGCTGACGTTTCCGATTTCTGACTAGTGCTCGCTTCTGCACTAGTGCTTACTTGAGAGGAAGGAGTTGACTGCGCTTTTGGGGAGCAAGCAGCTAAGAGACTAAGACTTGCCAAAGCAGCAAGAGAAAGTGTGAATTTTTTTAGTGACATAGGATCTCCTTTCTTTTAACAACTATGAAGCAGCATAATACTGCTGAGCCATTTCACCTCTACTATATTAAATAAAGAGAGGGGCGAGGTCAAACATTCACAAGATAGGCACGAACCTCTGATATAAAATAGAGAGAACCCGTCACAAACAGTAAATCTTTCTCCCCTGCAGAAGCTTCAAAGCCATCTATAAAATCTCGATATGAGGAAACTCTATGATAGTCACTCAAGTCTTGGTCCTCCAAGGAACCCTGATAGTCAAAGCTCGTCACATAGAGAGCTGTATCAGGTAAATGTTCTGTCAAATAAGTAAGCATTCCACTATAATTTTTTCTCTTCAAAGCACCAAAAAGGATTTGTGGATGATAGCCTTGCTGGATTTTCTCCTGAATAAATTCAACCAATCGTTCTAAAGCCGGTAGATTATGGGCACCATCTAGATAAATGTGCTCTGTAACAGCTTCTAAACGCCCCGCCCATCTGGTAGTTTTCAAAGCAGCTTGGATGGACTCTTCATTGACCTTTTCACTTCTTTGCGTCATAAACAATAGAAAAGTTTGCAAGGCCAGAGCTGCATTTTCCTCTTGATAGGCTCCTTCCAAACCTAGTTTTAATTGGCTCAAGTCCACTAGAGAAGAAGAAAAATGTCCTTCTTTGAAAGAAAAATCTTTGTCAGCTTGATAGAGAGTCACACCCAAATCTTCTGCAACCTTTTGACAAACAATCTGTGCTTCCGGTGCTAGGTTGGCAATAACGGCTGACTTGCCTGACTTAAAAATCCCTGCCTTCTGTTCAGCAATTTCTGCTAAACTATTACCTAAAGTCTCTTGGTGATCGAGGCCGATCGATGTAATAACTGAAATTTCTCCAGTTACCACATTAGTCGTGTCCAGTAAACCTCCAATACCAACTTCCAGCAAGACCAGATCCACCTTTTGTTCTTTAAAATAAAGCAAAGCAATCAAGGTCAGCAACTCAAAAAAAGATAGCTGATCGTGAGTTTCTAGAAGCCTTTGCTCCATTGCTTTGACTTGATCTGCTAAACGAATAAAATCTACGTCCAATATGGGGTCACCATTAATACAGATGCGATCATGGATGCTAACAATGTGGGGCGAAGTAAAGGTTCCAACCTTTTTGCCATGAGAAACAAAGAGTTCCCTCATAAAAGCAATAGTAGACCCCTTGCCATTAGTTCCTGTCACATGGATAATAGGATAAGTTTTCTCAGTATTCCCCAACAAATCCACCGCTTGTTGCATCCGCCCCAAACCCGATCGGAAATTCAAGCCAATCCGACTATGAAGCCATTCTTCAACTTCAAACATATGTATCTCCTTAATAAAAAAGACGGTGGGACAGAAATCGATTGACGAAGTCTCGATTTCGTAGTCCCAGCCCCGCGAGGCTTCAACAATTCATTTGATTGTTGAAGGTTGCGGATAGAAAAATGAAATTTTTCACCAAAAAAGCTTTTGGGAGTCTAAAAGACGAACAAAAAGTCCAATCAGCTACCGCGTCAAAATTTGGTGGCTAATAAAAAGCGAGGCCGGGATTTTTATCCCAACCTCTTACCTAATTTGCTAGTTCCTAGCTAAATTTTATTTTTAGTGGGGACTAAAAACACCCACCGGACTTACTTGCAGTCTTCATTTTTATCACAAGGGTAAAAATGTTCCTCGGACGTTCCTGCTTTTTCTTATTTCTAGAAGCAGGGCTGATACAGTCTACCAGACTTACTTACGGTCTTTATTTTTAGCGTAAGGCTAAAAACGTCTACTGGACGTTCCAACTCTTCCACTTTCTAGGAGTTGGGGTAAAAATATTCACTGAACATTTTTACTCCTCCATAAAGCTGTTGAAGACTTCTTCAATCATGTTCCATTCATCTTCTGAATCTTCAGGGATTGGTTGCAATTCGCCTTCTGTTCCATCTTCATTTTCGATGAATGAGTAAGCTTGGATTTCAACTTGTCCATCTTCGTCTTCTTCTGCGTTAACTGGTACAAGAAGAACATAGTTTTTACCAAATTCTTCTTTTCCGTCAATGGTCAAAAGGATTTCAAACAAGGTTTCGTTTCCTTGCTCATCTACAAGTGTAATAAGTTCACGTTCTTCGTGATCGTGGTTGTGATTGTGATCGTGTGACATAGTTTCTCCTCTGTCTTAAAATTTTCTATCTAAATAATTTTGCAAAATCAATTGAGCGGCTAATTTATCAATAACTTTTTTACGCTTATTGCGACTAATATCCGCTTGCTCAATCAACATACGCTCTGCAGCGACCGTAGTTAGGCGTTCATCTTGATAATCTACCGGTAAGCCAAAGAGCTCTACCAACTTCTCGCCATATGCCTGGCTAGCTTCCACCCGTGGGCCACTTGTATTGTTCATGTTTTTAGGCAAACCAACAACAAACTGCTCCACTTTATAGGCTTCAACCAATTCTTTGAGACGTTCAAAACCAAACCGACCTTGCTCTTCATTGATTTGGATGATTTCAAGCCCTTGAGCCGTAAACCCAAGTGGATCACTAATCGCTACCCCTACCGTTTTTGAACCAACGTCCAATCCCATAATTCTCATAGATTATAGATCGACTCCTTGTCCTTTAAGGTAGTAGCGGACCAATTCTTCAACGATTTCATCTCGCTCGTACTTACGGATTTGATTTCGTGCATTGTTATAACGAGGAACGTAAGCTGGGTCACCACTAAGAACATAGCCTACAATCTGATTAATAGGGTTATAGCCCTTTTCGTTCAAGGAAGCGTAGACATCTGTCAATGTTTCGCTGATTTCTTTTTTATTGGAATCGTCCAATTTAAAACGTACGGTTTCTTCAGTAAATCCCATTCTAACACCCTCTTTCCTTAGAATAGTACTATTATAGCACATTCACGGTCGTTCTACAAATCACACAGTCTGATTCTGTTGATTTTCTGTGACTTTCTACTTGACTGTTGCCCCATTTGCAACACGATTTGCGATATAGTCCTCTGGTTCGTTTTTCAATAGGTTTTCCAGTCCAACATTCTTCAAATATTCGTTTTCGCTGGCTTTTTTAATATCCATCGTTTGGAAATCATAGCTAGTCTTAGTTTCCATTTCTTTCTCATTTAAAAGAGTCGTTTCAATGGTAAAGCCTGAAATTTTTCGAGCTGCTTGAACAGACTCATCTTTGTCCTCAGCTTCTTTTAGAGCTTTTTTAGCTTCTTCTAGTCCTCGTTCAGAAATATAAGCTTTTAAATCTTCTGATACAGGACGTTTTTGCTGAATGGTCAAGCTTAAAAATTGATTGCCTTTGTAGGTAATGATTTGAGTTTGCTGAGCACCACTCTCATCAGCTGGCAACACCAAGGTCTTGGTCACAACCGTATTCTTGGATGCATTTTCTAATACGGGCAAGGTAGACTGTAGGGCTTCTTGAGAACTCTCAGTAGTTGAAGCTGCTGTTTCTTTTTTCTGACCACATCCAACGAGCAAAAATAGCGTTGCGAATGTTCCAATGACTAACTTTTTCATAAATCCTCACATGTTATCAAATTTAAATATTAGAGAAGGCCAGGAGTCACTCCCAGCCTTGATGTTTTATAGAGCCGCACGTAAACGCGCTTCTGCATTTTCCACATTACGGACAGAGCGTGGCAAAAAGGCACGGATATCATCTTCCTTATAACCAACTTGTAGGCGTTTCTCATCTACAAGAATCGGACTTTTCAAGATACGTGGTGTTTCCATAATTAAGTTGAGCACTTCATTGACACTCAAATCTTCGATATCAACACCAAGGGCCTTTGCATAACGATTTTTCGATGATACGATACTTGCAATTCCATTATCTGTTTTTGTCAAAATATCAAGTAATTCTTCTCTCGTAATTCCTTCCTTACCGAGGTTTTGTTCTTTATAACTTAACTGGTGGGCATTGAGCCAGGTCTTCGCTTTTTTACAGCTAGTACAACTTGAGACTGTATAAATTTTAATCATGTACCTACCCCTTTCGCTACATGTTACTATCAGTTTAGTCTATTATACCATAAAAAACATCGGACTTGCGACCTATTTTAAAAAAATTTTAACTTTTTTGGCAATTTTTGAACTTTTTTCTTGACAAAACACGAACTATAACCATTCTTTATACTTCTTAATATAAAATTTCTTAATAACTGTGACGCTAAACATATACAAGAAAATAATACAGATTAAGAATAAGAAGTAAGGAAGTCCTAACGGTGCCAGACGAAGTATATTTACTAGCGGTCCATAAGGTAGACTGGTTACGAAAAAAGCTGCAATCAGAGTCATAAAAATCACAAGCCAAGCTGGTCTGCTTTGTACAAAAGGAACTTTTGCTGTACGAAGCATATGGATGACCATGGTTTGAGACCACATAGATTCGATGAACCATCCTGTCTGGAATAAGATAATAAACTGAAGGGCAGATTCTGACCCGTGAACATAATGATGGCCTGTTATCATTGGAACAATGATAAAGTAAAGGAAGATAAAGGTCAAAATATCAAAGATAGATGAGATAGGCCCCATCCAAACCATAAATCGGGTAATGGATTTTGCTTCCCATGTATGGGGTTGTTTTAGGAAGTCTTGATCCACATTATCAAACGGCAAGGCTACACAGGACAAATCATAAACTAGATTTAGGACGATTAGATGTACAGGAGCCATTGGTAAAAACGGCAAGAAAATACTCGCAACAAGAAGTGAGAAGATATTCCCAAAGTTTGAACTGACGGTCATCTTAATGTACTTGGTCATGTTAGCGTAGACCTTACGACCTTCAACGATACCAGTTTCAAGAACCATGAGATCCTTGTCTAGCAAAATAACATCTGCTGTTTCCTTAGCGATATCGACTGCTGTATCTACAGAAATACCCACATCTGACACCTTCATAGATGGAGCATCGTTAATACCATCCCCCATATAACCAACACCATGACCATTTCTCTTTAACTGTAGAATGATACGAGCTTTTTGGTCAGGAGACAATTTAGCAAATACTGTCACTCTTTCAACTGCTTCTGCCAATTCTTGATCTGTCATTTTGTCGATATCAGAGCCCAAGAGCATATGCTCAACGTCCAAACCAACCTTTTCACAGATGGCTTGAGTTACTTTTTCATTATCCCCAGTCAAAATTTTTGTTCTGACACCATGCTCAAGTAAAGCCTGAATAGCTGGTGCTGCAGATGGTTTGGGTGGATCCAAGAAGGCAAGGTAACCCGTAAGGATCATATCACTTTCATCATCCACAGCATAGGCATAGTCTTCACGTAAACCTGATTTGTAGCCAACACCTAAGACACGCAAGCCTTGACGGTTTAATTGACCAACTTCTGCCAGTACTTCTTTGCGAATACCTTCCGTAATAGGGATTATTTCTCCACGATATTCCACATGTGTCGAAATGTTCAACATTTCTTCTAAAGCGCCTTTGGTCACCATACTAACAACATTGCTGTCATCTTTGACGATAACACTCATACGTCTGCGCTCAAAGTCAAATGGAAGCTCGTCAATTTTTTGAAAACTGGTATCTAGATTTTGTAGGATAGCGTGTTCTTTGGCTTCTTTTTCAGTTCTACTGATAATGGCACGGTCCATCAAGTTTTTCAAACCGGTTTGGAAATGTGAATTTAGATAAGCTCTTCTTAAGACTGCCATATCCAAATCACCGTGGATATCCAAAGGGTATTCTAAGACAATCTCATCTTGCGTTAGAGTTCCAGTTTTATCTGTACATAGGATATCAATTGCTCCTAAGTCCTGAATGGCATTGAGTTTTTTAATCACGACTTTTTCTTTGGCCATGATAATGGAACCTTTGGCCAAACTAGCTGTGATAATCATTGGAAGCATTTCTGGTGTAAGTCCGACACCGACGCTCAAGGCAAATACTCCAGCCTCTAGCCAGTCTCCATCAGTCAATCCATTTGCGAAAAACACGATTGGAACCATGACAAGCATCAAGCGGATCAAGAGCCAAGAAATGCTGTTCATTTCACGTTCAAAAGAAGTTGGTTCATCGTAAGTGTTGAGAGTCTGTTCAATAGCTCCCATCATGGTGTCATCACCAACAGCTAGAACCATAGCTGTAGCACTTCCTGAGATAACGTTTGTCCCCATGAATGCCAAAGATTCTGCTTCTAAAAGACTCTCTACATTTTGATTAGTAGCTTTATTTAAAGCAAGCTTTTCAACTGCATCACTTTCTCCAGTCAAACCTGACTGTTGAACGAAAAAGTCGCGTGATTCAAATAAGATGACATCTGCTGGAATCATATCTCCAGCACTCAATTTCACGAGATCTCCCACAACCAACTCATCGATTGGTAACTCTTGTTCAAGACCATCACGAATAACAGTTGCTGTATTGACAATCATTTTTGAAAGATTGGTTGTTGCCTTGTCGCTCCGCAATTCTTGGACAAAACGGATACCTCCTGAAATCAAAACCAAGACAACGATAATGATAGAAGTCGTTGGATCTTCTTGACCAGGTTTGGCAAGCCAGACGTTTGTAACGAGAGAGATAAAGGCAATCACCAGCAAAATAATTGTGAAAGGATTGATAATGGACTCATAAATCTTTTTAAAGATGGAATCCTCTTGACCTTTTGTAATGGTGTTTTCACCATATAAGTCACGGTTTTCTTCGACCTGTTCAGAATCTAAGCCCTTTAAACTTGTATGGTAAAAAGCTAGACTCTCTTTAAATGGAGTTTGAATAGCTGCTGCTAGTCTTTCTTTTGTAGTTTTCATTGGTTTCTCCTATCTGTATGAATGGTGATTTCATACACAGAGTCCAATCACTTTATAAGGACAAAACGACACAAATCAGCGATTGGCTGTGTATGTGCGGTTCTGGATGATCGTCAATTTGCATCGTTTTTCTCCTTTCTTTGTTTTAAAATAGCAGAAAGTCCTGCCATAAAATGGCAGGACTAAAAAACTGATTATCTGTTTTCGTTCAAGCTTTAACTCCATAGGGCGATGTAATGAGCTTAGTCTTGACCTTCGCGACCAGGACTGTTGACCAACGAGTAGTGTCTCCACTGCTTTGCGGTAGTCATCCGTATCCCTATGGTAGCCTCACCTACCGTTTTCGCCTTTCAGTATAAACCTTTAACTAGTAAAAGTCAACGATTTATCTCATTTTTCTTAGATTACGATTAATTCTTTTGGAGCAAGGGTTAATAACTCACAACCTGTATCTGTAATCAGGATATCATCTTCGATACGAACCCCGTATTTACCTTCAATATAAATACCAGGTTCATCAGTCAAGACCATACCAGTTTTGATAACTTCTTTAGAAGTTTGGCTAAAGTAAGGTTCTTCGTGAATATCAAGTCCGATGCCGTGCCCGATACCGTGAGTAAAGTATTCTCCATATCCTGCTTCCACAATGATATCACGAGGGATTTTATCAAAATCACGGAAACCTAAGCCATCCTTAGCTTGGTCTATCAGAGCTTGGTTGGCCTTCAAAACGGTGTTGTAGATTTCTGCTTGTTCATCACTGACATGACCTAGGTAAATAGTACGAGTCATATCACTGACATAGTGGTCATAAAGGCACCCAAAATCCATAGTGATTGCTTCACCTAGTTCTACTGGCTTGTGCATTGGGTGGGCGTGAGGTTTAGAAGAGTTGATCCCACTAGCTAGAATCGTGTCAAAAGACAAACCAGCAGCGCCTAATTCACGCATACGGAAGTCCAGGAAGTTGGCAATTTCAATTTCAGTCTTCCCTGGCTTGATAAAGTCAAGGGCATCGTGGAAAGCTTGATCAGAGATAGAACAAGCCTTACGAATAGTCGCAATCTCTGTCTCATCCTTAATCATACGAAGCGCTTCAACAAACTGTGTCTGTGGAACTAGTTCCAAACCTTCAAAAGCGGTTTGCATGCGATGGTAATAAGAAACTGAAATCTCATCTTCAAACCCGATACGAGAAAGACCCATGTCTTTTGCAATCTTTGCGATAGTAGCCAACTCGTCACGCTCTGCAAAAATCTCAAAACCAGTAACTTCTTGCTTGGCAGCGATAATATAGCGGGCATCTGTCACCAAGACTTGACGGTCACGACTGATAAAGACTGTCCCATTTGAACCCCAAAATCCTGTCAAATAATAGACATTTTTAAGGTTGTTGATAATGATTCCATCTAATTCTTTTTCTTGCATTTTATCTAAAAATGCTTGCACACGTTTATTCATGATGTAACTTTCCTTTCAAATACTGTCCTGTATAGCTGGCTTCATTAGCAGCTACTTCTTCTGGTGTTCCTGTTGCGATAATGGTTCCGCCACCGACACCACCTTCTGGTCCTAAGTCGACAATATGGTCTGCTGTTTTGATGACATCCAGATTGTGCTCAATGACGAGAACTGTATTGCCATCATCGACAAAGCGGGACAAAACGGTGAGTAGACGAGCGATGTCCTCAGTATGCAAACCAGTTGTCGGTTCATCTAAAATGTAGAAAGACTTGCCTGTTGAGCGCTTGTGGAGTTCACTAGCCAACTTCATACGCTGGGCCTCTCCTCCAGAAAGTGTCGTAGCTGGTTGTCCCAAGGTCACATATCCTAGACCAACATCTTTGATGGTCTGGAGTTTGCGTTGAATTTTCGGAATGTGTTGGAAAAATTCTACTGCATCGTTGACCGTCATATCCAAGACTTGCGAGATATTCTTTTCCTTGTAGTGAACTTCTAGGGTTTCACTATTGTAACGAGTCCCATGACAGACTTCGCAAGCTACGTAAACATCTGGCAAGAAGTGCATCTCAATCTTGATAATCCCGTCACCCGAGCAGGCCTCACAGCGCCCACCCTTGACATTGAAACTGAAACGCCCCTTCTTATAGCCACGAATCTTGGCTTCATTTGTCTGGGCAAAAAGGTCACGTATATCGTCAAAAACTCCTGTATAAGTCGCAGGATTAGACCTCGGTGTTCGTCCAATTGGACTCTGGTCAATATCTATCAGACGGTCGATATGCTCGATTCCTGTAATAGTCTTAAACTTACCAGGTTTATCTGAATTGCGATTGAGTTTTTGAGCAATGGCTTTTTTGAGAATACTGTTAATGAGTGTCGACTTCCCTGAACCAGAGACACCTGTCACCGCAATGAACTTTCCTAGCGGGAAACGAGCGGTAACATTTTGCAAGTTATTCTCACGCGCTCCTGTCACCTCGATAAAGCGACCATTCCCCACACGGCGCTCTTCTGGTACTGGAATGACACGTTTACCTGACAAGTACTGTCCTGTAATGGATTTGCTATTGCGAGCCACCTGCTTAGGCGTTCCTGCTGCTACAATCTCTCCACCAAAGACACCCGCTCCAGGACCGACGTCAATCAGATAATCAGCTTCTCGCATAGTATCTTCATCGTGTTCTACCACGATCAAGGTGTTCCCCAAGTCACGCATCTTTTTCAGACTGGCAATCAAACGGTCATTGTCCCTCTGGTGAAGACCGATGGACGGCTCATCAAGGATATAGAGAACTCCTGAGAGATTGGAACCAATCTGAGTCGCCAAGCGAATACGTTGACTCTCCCCACCTGATAGAGTTCCTGCCGAGCGGGATAACGTTAAATAGTTAAGGCCCACGTTATTGAGGAAAGTCAAGCGGTCCTTGATTTCCTTCAGGATAGGACGAGCGATAATAGCTTCATTTTCAGATAGGGTTAGCTGGTCAATAACTTCCAAATGGTCTGCGATGGAGAGGTCTGAAATTTCTCCGATATGGAGTCCTTTCTCTCCTCCTACACGAACAGATAAGGCTTGGTCATTGAGACGATAACCGTGACAGGTGCCACAAGTTAGCTCGTTCATATAGAGGCGCATCTGTGTACGAGTGTAGTCGCTATTGGTTTCATGATAGCGACGCTTGATATTTCCAAGCACTCCTTCAAATGGAATGTCGATATCACGAACTCCGCCGAATTCATTCTCATAGTGGAAATGGAATTCTTTCCCATCTGAACCATAGAAGATGAGATGTTTATCCGCCTCAGACAAGTCCTCAAAAGACGTATCCATATCCACTCCAAAAGCTGTCATGGCTTGTTCCAGCATATTTGGATAATAGTTAGAAGAGATCGGATTCCAGGGCGCTAAGGCTCCCTCACGAAGAGTCTTACTAGCATCTGGTACGACTAAGTCCGTATCAACCTCTAGCTTGATTCCCAAACCATCACACTCACTACAGGAGCCAAACGGTGCATTGAAGGAGAAGAGACGGGGTTCTAGCTCTGGAACCGTAAATCCACATACTGGACAAGCATAGTGTTCTGAAAAGAGCAACTCTGAATCATCCATAGTATCAATAACTACATATCCTTCAGCGATACGGAGAGCTGCTTCGATAGAGTCAAAAAGACGACTACGGATACCATCCTTGATGATGATACGGTCCACCACCACATCGATGGTGTGTTGTTTATTCTTTTCAAGTTCAGGAACTTCGGTCACATCATAGACAACCCCATCGACACGGACACGGACGTAACCATCTTTTTGAATCTTTTCAATCAGAGTCTTATGCTGACCCTTTTTCTTACGAATAACAGGAGCCAAAATCTGCAGACGCTGGCGTTCTGGTAATTCCAAGACCTTGTCTACAATCTGTTCGACAGACGAAGCCTTGATAGCCCCATGTCCGTTGATACAGTATGGCGTCCCCACACGCGCATAGAGGAGACGTAGGTAGTCATTGATTTCCGTCGTAGTTCCTACAGTTGAGCGAGGGTTTTTACTAGTCGTTTTCTGGTCAATGGAAATGGCAGGGCTGAGACCATCGATAGAATCCACATCTGGTTTTTCCATATTCCCTAAGAACTGACGAGCGTAGGCTGATAGACTCTCTACATAGCGGCGTTGCCCTTCTGCATAAAGAGTATCAAAGGCAAGACTGGATTTGCCCGAACCCGACAACCCCGTCACCACAACTAGCTTGTCTCGTGGAATTTCCACGTCAATATTTTTTAAATTATGGGCGCGTGCCCCATGGATGACAATCTTATCTTGCATGTTACTTCTTTCTAGTCCATTGTTGCTTTCCATTATACCAAAAAAAGTGAAATTCTATTACCAAAAAAGCCGATTTTGTAGTATAATAGTACGGTGTCAAAAATCACTTAAACACAGAATAGATTAGGAAAGGATAGGAGATATGAAACAAGTCTTTCTCTCAACAACAACTGAATTTAAAGAGATTGATACGCTCCAGCCGGGCACTTGGATCAATCTCGTCAATCCTACCCAGAGCGAATCGATGGAAATTGCTTCTGCTTTTGATATTGATATCGCTGACCTCCGTGCACCACTCGATGCCGAAGAAATGTCTCGTATTACCATTGAAGATGAATACACTCTGATCATCGTAGACGTCCCAATCACAGAGGAAAGAAATAACCAGACCTACTACGTGACTATTCCCTTGGGGATTATCATCACAGAAGAGGCTATCATTACTACTTGCTTAGAGCCTCTACCACTTCTAGATGTCTTTATCAATCGGAGACTTCGAAATTTCTATACCTTTATGCGTTCGCGCTTTATCTTTCAAATCCTCTACCGCAATGCGGAGATTTACCTAACCGCCCTCCGTTCAATCGAACGTAAGAGTGAGCAGATTGAGAGTCAACTTCACAAGTCTACTCGAAATGAAGAATTGATTGAACTCATGGAGTTGGAAAAGACCATCGTCTACTTCAAGGCCTCTCTTAAGACAAACGAGCGCGTGATTAAAAAATTGACCAGTGCGACTAGCAATATCAAGAAATACCTTGAGGATGAAGACTTACTGGAAGACACCTTGATTGAAACGCAACAGGCCATCGAGATGGCGGATATCTATGGAAACGTCCTTCACTCTATGACAGAGACCTTTGCCTCTATCATTTCAAACAACCAGAACAATATCATGAAAACCTTGGCCCTCGTGACCATCGTTATGTCTGTGCCGACCATGATTTTCTCAGCCTACGGAATGAACTTTAAGGATAATGAAATTCCTTTAAACGGAGAACCGCATGCTTTCTGGCTCATCGTCTTTATCGCCTTTGCTATGAGTGTTTCTCTCACTCTTTACCTCATCCATAAAAAATGGTTCTAAACAGGAGTTATTATGTCACAGATTGATTTAAAAGAATTAACCAAGAAAAACCAAGAATTTATCCACATTGCAACCCAACAATTTCTCAAGGACGGAAAAACCGACGCTGAAATCAAGGCCATCCTTGAAGAAGTCATTCCTCATATCCTTGAAGAACAACCAAAAGGTGTAACTGCTCGTTCAATTTACGGAGCACCAACTCACTGGGCTCACAGCTTTAGCGAAAAAGAGCAATACGAGAAAGAACATCCAAAGGAAAACGACGATCCAAAATTGATGATGTTGGATTCAGCCCTTTTCATTACAGGACTGTTTGCAGTAGTTAGTGCCTTGATGAGCTTCTTCTCAAACCAACCAGTGGCTTACGGTTTGGTAACACTCATCAGTGTAGGGGCCTTCGGAGGAGTTGCCTTCTACCTTCTCTACCACTTCATCTACCGCTACTACGGACCAGATACTGACCGTAGCCAACGCCCTCCATTCTGGAAATCACTTTTGGTTATGCTAGCAACCATGTTTGCCTGGGTCTTCATCCTCTTCTTGAGTAACTTCCTTCCACAAGCCATCAACATCAGCTTACCACCTCTTGTTTTGTTGGTCATTGGAGGAGCTCTCCTTGCCCTACGTTTCTACCTCAAAAAACGTTTCAACATTAAGAGCGCAAGTGCAGGACCAGCTAGATATTAAGACAAACAATAAAAGTAGTGTGTTTTGTAGACAGACTACTTTTTTGTAGTTCTAAATCATTTTTTGATTCTTCAAAAAGTAGACACATTGTCTAAAATCGTTTTAATGTAAAGGCTTCCCTTAGAATCCCAAGGTTTTATCCTTGAATTCAAGTTGTTTTTCTGTTATACTAATAAAGTAATAAGGAGAAATATATATGACTAAACAGAGAATTAATCAAATTGTTGGTTCAATTGGTGCCTTTATCGGGATTATTGTATTTATAGCCTACATCCCCCAAATTTTTGCCAATTTACAAGGGAACAAAGCTCAACCATTCCAACCTTTATCAGCAGCAGTCTCTTGCTTAATCTGGGTCATTTATGGATGGACAAAAGAGCCTAAGAAAGACTGGATTCTAATCATTCCAAACTCAGCCGGGGTTATCCTTGGCGGACTGACTTTCCTTACTGCTCTATAAGAATACAACTACTATAAAAAGCAACCACACGATTGGTTGCTTTTTGCTTACTTTCTTGATCTAAAAGCCTTCTTCTGGCTCTAATTCTTGTTGTTCCCCCTCATCTTTTGTGATAAAATAAGCTCAATCTATTTCTAGGAGGATGAGATATGATTTCTACTATTGGTATTATTAGTTTATCTAGTGGCATTATCGGAGAGGACTTTGTCAAACATGAAGTGGACTTGGGTATCCAACGTCTCAAGGACTTAGGACTCAAGCCTATCTTTTTACCTAATTCACTAAAAGGCTTAGACTTTGTAAAAGAACATCCTGAAGCTCGTGCAGAGGATTTGATTCAAGCCTTTTCTGATGATAGTATCGACATGATCCTATGCGCCATCGGTGGAGACGATACCTATCGTTTATTGCCTTATCTTTTTGAAAATGACCAACTACAAAAGGTTATCAAACAAAAAATTTTTCTTGGCTTCTCGGATACAACTATGAACCACCTCATGTTGCATAAACTAGGAATCAAGACTTTTTATGGTCAATCCTTTTTAGCAGACATTTGTGAGTTAGACAAAGAAATGTTGCCATACAGCCTCCACTACTTTAAAGAATTGATTGAGACTGGAAAAATCTCAGAAATCCGCCCTAGCGACCTTTGGTATGAGGAAAGAACTGACTTCAGTCCCAAGGCTCTGGGAACACCTCGTGTCAGCCATGCAAATACAGGTTTTGACTTGTTACAAGGCAATGCTCAGTTTGAGGGAGAAATCCTCGGTGGTTGTCTCGAGTCTCTCTATGATATTTTTGACAACTCTCTACACGCAGACAGCACAGACCTCTGCCAAAAATACAAACTTTTCCCTGACTTGTCAGACTGGGAAGGAAAGATCCTACTGCTAGAAACCAGCGAAGAAAAGCCTAATCCTGAAGACTTCCAAAAGATGTTGTGGACTTTAAAGGAAACTGGTATATTCGAAGTTATCAGTGGACTCTTGGTCGGGAAACCTATGGATGAAACTTTCTATGACGGCTATAAAGAGGCACTATTGGATATCATTGATAGCAATATCCCTATTGTCTATAATCTGAATGTCGGCCACGCAACTCCAAGAGCCATTGTCCCCTTCGGAGTTCACGCCTATGTAGATGCAGAGGAGCAAGTCATTCGCTTTGACTATAACAAAGAAAGCTGAGATGAATTTCTCAGCTTTTTCTCATTATCATTACTGGCATTTTCATCACATACTACCGATAGCTAAAATAATAAAGGAGAGGCTATTGCCTAACATGTGAACAAGTAGGGGATAGTAGATATTCTCCTTTTCTTTCACATAAATAATAGAAAAGGCGAGGCCCCCACCTAGGTATCCGACTGCACCGACCCACTCTGATAAACTTACATTATGCATATGAGTCAGAGCAAAGACAATTCCTACCAGAAGAATGCTTAGCCAACTTGGCAGACTTTTCTGCAAGTGATGCAATAAGAGCTGACGGAAAAAGAGTTCTTCCACCAAAGGTCCAATGATGCAGGCGAAAACCGCTATCAGTAGTGGTTGCTCTTGAAAGGTACTTTGAATATTCGACTGGTTTAGACCTTGTCCGACCAGCCCCAAAAACTGCCTCAACAACTCTGATATAAATCCAAAGGCAACAGTCATCAGAATGAGAAAGAGCCATCCTGTTAAGACGCCAAGGAAGAATTTTCTTTTAGAATTTCTAATCTCATTCCATTGTTGGATTAATCGATCCTTGAACAAGAAAGAGCCGTATAGTGCTAATACTACATAGACTAGATAATTTGCAATGGTAGATGGCATCAGGGAAGCCAACCATCTAACGCCATCAAATACAAAGAGAATTGTATATAGGAGCCCAAAAATCAGAACTCCCTTATATTTTGTAGACTTCATTTAAGCCCCTTCCATTCACAATCATTCTCATGGTCATCAACCAGACCTGCAGCCTGCAGATAGGACAATACAGCGACTGGTCCAGTAAATTTGAAGCCACGTTTTTTGAATTCTTTGGATAATTTTTCAGATAGAGCTGTTTTGGCAGGCGCCTGGCTGTAGTCAGGTACATCATTCACAATCGTCTTCCCACCGACAAAAGACCAAAGATAGGCATCAAAAGTTCCGAATTCTGCCTGAACTTGTAGAAAAGCCTGAGCGTTGGCCCGCGTCGCAAATATCTTGGCACGATTGCGGATGATGGCTGGATTATCCATCAAAGCTTCCAATTCTTCATCAGTCATGTCCGCAACACCTTGAACTTGATAGTCATGAAAAGCTTGACGAAAAGCTTGGCGTTTATTGAGCACCGTTTCCCAAGACAGACCTGCCTGATAGGTCTCCATACAGAGCAACTCAAAAAGAGCCTGGTCATCATGAAGGGCCTGGCCCCACTCTTCATCGTGGTAGGCTACATATAGAGGGTTGTTCATTTTAACCCAGCCACAACGTTTTGGCATAGACTTCTCCTATTTCACCAACATCTTGAGGGCAGACTTGATATAGTTCTCAGCTGTATCTGTCGTTCCTTCAAAGAATTTCTTGATTTTCTTAAGCTCAGTTGCCTTGTAGCCCAAAGCCAACATGGCTTCCATAGCTTCTTCCAGTTCTTGGTTGTCACTGCTAGATGGAGCTGCAGTTTTAGCAGGGAGATCGTCTCCTGCCACAACAACTTTCCCTTCTAAGTCCAACACCATCTGTTGGGCTGTTTTCTTACCGATTTTAGGGAACTTGGTCAAGTAGGTGATGTTCTTAGTCTCAATAGCTTGAACGAGACCTGCATTGTCATCAGCTGCAATGATAGCCAGAGCTGATACAGGACCAATGCCCGACACCGAAATCAAGCTGAGAAAGAGTTTTTTCTCGTCTTCTGAACGGAAACCGTAAAGGAGATGAGCATCTTCGCGAACGACTTGATGCACATAGATTTGCGCTTCTTGATTGACTTGTCCTGAGTAAGCATAAGGATTGGCTACGTGTAAGATGTAGCCGATGCCGTTAGCTTCTAGAACGATGTATTTAGCAGTAATTTTGGTAATGATACCTTTTAGATATTCGTACATAATTTTCCCTTCAATTTATACTCAATGAAAATCAAAGAGTAAACTAGGAAGCTAACCGTAGGCATAACTTAAGTTAGACAAGGTAAGGCTGACGCAGTTTAAAGAGATTTTCGAAGAGTATTAGTATTTGCCTAGCTCTCGGAGGCTCGTATGATTTTCCTGAATGCGACGGAACATCTTTTCCATGTCTGACTTGGTAAAGTGGACCAAAACAGGACGTCCGTGTGGACAGTTATAGGGGTTGTCACATTGAGAGAGTTGGTAGAGGAGTTGTCTAGCCGAGTGGTCATCGATACGGTGGTTAGCCTTGATGGACCGCTTGCAGGACATCATGATCGCTAGCTCTGCTCGGTATTTCTTGATTGAAACTTCCTTGGTCAAAAGGAGCATATCACACATCTCGTAGATCCCTGACTCGATTTCCTCCTCTGCCATCCAAATAGGATGTTCCCGAAGGATGAATTGATTCTCACCATATTCTGCTAGAAAGACTCCCACTTCCTCTAAAAGAGGCATTCTTTCCTTGAGACGAAGGGCATCATCTGCTGGGAATTCAAAGATGTAAGGCACTAGGAGTTGCTGTTGGCTCTGGTCAACATTGCCAATGCTTTCGCGGTACTCTTCGTACTTAACCCGCTCCTGGGCCGCATGCTGGTCTATGATGTAGAGCCCATCTCGCCCTTGAGCAAAGAGATAGGTTCCGTGCATTTGACCGAAAAATTCCAACTCTGGGAAGCTCGAAGATTCTTCTCGTTCCAGCTTGTCATAAGCCTTATCCAAACTAGCCATATCTAACTCTGGATGATCTAGTTGGTCGTAGCTGACCGATTTTCTCTCTGCAAAATGCAGTTTGGCTGGTTTGGTTATCTGGTCCAAGGTTTCCTTAGCAAACAGATTCAAATCCTGTCTTTCTTCTGTCAAATTTACCTGATGGTCTGCTACCTCAGCTTGAGTCGGTCTTGTAGGTTCATTTTTTTCATAGTAAAGCGTATTTTCTCTCAACGGCAAAGTCGTTTGCTCTACTTTTTCACGATTACGAACCGTAGACTTGGCAAGATTTTCCAAGGCGTCTGGAATCAAGGTCTGTTCCTTGAGACTCTTTGCGATAGCTTCTGAAACCAGCGCCATCAGCTCTCTTTCCTTAGAAATCCGCACTTCTTGCTTGGTTGGATGCACATTGACATCAGCTAAGTAAGGGTCAATCTGGATGTGAATAACAGCTAGTGGAAAACGCCCCACCATGAGCTTGCTGCCGTAACCATCTAAAATAGCACGATTGAGCAGGAAGTTTTTGATATAACGGCCATTGATAAAAAGGCTGATATAATTGCGGTTAGCACGTGTCAATTCAGGCAAGGACACAAAGCCTGAAATTTCAAAATCTAAGTCAGAGTTCTCAATTTCAACCATCTTTTTGGCACTGGCTAAACCATAAATTCCAGCAATGGCTTGGCGCAGTTGACCAGTCCCAGCTGTTCGCGTCATCTCCTTGCCATCACTAATCAAGCTGAAAGAAATCTCAGGATGAGCAAGGCCCAGACGGTTGACAATATCGATGATATGAGACAACTCCGCTTGCTGGCTCTTCATATACTTGAGGCGAGCAGGCGTGTTGAAAAAGAGGTCCTCCACACAAACCTTAGTCCCCACAGGACTGGTCGCTGGAATGATTTCCTCAACTTCTCCCCCACGAGCCACTAACTTGGTTCCATGACTGGCACCGTCCACCGCTGTCAAAAGAGTCAAAACACTGACAGATGCGATAGAGGGCAGAGCTTCACCACGAAAACCGAGAGTCCGAATCCGAAAAAGATCCGCTTGATTCTTAATCTTACTGGTCGCATGACGGCGGAGAGCCAACTCGACTTCATCGTGGGCAATCCCGTGACCATTATCTGTTATTTGGATTTTCTTAAGACCAGCTTCTTCAATCTCAACGATAATCTGGCTAGAGCCAGCATCAATGGCGTTTTCAACTAATTCTTTGACAACGCTAGCAGGACGCTCGATAACTTCTCCTGCTGCGATCTGGTTGGCCAAGACTTCTGGTAATTCAATAATATGAGACATCTTTCAGCCCCTTTCTTAACTATTTTTATCTATTTCTCTGAAAATAATACTCTTCAAAAATCTCTTCAAACCACGTCAGTCTCATCTTGCCGTATATGTGTTACTGACTTCGTCAGTTCTATCCACAACCTCAAAACGGTGTTTTGAGCAACCTGCGGCTAGCTTCCTAGTTTGCTCTTTGATTTTCATTGAGTATAAGCTAGTGCTATTATACCATATTTCACTCGTTTCCAAAAAAGTCCGAGTAGCAACTTTCTTCCCGATTTTACTAGGTTATTTGCCAAGTTTGTGGTAAAATAGGTAGAAACAATATTTTAAAAAGGAGAAAAGACACATGCACATTTTTGATGAGCTAAAAGAGCGTGGTTTGATTTTTCAAACGACTGATGAAGAAGCTTTGCGTAAAGCCCTAGAAGAAGGTCAAGTTTCTTATTATACTGGCTACGATCCAACTGCTGACAGCCTTCACCTAGGCCACCTTGTCGCAATCTTGACAAGTCGTCGTTTGCAGTTAGCAGGTCACAAACCTTATGCGCTCGTTGGCGGTGCTACTGGTCTCATCGGAGATCCGTCCTTCAAAGATGCTGAGCGTAGTCTCCAAACAAAAGACACAGTAGATGGCTGGGTCAAGTCTATCCAAGGACAACTTTCTCGCTTTCTTGACTTTGAAAATGGTGAAAATAAAGCTGTCATGGTCAACAACTACGACTGGTTTGGCAGCATCAGCTTCATTGACTTCCTCCGTGATATCGGAAAATACTTCACTGTCAACTACATGATGAGCAAGGAGTCCGTGAAAAAACGGATTGAAACAGGGATTTCTTACACTGAGTTTGCCTACCAAATCATGCAAGGTTACGACTTCTATGTCCTTAACCAAGAGCACAATGTAACCCTCCAAATCGGTGGTTCTGACCAATGGGGAAATATGACTGCTGGTACCGAATTGCTTCGTCGTAAAGCCGACAAGACTGGTCACGTTATCACTGTTCCACTGATTACAGATGCAACTGGTAAGAAATTTGGTAAATCAGAAGGAAACGCAGTTTGGCTCAACCCTGAAAAGACTTCTCCATACGAAATGTACCAATTCTGGATGAATGTTATGGACGCTGATGCTGTTCGCTTCTTGAAGATTTTTACCTTCTTGTCACTGGATGAGATTGAAGACATCCGCAAACAATTCGAAGCAGCACCACACGAACGCTTGGCTCAAAAAGTCTTGGCTCGTGAAGTCGTGACTCTTGTCCACGGAGAAGAAGCCTACAAAGAAGCCCTTAACATCACTGAACAACTCTTTGCTGGAAATATTAAGAACCTTTCAGTTAAAGAACTCAAACAAGGACTTCGTGGAGTGCCAAACTACCAAGTACAGGCAGACGAAAATCACAACATCGTTGAACTTCTCGTATCTTCTGGCGTGGTTAACTCAAAACGCCAAGCCCGTGAAGATGTTCAAAACGGTGCCATCTACGTCAACGGCGACCGCATCCAAGACCTTGACTATGTCTTGAGTGACGCAGATAAGTTAGAGAACGAACTCACTGTTATCCGACGTGGGAAGAAAAAATATTTTGTATTGACTTACTAAACTGTTCAACATTTACCTATAAAAAAAGGAGTTAACCTCGAGAAAGGTAACTCCTTTTTGTTGTTGATAACCATATCTATCTAGCCTTAATAGACAGGCTACGCAGTACAATACGTAAGGTTGTTAGATTATGTAAGATAGAGAGATTTGAAGGACTGAGCCAATTAAACAAGCCAAAGCCAATCAAACTACTATTTACGATAACGGTATCTTGAATATTCTTCTTGATGAGTGTTTGCAAAGATGATGATAGCCAATCCAACTCTTGGAAGAAATCCAAGCGATTATCTAACAATAAGATATCGCTCATCTGCTTAGAAATGTCTGCACTCTCATTCATCACCACACCGATATCTGATAGGGTTAGAGCTGCTGAGTCATTCAATCCATCTCCAACCATCAAAATAGTGTGACCTGCTTTCTGCAGTTCCTCTACTAGCTCAAATTTCCCATCAGGTTTCAAGTCTGTATAGACCTGATCAAAGGGCAAATCTTTGACTAATTCCTCTGTTCTAACCAAGGTGTCCCCTGTTGCCAGAATCAATTTTTTCCCTTGTGCCTTAAGTTTCTCCAAGGCTGCTTTTGCTTCTTTTCTCAAAGGAGTATGAATACAGAACATTCCAATCAATTCATTCTGGTAGGCTAAGAATAAGAGATTGTAGTGACTCTTGTACTCTTCAATTAAAGCATTTTGTTCTGAACTGATATGAATCTGTTCATCCTGCATCAAGACATAATTCCCAATAAGAACTGGTTGGCCATCTATATGAGATTTGATTCCCTTGCTTGCGATATATTGGAGTTTCCCATGCATTTCCTCATGTTCAATCCCCTCCATCTCAGCTTGCTTGACGATGGCATTAGCAATAGGATGATAAATGTGTTCCTCAAGACAGGCACTGATTCTTAGAATATCCTCCTCACTATAGTCCCCAAAAGGTAACACCTTTTCAACTATAGGATAACTAGTTGTGATTGTTCCCGTCTTATCAAACAAGAAAGTATCAACTTCCAGATATTTCTCCAGAACATCTCCATCCTTAATCACCATTTCACGATTCAACCCCTCCTTGATAGCTGTCAAATAAGCTACAGGAGTAGAGATTTTCAAAGCGCAGGAGAAATCGACCAATAGGAAAGAAATAGCCTTAGAAAAAGAACCTGTTAATAGGTAAGTCAGACCAGCCCCCAAGAAATTATATTTGACGACCTTGTCCGCCATTTTGATGAAATAGCGTTGTTTCGTTTTCTTGTTTTCTTCAGATTTCTTCATCAACTCAATCAGTTGTAAAATCCGGCTGTTCATCTGATTATCGGTTACACGAATGCGTAACTCTCCAGTTTCTAATACTGTATTTGCACAAACCAAATCAGACTCTCTTTTTTCAACTGGAAAACTCTCTCCCGTCAAGGAACTTTCGTTGACCATACCTAAACCTGAAACTACTTGTCCATCAAACAGAATTTCATTTCCTTGAGATAGGACCAAGACATCTCCTATTTGAACATCGGAACTCTTGATACTAACGACCATATCCCCCTGTACTAAGAATACGTCGCTCTCTTTTGCAAGAAGGCTTTGTTCTAAATCTGTTGCAGTTTTTTTCAAGGACCACTGATCTAAATGATTCCCCAAATCAAGCATAAACATGATATTGCTAGCTGTCTTGGATTGGTTCATAAACAAGGACAATAAAATCGCCGAACAGTCCAAGACCTCCATCGTTAGTTCCTTACGCGCTAGTGTTTGATAGGCTTCTCTAATATAACCCAAAGCCTGATAACAAGTCCATATATAGCGAATAGGATACGGCACAAAACTACGAAAAATCATACGCTTAATCGCTGCACCTGAAACAATAGAATAAGCACTCTCTTCTCTACGAATGGGAAGAGTCATCAACTCAGAAACTTTCCCTTTATCAATTCTTTTTAAAAAGGCTTCTGCATTGTCTAATACAGAGAAGCCTTCTTTTATGCGTAGAGTAAAGTGCTGTTGATCCATGTAAAACTGGATAGACTCAATCCCCTTTTCATCTCTCACCAAGGAACGAAGATAGTCTTGAATATCCAAGGTGAGTGAAAAAGAAGATGATAGTCGGATATGTTGGTATCCTCTATGTAGCACTTTAAAAGACATACTATTCCCCTATAAGGCTATCTAATTGCTCTTCTTTTTTCTCTTGCTCATACAAATATTTGGCATCTTGCAAGACATCGTCTCCATGTTGTTTCACAACAGAAACAGATGCATCTAGCCCGTCTTTCAACTTGTAAGCCTTAGCCAAAGCTTTAGAATAACCTTTTTTAGCTTCCTTACTTGCTAAGATTTTCAAACCAAGGGTACCAAATGCGACACCACCTAAAAAGAGTGATGATTTTTTCGCAACTTTTGCAACGGTTAATACTTCTTTTAACATACTTATTTCCTCCTAGATATTATTATATAGCAATTTAGATATAAAAGCAATTTAATTTTGGTACTTTAAAAAGTAATTATACTACTATTTAATTCTATTACAAATCATCCTAAAGTTGCTTTCATTTGCCTCTTTTGATACACTTAAACTATGAATACAAATCTCAAACCTAAACTCCAGCGTTTTGCTTCTGCGACTGCCTTTGCCTGCCCTATCTGTCGAGAAAATCTGACTCTGGTAGAGACTAGTCTCAAGTTCTGCAACCGTCATTCTTTTGACTTGGCGAAATTCGGCTATGTCAATCTGGCACCTCAAATCAAGCAATCTGCCAACTACGACAAGGAAAACTTTCAAAATCGCCAACAAATCCTAGAAGCTGGCTTTTACCAAGCTATTTTAGATGCTGTATCTGACTTGTTAGCAAATTCAGAAACTAGCACCACAATCTTAGATATCGGTTGTGGCGAAGGTTTCTATTCTCGCAAGCTCCAAGAAAGTCATCCTGACAAAACCTTCTATGCCTTTGATATTTCCAAAGATTCCGTTCAAATCGCTGCCAAGAGCGAACCCAACTGGGCAGTCAATTGGTTCGTTGGTGACCTGGCTCGTCTTCCTATAAAAGACGCTAGCATGGATATCCTGCTTGATATCTTTTCGCCTGCCAACTATGGAGAATTTCGTCGCGTTTTATCCAAAGACGGTATCTTGATAAAGGTTATCCCAACTGAAAATCACCTCAAGGAAATCCGTCAAAGGGTACAGGACCAGCTGACAAACAAGGATTATTCTAATCAAGATATCAAGGAGCATTTCCAGGAACATTTCAGCATCCAATCTATCCAGACTGCTTCCCTGACCAAATCCATTACAGCAGAGCAAAGACAAGCTTTACTCAGCATGACACCCCTCCTCTTTCACGTTGACCAAAGCAAGATTGACTGGAGCCAACTGACAGAGATTACCATTGAAGCAGAGATTTTGGTTGGGAAAGCACTGTAAATATATTTTTGAGATACTACAAAGCCCGCACCTCTTCTTGAGATGCGGGTTTAAATCACGATTTTTCAAGTATCTATCCGAAAAGTGGAAAAATTTTAACCTCTCCATTTATTTTCGATTTGAAATGACAAATTTATCAATAAATAGCAAGTGATATAAGGCAAGTGCTACCCCATAACAACATCCATGAAAAGAGATTTCTTGATGAGTAAGTGGAAATGAAGAACTATTACCCATATAAAGGCATGACCAAATTACAAAAAGAATCCAAAATAAATCAGTCCATTTATATTTTGAAAAATATTTTTTCCACATAAGAACATCCTCCTTCTTTACTACAATACTATTATAATACTGTTTGTAAACGAATACAAGAAATTTGAGGTAACAGCTAAGAAGAACCTTAGGCTTAAAGGTAGTACAACCAGCCTTCTTAGTGTTCTCTAGGTTTGATTTTTAAGTCTAGAAATTATTGACAAATTATTTTTTCTTTTGAGACCAGTCAACCTCAAATCCATAACATTCAAAAAAGCGAATTTCAATTGAAACTCGCTTTTTTGCTAGATAGTGTAATAACTATTAAATTATATATCTTAGTTCAAGTGCCAGATATCTTCGTTGTACTGAGCGATTGTACGGTCAGATGAGAAGAATCCTGCTTTAGAAATGTTAACGATAACTTTGTCCAACCATGCGTCACGGTCTTCGTAGTCAGCCAACATTTGCTCTTTAACTTTGATGTAGTCTTCCAAGTCAAGAAGAGTCATGAACCAGTCTTTGTTGATTAATTCGTTATAAAGACGTTCCAAGCGTTCAATCTTACCAACTGCAAGAACAGCGTCACTCACGATAAAGTCAACCAATGGTTTGATCGCTTTACGAGCGTAGAATTCGCTTGATTTGTAAGCTGATTTTGCGTAAAGGTCGATAACAGTTTCTGAATCTTCACCAAAGATGTAGATGTTTTCGTCTCCAACCAACTCAGCGATTTCCACGTTAGCACCGTCCATAGTACCAAGAGTCAAAGCTCCGTTCAACATGAATTTCATGTTACCAGTACCTGAAGCTTCTTTAGAAGCAAGTGAGATTTGTTCTGAGATATCACATGCTGGGATAAGGAAGCTTGCTGCAGTAACGTTGTAGTTTTCAACCATAACCACTTGTAAGTGTGGTGCAACTGCTGGGTCGTTAGCAATCACTTCTGACAAGCAAAGGATCAAGTGGATGATGTCTTGAGCAATTGTGTAGGCAGGAGCTGCTTTACCACCAAAGAAGACTGTGATTGGACGAGCAGGGATGTTTCCAGCCTTGATGTCAAGATATTTGTGGATCACATACAAAGCGTTCATTTGTTGACGTTTGTACTCGTGAAGACGTTTGATTTGGATGTCAAAGATAGAGTTTGGATTGATTTCCACACCTTGGTGCTCTTTCAAGTGACGAGCCAATTTACGTTTGTTGTGAGCCTTGATGCTTTCCAATTTTTCTTTTACAGCTACTTTATCTTCATAAGACAAGAGTTTTTCAAGCTCATCTGCTTCATGGTGCCAACCATCTCCAAGAATCTCATCTAAGTAGTGAGACAATCTTGGGTTAGCATGCATGAGCCAACGACGGAAAGTAATACCGTTTGTTTTGTTGTTGAATTTTTCTGGGTAGATGTCGTAGAAGGCTTTCAACTCTGAGTTCTTCAAGATTTCAGTGTGAAGAGCCGCAACCCCGTTTACGCTGTATCCGTAGTGGATATCCATGTGAGCCATGTGAACACGTCCGCTCTCATCGATGATTTGAACAGCTGGGTCTTTGTATTCTGCTTTAACACGACGATCCAATTCTTTGATGATTGGTACCAAGTGAGGAACCACTTCTTCCAAGAATTCAAGAGGCCATTTTTCAAGGGCTTCAGCAAGGATTGTGTGGTTAGTGTAGGCAGTCATGCTACGAACGATTGAAATTGCTTCATCAAGTTCGATACCACGTTCAGTCAAAAGACGGATCAATTCAGGGATAACCATTGATGGGTGAGTATCGTTGATTTGTACAACTGCGTAGTCAGCAAGGTCGTGCAAGTTGCTTCCTTTTTCGATTGCTTCATTGATGATCAATTGCGCACCGTTTGAAACCATGAAGTATTGTTGGAAGATACGGAGCAATTCACCTTGTTTATCGCTATCGTCTGGGTAAAGGAAAAGAGTCAAGTTGTGAGCGATATCTGTCTTATCAAAGTTGATACCATCTTGAATGATTGAAGAATCAACTGAATCCAAGTCGAACAAACGCAAACGGTTTTTAGTTGCTGTTTCATAACCAGTAACATCAATATCGTAAAGAGTTGATGTCAAAGTAAAGTGTGCAAATGGTACTTGGTAGCTACGACTTGAGCGAACCAACCAGTTTTGGTCAGTCAACCAAGCATTAGGAATCGTTTCTTGTTGGTTGTTTTTAAGCACTTGTTGGAAAAGACCGAAGTGGTAGTTCAAACCAACACCGTCACCATTCAAACCAAGTGTAGCGATTGAGTCGATAAAGCAGGCTGCCAAACGTCCCAAACCACCATTACCAAGTGATGGTTCCAATTCTACTTCTTCGATTTCGATCAACTCTTTACCTGCAGCTGCAAGTTCTTTTTTAACTTCGTCATAAAGACCAAGGTTAATCAAGTTGTTTGACAAGAGTTTACCAATCAAGAACTCAGCTGAGATGTAGTAAACTTTTTTCTTACCAGTGTTGACTGGTTTTTGGCTACTAGCAAGTTTGCTGTAGTTAAGAAGAGCAAGATAAAGCTCTTCGTTGCTGCATTCTGCGATAGATTTATTGTAACGATTTTGTACAAATTCTTTTAATGGTAACATTTTTGTGTCTCCTGATAATGTCTTATTTCTTTAATTCTACCAAATTTTCATTGATACGGCGATAAATTGTAGTCAAGTCAAGCAAAGTTTCTTCGACAGCAGGAGTCAATTGTTCCTCTGTCATACGCCATGACCAGTTTCCACCAAGAGTAGATGGGAAGTTCATACGAGCTGAACCATCCAACTCTAGCAAATCTTGCATAGTGGCAATCGTCATGAAACTTACTGATGCGAAAGCTGTACGAAGCATAGCATGCACCACTGTTTCGTACTCTTTACGGTTTGTGTAGCGAGCCATATACTCACGAGTTGGATCATCAATCTCATCACGGTACCAACCAAGAACAGTGTTGTTATCGTGTGTTCCTGTATACATAACTGAGTTTGCTGGTGCCAAGTGTGGGCTGTCGATACTTTCGTGTTCTGGATTGAAAGCAAATTGAAGGACTTTCATTCCTGGGAATCCAGTGCGCTCACGAAGCTCGATGACTTCATCAGTCATGAATCCAAGGTCTTCTGCGATGATGTTCAAGTCACCAAGTTCTTCTTTAACAGCTGCAAAGAGTTTGTAATCAGGTCCTTTCACCCATTTACCAGGTGCCGCTGTTTCAGAACCCGCAGGAATTTCCCAGTAAGACTCAAATCCACGGAAGTGGTCGATACGCACGATGTCGTAAATCTTAAAGCTTTCACGCAAGCGTTCAATCCACCATTTATAACCATCGCGATCCATTGCTTCCCAGTCATAGATTGGATTCCCCCAAAGCTGACCTGTCTCAGAAAACTCATCTGGTGGGCATCCTGCGATGCAAGTTGCTTTTCCGTTTTCATCAGTTTTAAAGAGATGTGGATTTGCCCACATATCGCTTGAATCTTCAGCAACATAGATTGGCATATCTCCCACAATCTCGATGTGGTTTTCGTTAGCATATGCTTTCAATTTCAACCATTGTTGGAAGAAGAGATATTGGGTTACGCGGTGGTAGACCAATTTGTCAGCCAACTCATTACGATAGTGTGCAAGAGCTTCAGCTTGACGAGTGCGAACTGCTGCATCAGGCCATTCTGTCCAAGCGAGATTATCAAAATGCTCTTTGATAGCCATATACTCTGCAAAAAGTTCAAGCCATGATTGGTTCTCTTGAGCAAATTTTTCAAAATCTTTGACATCTCCAACTTCAAGGAAACGTTTAACTGCTTTTTCTAGAAGCGGACGGCGTGCATAGTAAATCTTAGCGTAATCAACTTCAGTTGGGTTGCTACCGAAGTCTACTCCCTCAAGATCGCTTGCTTCCAACAAACCTTGATCTACCAAAATATCAAGATCGATAAAATGAGTGTTTCCAGCAAAGGCTGAGAAAGATTGATAAGGAGAATCTCCGTAGCTGGTTGTTCCTAAAGGAAGGATTTGCCAGTAACGTTGTTTGGTACGAACCAAGAAGTCAACGAAATCATAGGCGCTTTGACCAAATGATCCGATTCCGTAAGCTCCTGGAAGTGATGAGATGTGCATCAACACACCACTTTGACGTTTTTTCATAATAGCACCTCAAGTGTTTGTAGTTAAATATTTCATTTTTACAAGCGCAAACGTTTGCGCTAAGTAAAGTATAACCCATTTCAAAAAGAAATGCAAGCGTTTCAACAAAAAACTTTTCAATTTATTTACTTTATAGCTTTTTTAAAAAACTATATTCTTATTTTTTTACCTCTACAAAAACATCTTCAAACCATGCAATCGTTTCCCTTAAATTATTCTTGAATTGAAATTTATATGATTTCATCTTTTTCTTCCTATTATATGACCAATTTTAGGGATTAAGCAGTTATAAGCTTTTTTAATTTTTTTCAAAAAACGCTTGCAACCGTTTTCTGTTTGTGCTATACTAAGTTCATAAGAGAAAACGTTTGCGTTTCCTCGAAATCAAAATTTGTTATTCTTTAGGAGGAATACATTATGTCAACTAAATTCATGAAGAGCGCAGCTGTACTTGGTACTGCTACTCTTGCTAGCTTACTTTTGGTAGCTTGCGGAAGTAAAACTTCTGACAAAGCTGCTGACTCTTCTGCATCAGGAAGTCAAGAAATCACTTTCTATGTTGAAGACCAATATAAAGCTTTTGCAGAATCAGCTGCCAAAGCTTACGAAAAAGAAGCTGGTGTAAAAGTTACTATTAAAACAGGGGACCAATTAGGTGGACTTGACAATCTTTCACTTGATAACCAATCAGGTAAAGCTGCTGACGTCATGATGGCTCCATACGACCGTGTAGGTAGTCTTGGTACTGACGGACAACTTTCAGAAGTAACTTTGAGTGACGGTGCTAAAACAGACGATACTACTAAATCTCTTGTAACTGTTGGTGGTAAAGTTTATGGGGCTCCAGCCGTTATCGAGTCACTTGTTATGTACTATAACAAAGACTTAGTGAAAGAAGCTCCTAAGACATTTGCTGACTTGGAAGAACTTGCTAAAGATAGCAAATATGCCTTCGCTGGTGAAGACGGAAAAACTACTGCTTTCCTAGCTGACTGGACTAACTTCTACTACGCATATGGACTTCTTGCTGGTAATGGTGCCTACGTGTTTGGACAAAACGGTAAAGACCCTAAAGATATTGGTCTTGCTAACGATGGTGCTATTGCAGGTATCAACTACGCTAAAACTTGGTATGACAAATGGCCTAAAGGTATGCAAGATACTGAAGGTGCTGGAAACTTGATCCAAACTCAATTCCAAGAAGGTAAAACAGCTGCTATCATTGATGGACCTTGGAAAGCTCAAGCATTCAAAGATGCTAAAGTAAACTACGGTGTTGCAACTATCCCAACTCTTCCAAACGGTAAAAACTACGCAGCCTTTGGTGGTGGTAAAGCTTGGATCATCCCATCAAGCACTAAGAACCTTGAAGGAGCTCAAAAATTCGTAGACTTCCTTGTTTCAACTGACCAACAAAAAGCATTCTACGATGCAACAAACGAAATCCCAGCTAACACTGAAGCTCGTACTTACGCTGAAGGTAAAAACGATGAGTTGACTACTGCTGTTATCAAACAGTTCAAGAACGCTCAACCAATGCCAAACATCTCTCAAATGTCAACAGTTTGGGACCCAGCTAAAACAATGCTCTTTGACGCTGTAAGCGGTAAGAAAGATGCTAAAACAGCTGCAAATGATGCTGTAACATTGATCAAAGAAACAATCCAACAAAAATTTGGTAACTAATTGATTGATTCAAGGGGGATTTAAAACTTATCCCCCTTGATTTTTAGATATTAACAGAACTCAGCTTGACGTTCACATCTTATGAAAGGAGTACTCATGGAACAACAACCAAGAAAAGCAGCCTTGCTTTCATTGATTCCTGGGTTGGGGCAAATCTATAACAAACAAAAAGCCAAAGGTTTTATCTTCCTTGCTGTAACATTAGCTTTTGTCCTCTATTTTATAGTACTTGCAGCACCTGAATTGAGCAACTTGATCACACTCGGTGAAAAACCTGGCCGTGACAACTCTCTCTTTATGTTGATTCGTGGTGCATTTCACTCTATTTTTGTAATTGTTTATCTAGCATTTTATATTCTCAATATTAAAGATGCTCATACCATTGCAAAACGTATCAATAATGGCATCCCTGTCCCATTGACACTTAAGGATATGATTAAAGGTATCTATGAAAATGGATTCCCATACTTGCTCATTATCCCATCTTACGTTGCCATGACATTTGCCATCATCTTCCCAGTTATTGTAACCTTGATGATTGCCTTTACTAACTATGATTTCCAACATTTACCACCTAATAAATTGTTGGACTGGGTTGGATTGACCAACTTCACAAATATCTGGAGCTTGAGTACCTTCCGTTCAGCCTTTGGCGCCGTTCTTTCTTGGACTATTATCTGGGCTTTGTCTGCATCAACTTTACAGATTGTAATCGGTATCTTCACAGCTATTATTGCTAACCAACCATTCATCAAAGGAAAACGTATCTTTGGTGTTATCTTCCTTCTGCCTTGGGCAGTTCCAGCCTTCATCACTATCTTGACATTCTCAAACATGTTTAACGATAGTGTTGGTGCTATCAATACTCAAGTTTTGCCACTTTTTGCTAAAGTTCTTCCATTCCTCGATGGGGCACTCATCCCTTGGAAAACAGACCCTACTTGGACTAAGGTTGCCTTGATTATGATGCAAGGTTGGCTTGGATTCCCTTATATCTATGTCCTTACTCTCGGTATCCTACAGTCTATTCCAAACGACTTGTATGAAGCAGCTTATATCGACGGTGCAAACGCTTGGCAAAAATTCCGCAGCATCACTTTCCCAATGATCTTGGCTGTTGCGGCACCTACTTTGATTAGCCAATACACCTTCAACTTCAACAACTTCTCTATCATGTACCTCTTCAATGGTGGTGGTCCTGGTAGTGTCGGTGGTGGAGCTGGTTCAACCGATATATTGATCTCATGGATTTACCGTTTGACAACAGGTACAGCTCCACAATACTCTATGGCAGCTGCCGTTACCTTGATTATTTCAATCATCGTCATCTCTATTTCTATGATTGCCTTCAAGAAACTACACGCATTTGATATGGAGGACGTCTAAGATGAATAACTCAATCAAACTAAAACGTAGACTGACTCAAACCCTCACTTACCTCTACTTGATCGGACTTTCAATCGTCATTATCTATCCTCTTTTAATCACGATTATGTCTGCCTTCAAGGCTGGTAACGTTGTGGCCTTTAAACTCGACAGCAATGTCAACTTTAGTCTTGATAACTTCAAAGGGCTCTTTACAGAAACCTTGTACGGTACCTGGTACCTTAATACTTTGATCATCGCTTTGATCACTATGGTCGTTCAGACAAGTATTATCGTGCTTGCTGGTTATGCTTACAGCCGTTACAACTTCTTGGCTCGTAAACAAAGTTTGGTCTTCTTCTTGATTATCCAAATGGTGCCAACAATGGCTGCTTTGACTGCCTTCTTCGTTATGGCCCTCATGTTAAATGCCCTTAACCATAGCTGGTTCCTCATCTTCCTATATGTAGGTGGTGGTATCCCTATGAACGCTTGGTTGATGAAAGGTTACTTTGACACCGTGCCAATGTCTCTCGATGAATCTGCAAAACTGGATGGTGCAGGACACTTCCGCCGCTTCTGGCAAATCGTTCTCCCTCTCGTTCGTCCAATGGTTGCTGTACAAGCACTCTGGGCCTTCATGGGACCTTTCGGAGATTATATCCTCTCTAGTTTCTTGCTTCGTGAGAAAGAATACTTTACAGTTGCCGTTGGTCTCCAAACCTTCGTCAACAATGCGAAGAACTTGAAGATTGCCTACTTCTCAGCAGGTGCTATCCTCATCGCTCTTCCAATCTGTACACTCTTCTTCTTCTTACAAAAGAACTTCGTTTCAGGACTTACAAGCGGTGGCGACAAGGGGTAATATACCCCCGCCACCCTTTTTCATTGTTAATACTCTTCTAAAATCAAATTCAAACCGCGTCAACGTCGCCTTGCCGTACTCAAGTACAGCCTTTGGCTAGTTTCCTAGTTTGCTCTTTGATTTTCATTGAGTATAAACTAATGCTTATATAGTCTGGTGAGAAACAAGAGATTATTGAGAATCCCCTCATTGTTAGTTGATAAATTTTATTAATAGTCTACTTTCAACAAGGATTCGTATCCCCTGCTTGAAATAAAACCCATTTCTCTATATAATACTCGTATAGAAAAATGCCTATAGAAAGAGATTTATGTTACCATATCCGTTTTCTTATTTTAATAGTATTTGGGGATTCCGTAAGCCCCTCTCTCATCGTTTTGGTCTAAACTGGTTTCAACTGATTTTTACCAGTATTTTCTTGATTAGCTTGTCTATGGTGCCTATTGCCATCCAGAACAGCTCTCAGGACACCTATCCTTTAGAAACCTTCATCGATGATGTCTACTCTCCTCTGACGGACGATGTCGTACAAGATTTAGCTGCGAATACTCAGATTAATGATGGGAAGCTAAGCTACACTGGTTCAACCCCTCATCAAGTTTCTGTTCAAATCGGAGACGCTTCTAGTGCAAACTTTCCTGAGGAACTACTTCTTAACTTTGAACCTGAGCAACTCGTCATCAGTAAGCAAGGAAAAGAATTGACTAGTATTCGCTATCATGCGATCACGACCGAGAGCTTCCAAAGCAAGGAAAGCTTAACACAAGCCATTTCTAAAGACTGGTATCAACAGAATCGTGTCTATGTTAGTCTCTTTCTTGTGTTAGGTTCTAGCTTCCTCTTTGGACTTAATTTTTTCATCGTTTCTCTAGGTTCTAGCCTCTTGCTCTACTTTACGAAAAAATCACGTCTCTTTTCATTTAAAAGCTATAAAGAGTGCTATCATTTCATTTTGAACTGTTTAGGATTACCAACCTTACTTGCCATGATTCTCGGTCTCCTAGGCCAAAATATGGCAACTTTAATTACTGTTCAAAACATTTTATTTGTTCTATACCTGGTCACTATCTTTTACAAAACGCATTTCCGTGATCCAGACTACCATAAGTAGGAGATTATTATGCCTGTTACGATTAAAGACGTGGCCAAGGCTGCAGGGGTTTCACCCTCAACCGTAACCCGTGTTATTCAAAATAAATCAACCATTAGCGATGAGACTAAAAAACGAGTTCGAAAGACAATGAAAGAGCTCAATTATCATCCTAACCTCAATGCCCGAAGCTTGGTTAGTAGTTATACGCAGGTCATTGGTTTAGTTCTTCCAGACGACTCCGATGCCTTCTATCAAAATCCTTTCTTTCCTTCTGTCCTACGTGGTATTGCACAAGTTGCTTCAGAAAATCACTATGCCATCCAGATTGCAACCGGAAAAGATGAAAAAGAACGCTTAAATGCAATTTCACAGATGGTCTATGGAAAGCGTGTAGACGGTCTTATCTTCTTGTATGCCCAAGAAAATGACCCCTTGGTAAAATTAGTCTCAGAAGAGCAATTTCCTTTCCTCATCCTTGGAAAATCCTTATCCCCTTTTATTCCACTTGTTGACAACGATAATATTCAAGCTGGTTTTGATGCAACCGAATACTTCATTAAGAAAGGATGTAATCGAATCGCTTTCATCGGTGGAGCCAAGAAACTCTACGTTACGCAGGATCGTCTAACAGGTTACGAACAAGCCCTTCAAGAACACAAACTTCCTCTTGATAGTCAACGTACCTTCTTTGCAGATGAATTTCTTGAAGAAAAGGGATATAAATTTAGTAAACGTCTCTTCAAACATGATCCTCAAACTGATGCCATCATTACAACAGATAGCCTCTTAGCTGAAGGTGTTTGTAACTACCTCAACGATCACAATCTCAATATCCCTGTACTCAGCTTTGATTCTGTTAATCCAAGATTAAACCTAGCGGCCTATGTGGATATCAATAGCCTCTCTCTGGGACGTACTTCATTTGAAACCATCCTGCAAATCATCAGCGATACCAAAGAAAATCGTCAAATCTGCTATCGTCAAGTGATTGCCCACAAAATCGTTGAAAAATAAAAAAGCCCAACTCTGACAATGTGTTCAAGAGTTGGGTTTTTCGTTCTATTCATTGTTACAAATAACTATTAGTAAACTAGAGCAAGGTATCACTAATGGAATTTGAAGATGTCCTGAAATCTTTAGTTTTCGACTTCGACAAATCGGCCTAGGATATGAACATTTTCTGAAACAGAAACAAAGGCTGTTGGATCGACTTGCTTCATGATTAATTTAAAATCATTGAACTCTGCACGAGTGATAACCGTAATCAAAACAGCCTTACGCTGGTGATTATAAGTTCCTTCAGCATCATGGATCATGGTTGCTCCACGGTGCAATTTATTATGGATCTTCTCAATGACGGCATCTGGATTGCTAGTGACAATCATAGCCTGCATGCGTTTTTGCTTGGTGAAAACTGCATCTGTCACACGACTTGAGACAAAGATGGTAATCATGGAATAAAGGGCATATTTCCAACCAAAGGTCACCCCTGCAATCAACATGATTGTACCATTAACCAAGAAAGATATACTTCCGACGTTACGACCAGTCTTCTTACGAATGGTTAAGCTGACAATGTCTGTTCCACCACTGGAGATGTTATGACGTAAAGCAAAGCCAATCCCCAGTCCCATGACAACACCCCCAAAAAGGGCATTGATGATTGGATCCTCTGTTAAGATCACCACAGGCACAAACTGGATAAAGAGCGAGCTCATAGATACCGTGATAAAGGTAAAAATTGTGAACTTATGTCCAATTTGATACCAGGCCAAAATCATGAGAGGAATATTGATGGCATAAAAGGCTACTGAAATCGGGAAATGAAAACCAAACCAGTGGTTACTAAGGGCAGATATAATCTGGGCCAAACCTGTCGCACCACTTGAATAAACGTGCCCTGGTTGGAAGAAGAAATTGACGGCTACTGCTGATAGAAAACCATATACCAGAGAAGCTGAGATTTTTTCATCGTATTTTTCTCGAGAAATACTTTGTAAAACACGCAAAATCTTTACTCGATACGCAAAGCGACGAAGATAATGGTACCACTTTTTAGTTAGTTTCGTTTGTTTCATCTTGTTCTACTTGTAGATTAAGTTCCTCTAGTTGTTTAAGAGCTACTGTTGATGGTGCTTGCGTCATTGGGTCAGTTGCCTTATTGTTCTTAGGAAAGGCGATGACTTCGCGGATATTTTCTTCTCCAGCGAGCAACATGACAAAACGGTCAAGTCCGATAGCCAAACCACCGTGTGGTGGGAATCCATAGTCCATAGCTTCCAAAAGGAAACCAAACTGGTCATTTGCTTCTTCAGCTGAAAAACCAAGAGCTTTGAACATACGTTCTTGAAGTTCTTTTTGGTTGATACGAAGACTACCACCACCAAGTTCATAACCATTCAAGACGATATCATAAGCAATGGCACGAACCTTAGCCAAATCACCTTCAAGCTCATGAGCAGTTTCTGCTTGAGGAAGGGTAAATGGATGGTGGGCACTCATATAACGGCCTTCTTCTTCAGACCATTCAAACATTGGCCAGTCAACAACCCAAAGGAAGTTGAACTTGTCAGTATCAATCAATCCTAGTTCTTTAGCAATACGTCCACGAAGGGCACCAAGAGTTGCATTAGCTACTTCAAGCGTATCTGCTACAAAGAGAACCAAGTCCTTATCTTCAAGACCAAGTGCTGTTGTCAATTCTGCTTGGGTGCCAGTCAAGAATTTGGCAACTGGTCCGTTTAATTCTCCATCAACGACCTTGACCCAAGCAAGACCTTTAGCACCGTACTGCTTGGCTACTTCTGTCATCTTGTCAATGTCTTTACGTGAATAGTTGTCCGCAGCTCCTTTGACCACAATGGCTTTTACAGCAGGTGCTTCTGAGAAGACTTTGAAATCAACACCTTTGACAACTTCTGTCAAGTCTTGAAGCAACATATCAAATCGAGTATCAGGCTTATCAGAACCGTAAAGAGCCATAGCATCGTCATACTTCATTCGAGGGAATGGCAGTGTTACTTCGATGCCTTTGGTTTCCTTCATCACGCGCGCAATCAAGCCTTCTGTGATGTCTTGGATTTCTTGCTCAGTCAAGAATGAAGTTTCCAAGTCGACCTGGGTAAATTCTGGTTGACGGTCACCACGCAAGTCTTCATCACGGAAACATTTGACGATTTGGTAGTAACGGTCAAATCCAGCATTCATCAACAACTGTTTTGTAATCTGTGGACTTTGAGGAAGAGCATAGAAATGCCCTTTATTAACACGAGATGGTACCAAATAATCACGCGCCCCTTCTGGCGTTGATTTAGAAAGGAATGGCGTTTCAACATCGATAAATTCCAACTCATCCAAGTAGTTGCGGATAGAATGTGTTACTTTGGCACGAAGTTTAAGATTTTCCAACATTTCTGGACGACGAAGGTCAAGGTAGCGGTAACGTAGACGTGTATCGTCGTTTGCCTCAATGCCATCCTTAATCTCAAATGGTGTTGTTTTGGCTGTATTAAGCACAGTAAGAGTTGTTACATTCAGTTCAACTGCTCCAGTCGCCAACTTATCATTGGCTTGCTCACGTGCAGCAACCTGACCAGTCACCTCGATGACAAATTCACTACGAAGGCTTTCAGCTGTTGCCATCACCTCTGCAGATACTTTTTCTGGGTTGATAACCAACTGCATGATTCCTTCACGGTCACGAAGATCGATAAAGATCAAACCACCAAGGTCACGACGACGGGCAACCCATCCTTTCAAGGTAATTTCTTGTCCGATGTGTTCCTCACGAACACGACCAGCATACATACTACGTTTCATGTTTTATCTCCTCTTTTATTCTGTTACTATTTTACCATAAAAGCGCAGGCTCTTCATGAAAATCATCAGAAAAGTTGAGAAGAATCCTGCTATAAATGAAAAAATCCAGCAAAGTCATTCGCTGGATCTTATTTTACTTGGTATTTCTTTATTGTTTTCGCTTTTCAGCAATCTCTGCAGCCTTTTTAGGGAGAACAATCTCCGTTGCATAGGCTGTCGCAAATCGCATAATACCTGCGATTGGTGCAAAGATAACTGCTAGATGGTTATAAAAGAAATCCCCTTTAAAAGCATAGGCAAGCGCTCCAATAATAAAGAAGAGTACAACTGCCTGAATCACTGCTAATAATATCACTCGTTTCATGACTTCCTCCTGAGTCTATTATAGCATCATTATCATCACAAATGAAATTAAATTGTTCAAAGCATGCAATCCCATACTATAAGCCAGACCACCCTTACTAACATAAGCCAATCCCAAGCTAAAACCAAGTGAAGCATAAACTAGGAATTGTTGAGGAGTGCCAGGGAAATGAACAAGAGCAAAAATGATACTACTTACAAGTAGGAAGAGAGCTGTCTGCTTGACATTATCCTGTTGAGGGAAGACATAGCGAGCCAACATCCCTCTAAAGGTTAACTCTTCTGTCAGGGGTGCAAAGACAACAATCATGAAGAAAGAGAAGAGAGGTTGATTATGAGTCAATTGTTCTGCCGTCTGTTGACTGACAGATGGATCATTTGGTAAGAAAGTTTGTACAACAATGATAAGGACCCATACCAAGGCAGGCAACCAGATGTATTTGTTAAGGCCCGTTTTTTCTATCGTAACAGTTCCTGTCTTATACCACTTGTATGTTAAGAAGGTAAAAGCTCCTGCTAATAGAATATAAAGCGGAAGAACACCGACTATAGGTGCACCTGAACCAAGAGCAATCAGAGGTAAAGCCTGAATAAAACCGTAGATAAACAAAAATGATAAGAAAGCTAGAACAAACCAGCCAATGTTTTTAAGTGTTTTCATAAGATTCTCCTATTTGAAATAACGTTTTGTTTTTCTTAATTGTGCGATAGTTATATAAAGATGGATGATAATCAAAAGAACTAAGGCGACCAATTGTATTTCTCGTAAAATAACTGATAATACTATCAATAAAATATAGAGTGCGGGCAGTATAATTTGATCCAGCCTAAACAGAGTTAAAAAGGCACTCTCCATCTCTGCCTGCTTTTCTCCCTCATCATAACTGTTAAGATAATCTAAAATATCTTTTGGAGTGTAATAAGCAGACAGTTTATAGTGTCGAACGATAAAAATAGTTCGCAACAAGTAATTGGCAACAATAATGTATAAGCATAATAGAATAAGAGTAGGAAGAATTAGCAAGGTATTTTTAAATATCGGAGAAATCAGTATGATCCCACTAGTCATCATTGCTATCATCAAAACATTGGAAGAAACTGAACCATAATCCAAGTAACGATAAGCTCTTACATAGGTCTGGTCACTATCTTCTTCCTCTGTCGCCCTTTGATAAAGAGTATAAACTTCGCGACTTTTACCAAGATAATACATGGCTAAAACAAAGGAAAGTCCTCCAATAACGAGAGCAAGTCCATAAATAGTAGGTAAGACTTGTTCCATTTGAATCTGTTCAACTATCCCTCTAAGAGTGTAGGCAAAGGCTACTACAAAAGCACTTAACATACACATTACTACTCTCAACCATCTACGATTATTATTCATTTTCTAACCTCTATCTAAACTAGCCAATAACCTTAAGTAGTTTCAGTGATCTTTCCTATTTGAAATAACGTTTCACCATAGGTAACTGCATCACATTGATATAAACATGGATAGCTCCGACAAGCAAGAAGGCTAGTAACTGAATCTCTCCTGTCAGTAAGGAAAAGAGAGCAATCAGAAAGTACAAAGCTGGCAAGACATACTGATGTAATTGGAATAAAATCCGAAAACTCTGTTCCAAATTAGCCTGGCGCTCCCCTTCATCGTAAGAATTGACATAACCTAAGATATCCTTTGGCATAGAGAAAAATACCATATCAAACTGGCGAACAATCGCAATGGTTTTATAAAAATATTTTTGAACATTAAAAATCAATACTAATCCCAAAAAAGAAAGAGATAAGGTTAGATTGCTTCTATTTAGTATAACCACTTCACTTGCTGAAATAAAGAGAGCCAATAAAATCGCTACGTTTGTAATATTAAAAGCAATGTTACCAAACTCAAGATTCCGGTACATTTGCACATAATAGGTTTCATTCAGGTCATCATCCATTTCCTCTTGATACAAGGAATGAAATTTTCTGCTTTTCTTTAAGAAATTGAATGTCAAAAGAATGCTAATGAAACCTAACAGTAAACAAATAGTTGATATCCAGGGTATCAAGACTTTTACATCTAAAATAACTTCGTAGGATTCGGCACCGGCCTTAAACATCCCTACAAAACCGCCCAAGAAACCTCCAAAGACAACAGCTGCTAAAAATAATAATAATCCACGTTTCTTTTTCATTTTCATCCCCCTCTAAACCAATCCAACTAACCACTGACCAAAGGTTTTACCTGATTCATAAATTGCTGTCAAACCATCTGTTCCAAGTGATACTAAAATCAAACAAACAGCAAACAAGAGAATAGCTTGATTTCTTGCTTTTTTTGCTCCATCTCCTAATTGCTCTTTACCTAGCCAACCTGCTAGATAAGCATAGAGGGTCACTGTTATAATCCCCATCTCCGTCGAAGAGAGAAACAAGAAGAGCGTCACCAAACGAACGATGTTGGTTTGGATGTTAAAATAATTTCCTAAACCTGCACAAACACCTGCAAGTGCTTTGTCTTCAGTATCTACTTGAAAACCTGCTAAAAACTCTTTCATAACTTTTCTCCTTTTACGAGCTCTTTAAACTTTATTTTTTTCTCTACCCATCTAAAGACTAATAGTAGCACTAAATTTATCCAGAAGAGATACTTACTTTCGACGATTGTAAACCAACCAAATAGGGTTCCAATCATAGCCAAAAGATTCACAATAAACACAACGATACATAGATAATAAATCCCTTTATACTTGTTCATCACTCATCCTCCTCTAAGCGAAAGACCGACTCGACTGGCTCATGGAATATCTGAGCAATCTTCAGGGCAATGACGATGGATGGCGTGTACTCATCCCGTTCTAGCAAACTGATGGTTTGCCTGGACACGCCTGCTAGCTTGGCCAGTTCAGTTTGATTAAGGCCATCGCGAGCCCGAAGCTCTTTTAGACGATTTTTTAGTTGCATGTCACACACCTACTTTCCGTCAAATTGAATCGTTTGGATATCCTCAATGCGTTGTAGTTTGAATTTTTCTTTTCCTTTTTTATTTACACGGCGTAGCTTGACCCACTCCTCATCAACATCTACAACTTCCCAATTGTCTGTCCCAAAAACTTGTCCAAAGATTGTTGGTTTTTTCCCAATCAATTCTTTTAATAATCTTGACATTTCTTTATTTCCTTTCTGTTTTTGCTCAATTCTTTTGATTTTATTCTCTAGTTTCTTGACCCTTTGGGTATGATAGAGATAAAACATAAACACAAGAGGTACAAATCCTAATGCCCACATAATCGTTCCTTTCTGCTATACTTTTCTTAACTTGATTTCATTGTAACACATCTTTTTATTTTTGACAAGTATATTTGTCAAAAAGTTTAAGATTTTTGTCATTTTGCAAAAGAAAACGGTCAGGAATAGTATCCTGACCAGTTTATATGCTATTAAAATCCTAGTTTTTCAAAGATTTCTGAGAAGTTTTGACTGATAGCACCAAGCGAAACTTGAACTTCTTCTCGAGTTTGGTTATTCTTAACTGTCACTTGTCCGCTTTCGACTTCACTCTCTCCTAGAGTGATGATAGTCTTAGCCGCAAAGACATCGGCTGACTTAAACTGAGCTTTAAGCTTGCGGTTAAGGTAATCACGCTCTGCTTTGAAACCTTGTTGGCGAAGAGCCTGTACTAATTCCAAGGCCTTAACATTTGCTCCTTCTCCCAAGACTGCGATATAGACATCTAGGGCGTTTTCGATAGGAAGTGCTACACCTTGTTTTTCAAGGACCAAAAGCAGGCGCTCTACACCAAGTCCAAAACCAAATCCAGCAGTCTCAGGACCACCAAAATAGGCAACTAAGCCATCATAGCGACCACCCGCACAGACGGTCAAGTCATTGCCCTCGATTTCTGTGATAAACTCAAAAATCGTGTGGTTATAGTAGTCCAAACCACGCACCATGTTGGTATCGATGATATAGGCTACTCCGAGATTTTCCAACATCTGACGAACAGCATCAAAGTGAGCTTGGCTTTCTGCATCCAGGTAATCCAAGATAGATGGTGCATTCTCCACAGCTACCTTGTCTTCTTTTTCCTTAGAGTCCAAGACACGGAGAGGATTTTCCTCCAAACGACGTTGGCTATCCTTAGACAAGGTCTCCTTGAGCGGTGTTAAGTAGTCAATCAAGGCTTGACGATAGGCCGCACGGCTCTCAGGATTTCCAAGAGTGTTGAGATGTAGTTTGATGCCTTGAATGCCGATTGCTTTCAAGAAGTGGGCTGCCATAGCGATCGTTTCTACATCGGTAGCTGGATTGCTAGAGCCAAAGCACTCCACACCAATCTGGTGGAATTGGCGTAACCGACCTGCTTGTGGGCGCTCATAGCGGAACATTGGACCCATGTAGTAGAACTTGCTTGGCTTTTGCACTTCTGGGGCGAAGAGTTTGTTTTCCACATAAGAACGAACGACTGGAGCAGTTCCTTCTGGACGGAGGGTAATATGACGATCTCCCTTGTCGTAAAAATCGTACATTTCCTTGGTTACGATATCCGTTGTGTCTCCAACAGAACGACTGATGACTTCGTAGTGCTCAAAAATTGGGGTACGTACTTCTGCGTAGTTGTAGCGTTTGAAGATTTCACGCGCAAAGCCTTCAACGTACTGCCATTTGGCAGACTCAGCAGGTAAAATATCCTGCGTTCCTTTTGGTTTTTGTAATTTCATAGGGAATCCTCTTTCTAACTTAATAGTCCTATTTTACCATAAATGAAGGGATAGCGACAGTGTGAAAAGAAGACTAACACCTAAATTTCATTTTTGAGGTTAAGACTAGCTAGGAGAATCGCAAGCAAGGAAAGCCCAACAAACAGAGCCCATGTTAACTGTATATCCCATACTGCCACCAGTGAAAAACAGGCCGTCCCCACTGGTATAGATAGAGTAAACAACAAACCTAAAAAATTACTAGTACGAGAGAGAACCTCTGGAGCAAGATTTTTCATGAGCAGAGCACTAATTTTTGGAGAAATTTTCCCAGAAACATACATGGTAAAAAAGACGAAAAGCATCCCGAGCAAGACTTGGTTTAACAAATTAGATAGACCAACTAGACTGGCTCCTAATGTAACCCACATCATCAATCTAGGCAGAGATTGCTTCCCAAAATAATCATTGCCCGTAAGGCTACTGATGATAACCGCTAATAAGGTAATCAATTGTAAGATAAACAATGCATCCTTGTAGGAAAAATTCAGTAAGGAATGATTTAAAAGGAAGATGTTATAGATACCACCTAAGGCACCACCCAAAGCATTGATAATCAAGATAGCAAAGAGCATAAAACCAAAGTTTTTCTGTCCACTTTTAAGAAAAACGAGACGTAAGTTTCGGTAAATCGTTAAAAATTGATCTTTGATAGAAAGTTTCTCATTTTTCAGTGATTTACTATCAACAAGTGGAGTTGATAAGCTTAATTCAGCCCTTCCTAAAAAGAGAATGAGAGCTGACACTAGGAAAAATATGGCATTGATTCCCGCTACGAGCGAAAAGTTCTGTGTTGACACCCCTAATAGCCAAACTCCAAAAGCTTGGCCACCAATCGCAGAGATGTAGGTAATAAACTGAGAAAAGGAATAGGCCTCCATCAGATCTGACTCTGCTACCTTTTCTTTAACGAGAGGCATTCGCAAGCCACCAGCAAAATCACTGGCTACATCACTAAGGACATTGATGAGGCAAAGGGTCGAAAAGGCAAAGAAACTAGCTTGCTGAACAACTAGGGCTGCTAGAAAAAATAAAACCGCCTGAAATAAACCGACATAGGTCATCCATTTGACCTTGTCCTTGGTATAATCTGCCCGAATTCCCACAAAAACTGTAAAAAGAGTTGGAAGCATCATCACAACATTAGCCATGGCAACAGCAACAGAAGCCTCTGGCAAAGTTGAGGCATAGACCACAAATACTAAATTAAAAATGGAAGCTCCAAAAGCATTGAAAAATCGTGATAAACTCAAAACTCTGTATGCTTGATTTCTTAGTAATAGTTTCATATAGATTCCTCTCTTTCGCACATACTACTTTTATGGTAGCTCTAGTATAGCATCAAGAATCTTACGAGAAGATATTTTTGAATATATGCAACAGACTAAACTGATAACGAAAACGATAGAATTTATCTAATGCTAATCAGTATCTTCACAGTCCTATCGTTTCAAGTTATTTTATCTAGTTGCAGATATTTAACACTTCATGGCGCTTCTATAATAGTCAGCAGATCTGCTACAACCAATCATATCGAAAATACGGAGAGCGTCCTCCATCTTTCTCTGCCCTTCCTCTGCTCTTCCTTGCTTACTATCAAGCAAACCTTCTGCCCAGAGGTAGACTATTCGAAAATAGGTTTCATTTTCTTCAAAGAAGTTCTTTTCAATTTGTTTTTTAAAATAGAGGGCATTGGTAAAATCATCAATTTCAATACAGGCCATAAAAGCATTGAGGAGCAAGGTGTGCATCATATTTCGATTTTTCCCAACTCCTTGCAAGAAATCTGACTTCCGCAACATTTCTCGAGTGTACTTTGTAAAAAGCTGGACCGACAAAAGAGGAGAGCAGGAAGAAAAGAACAACAATTCATAGTGTCCCCAAATTTCGACAGAAAATAGATAATCATGTAGGACTCTTTCTTCCTCAGCGGTCAATGTAACCGTCTCATCAATGGCTTTCATATAGGATTTTATTAAAATAGCATTGAGAATGTGTTGCTGTCTATCTTTTGAAAAAGGAAGTTGTTGATACTCTCTCTGGTAGAGAGTGCGCAAGGATGTCAAATCTTGAGGGTCAATAGCCTCAACTATTCTGTTTCTAAATTCAGAATAGGCATCCTGATGAAAACCTCTCGCCAAAAATAACAATTCTTCCATACTCGCATGAATATTCTCCAAAGCTGTGATTAACTTTGGAGCAGATATTTCACTCTGACCATTTTCAAAACGCGACAATAAGGATGCTGAAAATCGTCCACCTGTTGCTTTTCTCAAAGAAATTTTTCTTGATTCTCGTAGCTCTTTAAAAACTTTTCCTAAATTCTTCATCCTCTTACCACTCGTCTTTTATTTTTTCCTATTTTACCACATTTCCTAATAAATACTAGTTCCAAACCAGCATTTACAATCTGCCACAGGCATGATACAATGAATAACATCAGATATACGAAGGAGAACTTATGAAAAAGAATATCTTGACGACCCTTGTAGCTGCCCTTGTCTACTTTCTCTGTATCGGAGTGGGTGTTCTACTAGGAAACCTTGTCGACCACACTGGAAATATGTTTTACGCCCCTGCCTTTTCTGCTCTTGTGGGCGGTAGCGTCTATATGATCCTTTTAGAAAAAGTGCCTCGTTTTGGAGCGATTACTACGATTGGACTTGTAATTTCTCTATTTTTCCTCGGAAGCAAGCATGGTGCTGGTGCCTTTCTTCCAGGAATCATATGCGGTCTTGCAGCAGATGGCATTGCTCATCTTGGCCACTACAAAGATAAGGTCAAGAACCTTCTTTCCTTCCTAGTTTTTGCTTTTGGCACCACTGGTCCCATCCTACTCATGTGGTTGGCACCTCAAGCCTATATCGCAACTCTAGTAGCTCGTGGAAAATCCCAGGACTATATCGACCGCATCATGGTTGCACCAAATCTCACTACCATCCTTTTCTTTGTAGCAAGTGTCCTCATTGGTGCTTTACTTGGTGCCTTGATCGGACAAGCGCTGAGTAAGAAATTCGCAGATAAAATGTGATATAAAAAGAGCCACACGGCTCTCAGTGGGTAGACAAACCCTTTCGGTAATTTTACTACATCTTGAAAACTCTTAGAAATGCTGATACATGCTATTTTTAAGAGTTTTTTTATTTTCTCTAATATAGTTATTTAGTTTTAAAAAAGCACTCTAATGATTCAAAGATATTGGGGACTTCCCTTAATAAATCTGTCACTTTCTTTTTCAAGATAGCCCAAGCCTGCTCAATAGGATTCAAATCTGGTGAAT
>NZ_JASHCG010000010.1:0-87164 GCF_047464215.1 Streptococcus infantis | reverse complement strand
ATCAGCAAGCACGTCAGCTAGCCAGTCAGCGTCAACCAGTGCAAGCCAATCCGCAAGCACGTCAGCTAGCCAGTCAGCTTCAACAAGCGCCAGTCAATCAGCCAGCACATCAGCTAGCCAGTCAGCATCGACAAGCGCAAGTCAATCCGCAAGTACATCGGCTAGCCAGTCAGCGTCAACCAGTGCAAGCCAATCAGCAAGTACATCGGCATCTGAATCAGCATCAACAAGTGCAAGTCAGTCAGCAAGCACGTCGGCAAGCCAAAGTGCTTCAACAAGCGCCAGTCAATCAGCCAGCACGTCGGCTAGCCAGTCAGCGTCAACCAGTGCGAGCCAATCAGCCAGCACGTCTGCAAGCCAAAGTGCTTCAACAAGCGCAAGTCAATCCGCAAGCACGTCAGCTAGCCAGTCAGCTTCAACAAGCGCCAGTCAATCAGCCAGCACGTCAGCTAGCCAGTCAGCATCGACAAGTGCGAGCCAATCAGCAAGCACATCAGCGTCTGAGTCAGCATCGACAAGTGCGAGCCAATCAGCCAGCACGTCAGCTAGCCAGTCAGCGTCAACCAGTGCAAGCCAATCAGCAAGCACGTCAGCTAGCCAGTCAGCTTCAACAAGCGCCAGTCAATCAGCCAGCACATCAGCTAGCCAGTCAGCATCGACAAGCGCAAGTCAATCCGCAAGTACATCGGCTAGCCAGTCAGCGTCAACCAGTGCAAGCCAATCAGCAAGTACATCGGCATCTGAATCAGCATCAACAAGTGCATCGACATCAGCATCTGAATCAGCAAGCACAAGTGCATCGACATCAGCGTCTGAATCAGCAAGCACAAGCGCGTCAACATCAGCATCTGAATCAGCGTCAACAAGTGCATCGACATCAGCATCTGAATCAGCGTCAACAAGTGCATCGACATCAGCGTCTGAATCAGCGTCAACAAGTGCATCGACATCAGCGTCAGAGTCAGCAAGCACAAGCGCATCAACATCAGCATCTGAGTCAGCATCAACAAGTGCATCGACCTCAGCATCTGAGTCAGCAAGCACAAGCGCATCTGAATCAGCATCAACAAGTGCATCGACCTCAGCATCTGAGTCAGCAAGCACAAGTGCATCGACCTCAGCATCTGAGTCAGCAAGCACAAGTGCATCGACCTCAGCATCAACAAGTGCATCGACTTCAGCGTCAGAGTCAGCATCAACAAGTGCATCGACCTCAGCGTCAGAGTCAGCGTCAACAAGCGCAAGCACATCAGCATCTGAATCAGCATCAACAAGTGCATCGACCTCAGCATCTGAATCAGCGTCAACAAGTGCATCGACCTCAGCATCTGAGTCAGCAAGCACAAGCGCGTCAACATCAGCGTCTGAATCAGCGTCAACAAGTGCATCGACATCAGCATCTGAATCAGCAAGCACAAGCGCGTCAACATCAGCATCTGAGTCAGCAAGCACAAGCGCGTCCATGATTCATTCGACTTCAACTAGTCAATCTGCTCAAACTAATACAACTAAGACTCGTAAGCAACTTCCAAATACTGGAACAACGGCTTCAGCTACAAATGCTCTCCTTGGAGTTGTAGCAGGTCTAACAGGATTAGGTTTAGTAGCTAAACGTCGTAAACGTGATGATGAAGAATAAATCTTCTAACGATTCTATTAGTTGATTAATTCGATCAAAAAACCTGAAAGATATAACTTTCAGGTTTTTTAGTTTTAAAATAGGCTCTTGCCAGTTTGTCAAGCGACGTCTAGCGCCCAAGAGCCCTACGACTTTACAAGACACCTCTACTTTAACATAAAGAAAAAGTAGTGAGTACTCTCTCCCGTCGGAGATTTTCTCACTACTAATCTTAGTATGTTTGTTAACTGTAGTGGGTTGAATAAAAAGCTAACATCTGGAGAGGACAATCGTTGTCCTCTCCATTTTTATATTCAGAGCGATGAAAATTCGTTTCTTAAAGTTGTCAAAGTTCCGAAAACCAAATGCATTTCGTTTGATAAGTTTTATGAGATTATTGGTCGCTTCCAGTTTGGCGTTGGAATAGAGTAGTTGAAGGGCGTTGACAATTTTCTCTTTGTCCTTGAGAAATGTCTTAAAGACAGTCTGAAAGACAGTCTGAAAAATAGGATGATCCTGCTTTAGATTGTCCTCAATAAGTCCGAAAAAATTGTCTGGTTCCTTATTCTGAAAGTGAAAAAGTAAGAGCTGATAGACATTGTAGTGGTGTTTCAAGTCTTCTGAATAGCTCAAAAGCTTGTCTAGAATCTTGATGTTTGGGTCTTTAATATCAAGGAGTTTTGTGATAAAATGTAATTGTTCCATATGGATCTTTCTAATGAGTTGTTTTGTTGCTTTTCATTATAGATCTTATGGGACTTTTTTTCTACACAAAAATAGGCTCCATAAGATCCATAGGGGATTTACCCACTACAGAAATTATAGAGCCACTAATTGAACTTTTGTCTATTCGTAAAGCAATTGAAATTCAATATTCTTTGCCAGAGTTAGAAAAAATAAGGTTCTTAGGGTTATCTCACTTTATGAAAGTGCATAAAAATGGTATAATATATAGTAGAGTTTTTCATTTTAAAATCTTTGTATTGTTTAGAACATTTATTGCTTTTTATGATATAAGAAAAATCTCAGGAGAATTAGATTATTAAATATTAGTTGAAATAAAACCATAGAAATAATGATTTTGGTTTAAAGATGATATAAAGTGATAATCGAGATATAAAGGATTTATGATAGAAATCTGTTTCAATTACTTAGAGATTATCGTCATAAGGAAGTTCTATAACTACTTCTTTAAGTTGATATGTGTTGTTTCCACGATATGAAAAACGATGGCAGTTAGTTTCAGTTTATATTGCGGTTGAAAATTAAATGTATGTAATAACTATCTATGTATAAAGTAACTTCTATAATATCCAATATAAATTGGGTGGCAGAAGTTGTCTTTTTCATTGTCTTTATCATAAAAAAAGTATGAGAGATATGAAAAAAAAATTAGGAGTGGGATTGTATGGGAAAGGAATTAATTAGTGTCATTGTTCCAGTTTATAATGCTGAAAAATACTTACAGAAATGTTTAGATAGTATTTTGGAACAAACATATCAAAACTTGGAAATTATTATTATAAATGATGGTTCTACAGATAACTCGGGACAAATCTGTCAGGAATATGAAAAACAGGATGATCGTATCATCTATATAGAAAAAGAAAACAGTGGTGTATCTGATACGCGAAATGCTGGTCTGGATCGAATGACAGGAACGTATGTTACCTTTGTTGATTCCGATGATTGGGTAGAACCAAACTATATTAAGTTTTTATATGAGAAAGTGATAGAATATCAAGCAGATATTGTAGTTGGAAATTATACTAGTTTTAATGAGTCTAATTCAGTTTTTTATTTCCACATCTCTACTGACTATTATGAAAAAGTATATGATAATAAGTCTATAATACCTTGTTTATACGACTCTAAAGAATTGTTAAAGTCTGCTTTGATTGTACCCTGGGGGAAAATTTATAAAAAAGAAATAATAGCGAATTTGCGTTTTCCAATTAATAGAATAGGAGAAGATGCATTATTTAATTTGAAGGCCTTATTAGATTCTGAAAAAGTTGTTTATGTTAATAAATCAGCCTATATATAGAGTGCGTGAGGGAAGTTTGTCCAATACTTGGACAGATGAATGGATTAGAGATGCCATTTATATAATTGAAGAGAGATTATCTTTATTGGCAACGTTAGGATATCCACTTTCGGAGCATAGGCGAGCATACAAAATGAGTTTGGATTATATCAGTTCTGAAGCTTACAATAGAGGTTTAGCTAATTCTCACGAATTAAACTACATAAAAGAGAAAAAGATGTTATTGGATAGACTTCTTCCTCAGAGTAAAGAAGACAAAAAAGCCGTCGTACTGGCAGCTGATTTTTCGAATCTCGATCAGGTTGTGACAACCATAAAATCTATTTGCTACCATAATCGTTCAGTTCGTTTTTATATTATCAATAGGGATTTTCCAAAAGAGTGGTTCATACAATTGAATGGTCGATTAAGGGACTTTGATTCGGAAATTATCAATTGTCGAGTAACATCTGATCAAATATCACGTTTTAAAACAGATATTAGTTATGTAGCCTCTCTGTGTTATTTTATACCTGATTTTGTAAAAGAAGATAAGGCACTTTATTTGGACTGTGACTTGGTTGTTACGAAAAATCTAGATGATTTATTTGCGACTGACTTACAAGGTTATCCATTAGCTGCGGTGCGTGATTATGGCAGAAAAGTGTACTATGATCAAGAAATATTTAATGTAGGTGTATTACTAATCAACAATCTTGTTTGGAAACAAGAAAGTATGACTCAACGATTAATGGATTTAACTGATAAACTGCATGACAAGGCGGATCAGGTGGACCAACTTGTTTTGAATAAACTTTTTGAAAATAAGTGGCTAGAGTTGGATTTTGATAATCATTATATTGTGAGTCATAAGCAATTTACAGATTATAAACTACCAAAATCTCAAGACTATCCAGGTATTATTCATTATCCTTCGAATAGAAAACCGTGGGATAATTTGGGTATTCAAGCTTATCGCAATGTTTGGTGGTATTATCATAATCTTGAATGGACAGAATTAGGACAAAACTATCATTTACATACGCTTAAAAAGGCTCATATCTATCCTCAAAAACTACCTGTTACTTGTTTAATTTATACTTTTTCGGATCGTATTGAGCAATTAGAGTCTCTAGTTCAAGCTTTACCGGAAATTCAATTTATAATTGTTGCTAGAGTCAAAGTTAGTGATCAATTGACAAAAAGGATTGTCAATCCCAATGTGACTATTTTGTCTGAATTTAATGATTTATCAGAGCTTGAGCAAGAATTGATTGAGATAAGTCAAGTTCTTTTAGATATTAATCATGGTGAAAAAAATGAAGAAATAATGGAGCAGTTTGCAAAATTAGGGAAGCCTATTCTTGCCTTTGAAAATACAAAATATTCTGAAGTTGGACAGATAATCTATAAAGTAGAACAAGTTCAAGAAATGATTAATAAAATAAGAGAAGTGGAAGATAAACATGGATTTTAAAGATTCTGTAAAGTTATTAGGAGATTTTCATCATATAGAGGTTTCTCCTACTAGTAGCATTGAACTAGGAACAGATGTTACATTTCGCTCATTTGTAAGTCTAGAAGTGTCTAATAATGCTAAGCTGATACTAGGAAATAGAGTTTTCTTTAACGATCATTGTACGATTCGTTGTGGTAAAGAGATTGAAATTGGTAAGGATACGATGTTTGGTGATGGTGTGAGAATTTTTGATCACAATCATAAATACTCTAATTACCATATTGAAAAAATTCAGTTTAAAACAGATAAGATAACTATAGGAAAAAATTGTTGGATTGGAACTAATGTTGTCATTTTAAAAGGTGTGACCATTGGAGATAATGTTATTATTGGGGCAAATGCTTTGATTTATAAAGATATACCAGCTAATTCTATCGTTACTTCTCAAGAGGATTTAAAAATCATTCCTAGAAAACAGCATCAGTTTCACGCCTTTACTTTAACAGCATCAGATACTTTAGAACATTTAGACTATCTTGTACAAGAACTTCCTGAAGTTGCATTTCATATAGCTGCTAAAACAAATATCTCAGACTATCTAGAAAGCTTTAATCATTACGAGAATGTGAATATTTATACTAATGTGCATCATGATGATATTCTCGAAGATTTATTAAATAGAGCAGATATTTACTTAGATATCAATCATTGGGGAGAGGTTGATAATATTGTAGGTCGTGCTTTAGAGATAGGAAAACCGGTATTTTCTTTTGAAACAGTTGTCCATAGAAGAGATAAAAACGTTCGAGTTTTTAGTTTAGAGGATAAAGAGAGTATGATTAATAGCATTCGTCATCAACTAGTGAATGATGAAAATGGAGATTAGATAATGGGGCTTGATATTTTGGAAGCAAGAAGGGCAGTTGTTCTTGCAGGAGATAAGAATTACCTTATCCCGATACTTACAACAATAAAATCTATTCTATATTATAATCAAAATGTTAAAATTTATATTCTCCATCAAAATATTCCTAGTGACTGGTTCAATGATCTCAAGATACAAGTGGAGAAATTGGGAAGTGTTGTAGAAGACATTCGTATAGATGAAGAGATTGATTCTGAGTGGAAAACCCAGGAACATATTTCAGCGATTACGTATGCTCGCTATTTCATTCCTCATTATATTGAAGAGGAGAGAGTACTCTATCTGGATAGTGATTTGATTATTAATGGTAGTCTTGATTTACTCTTTAATATTGATTTGGGTGATAAGTATCTTGCTGCTGTTCGAGATGTAGATGGTGTTGGTTTCAACGCAGGAATGTTATTGATTGATAATTCTAAATGGAGACAATATGATATCACTACTAAATTAATAAATAAGACAATTGATTACGTATCTTCACCTGATTTTGCAACCAATGATAGATTTAATGGTGATCAGACTATATTAAATTTGATGTTTGAAAATCATTGGCTAGAGTTGGATAAGCATTTTAATCTTCAAGTTGGTCATGATGTCATTGCATTCTATAGCCATTGGGATTCACATTTTGAATTGGATAAAGAACCTTTGGTCATCCATTATACGACCTATCGAAAACCATGGTCCACTCTGATGGGCTATCGTTATCGGGATTTATGGTGGGCATTTCGGGATGTTAGTTATGAACAGATTGCTGACCATTATGCTGGACGTTTTGCCATCAAGAGAGTTTATGACCTTCACAATGTCAATCTATTTACATTTACAGATTCGCAGGATTTTCTGTATATTGAAGAACTAGCCCAAGCTCTACCTGATGTTGGATTCCATATTGGAGCTTATACAGATATGGGTTCCATTTTAATGGCTTTGGACAAATATCCTAATGTTTACTTATATCCCAGCATGGTTGGGGCAGTGATTGATGAAATGATTGAGAAGACAGACGCCTATCTGGATATTCATAAAGGGAGTCCAATGGACGTTATCGTCAGTCGCTATACCAGTGCAGGTAGACCAGTACTGACCTTTGATACGACCAACAAAAATCAATTGGAACAAATAGTCGTTTCCTCTCAATCTCCACAGTTAATGATAGAAGCAATTAAAGAGTTAAAGAAAGAAAAAATGGACATGAAAGCAATTGTACTCGGAGCCAACTACCAATATGCAGATAAGGTATTAACGACAATCAAATCAATCTGCTGCCATAATCGAGGACTTCGTTTTTATCTGATTAACAGCGATTTTCCGACAGAGTGGTTCTATAATCTCAATCGTAAGTTGAAGAAGCTAGACTGTGAAATCATCAATGCCCGTGTCAATAGCTCTCACATTAGCCAATATAAGACCAATATTCACTATGCAACATTTTTACGTTACTTTATCTCAGATTTTGTTGAGGAAGATAAGGTCTTATATTTGGACTGTGATTTGGTTGTCACAAGAGACTTAAGTCCTCTATTTGATGTCGAATTAGGAGACTATCCTTTGGCAGCAGTCAAGGATCTGGGGGCTCAAGTATATTTTAATGAGCATGGCTTTAACGCAGGTGTCTTGCTCATCAATAATCGTCTTTGGAAGCAAGAAGAAGTTCGCAAGCAGTTGATTGAAATGACTAATGAGTTGCATGATAAGGTTGCTCAAGATGATCAAAGTATTTTGAATCTCTTATTTAAAGATCGTTGGTTGGCTTTGGACTTTAAATATAACTGCATTACCTTGCACACACATTTCTCAGATTATCGACCAGAACCTGGGACTTATCCACCGATTATTCATTATTTGACAGAGAGAAAACCATGGGGATTGTATGAACGCTCCATCTATCGAGATGTTTGGTGGTATTATAATGCTCAAGATTGGTCAGACATGAGTCAGGTAACGCCTTGTCTGACAAAAGATCAGGTGAGTCAGTACACAGGGGTTCAACATTCAGCCCTAGTCTATACCTTCTCAAGTGACTTGAGAAATATGGGTTACTTGATTGAACATCTACCAGATGTCAAGTTTTATGTGGCAGCTCCCGTTATGGTGGCGGATAGTATTACAGCTTTACTGGCCTACCCAAATGTCTCTGTCTTATCAGATATTGCTGGGCAACCAGCTTTGATTGATAGCTTGGTTGAAGGCTGTGACTTTTTACTGGATATCAATGCTGAATCCGAAGTTGATGGGATCATTGGGCGTTTCCGACAAGCTGGAAAACCAGTATTTGCTTTTGAAAGTGTAGCCCATGGTGAACAAGGTCAGTTTCTTTATGACCAAGCACATCCTGAGGAGATGGTTCTAGCTATTGAAAACTATTGTCAAAATGGAGAACTACCTGTAAAAAAGCTGCAAGCCTACCCAAAGGTACTAGATATCCAGCAGAGTCTTGATTATATACTAGAACACCATTCTTCCGTTATTCGTTATGGAGATGGAGAAATGGATATTATGATGGGACATGGGATTCCTTATCAAGACTACGATGAGACATTGTCAGAACAGCTTAGAAGTATGATCCAACTAGAAAGCTCTCCAGAATTACTGGTCTGTCTCTCAGATGTTTTTGAAGGCTTGGAACGCTATAATCCTGAAGCTGTTAACTTTTGGCAAAAGCATTTAGAGAATTATAAAGAAGCCTATCATAGATTTTGTACAGCAAGTTTCTATGGTTCTACTTTTATATCTCGTCCTTATATGGACCTCAAAGATAAGTCTGCTTCGGTAGCCCACTTTGAAAAATTAAAGAAACTTTGGGATAAACGAGATATCTTGATCGTCGAAGGTGAAAACTCACGTTCAGGAGTTGGCAACGATCTTTTTGACAATGCTCAGTCAGTTGAGCGGATCATCTGCCCTTCTAGAAATGCCTACAGTAAAGTTGAGGCTATTCAAGAAGCGATTGAAAAGCATGCGGCTGGTAAATTAGTATTCTTGATGCTTGGACCTACAGCCAAGGTTTTAGCGTATCACTTAAGCAAAAAAGGCATACAAGCGATTGATTTAGGTCATATTGATTCCGAATATGAGTGGTTTAAGATGGGAGCAGCTTCAAAAGTGAAATTCTCACACAAGCATACCGCAGAGCATAATTTTGATCAAGAAATTCAGCTAGTTGCCGATGCGGCTTATGATGCATCTATCATCGTGAAGCTATAGTCAAGGAGTAGTGAATGAATAAAAAAGTATTTGTGTTAGCAGGAGATTACGGTTATATTCGTCAAATCGAAACTACCTTAAAATCTATTTGCTATCACAATAGTGATGTCAAGATTTATATTTTTAATCAGGATATTCCCCAAGAGTGGTTTGTCTCCGTCAGGGAAAAAATGGCATACCGAAATAGTGAGATAGTTGATATCAAGCTGTTTGGAGGTAATATGCGAAATTGGAGTCTACCACCTGTTGGACAGCACATAAACTTTATGACCTTTGCTCGTTATTTTATACCGAGTTTTGTGTCAGAAGATATTGTTTTATATTTAGATTGTGACTTAGTAGTTACACGTGATTTGACAGATCTATTTTCTATTGATTTAACCAATAAACCTCTAGCTGCTGCAAAAATCATATATGGTTTAGAAGACAGATTTAATGCAGGAGTGTTACTGATCAATAATGCGTATTGGAAGGATAAGGGAATCCAGCAGGAACTCATTAACATTACTGAAAGAGAACATGAACACTTACTTGAAGCTGATCAAACAGTTCTCAATCTAGTGATGGGAGAAAATTATGTATTATTAGATGATACCTATAATTTTCAGATTGGATATGATCAGTTGGCTGATAGTCGGGGGCAATATTTTATTTTTGAATTGCCTTTGACTCCATTACCAGCGATTGTTCATTATTTGTCTACCGATAAACCTTGGAATACTTATTCGGTAGGTCGCCTACGTGAAGTTTGGTGGAAATATAATCAACTAGAGTGGTCTCAAATAAATAGTCAAGAAGAACTTGTCGTGAAAAAAGCTAAATATCAAGCATTGATCATTACAGGCAGTCAGCAATTAGAACAAATTGATTATCTGATTAAACATTTACCTGAGTATGATATTCATATTTTAACTTTTACGGATATGGGAGAAATTCTCAGAAGTCTAGCCAGTTATGAGAATATTAAGTTGCATCCAACTGTTATGAGGTGGATGTGCAGGAAAATGATTGAAGAATGTGATGTTTATCTGGATATCAATCATGAGTTTAAATTTCCTGATGTTTTAGAATGGGTGCAAGAAGCTAAGAAAACAATTTTAGCGTTTGATAATGTGGCCAATCCTTATCATGTAGATCAAGTATTTCCTCATGATAATCCTCAGGCTATGGTCGATTTTTTGAAGGAACTTTAAGTTTGTGAGTGGTTTGTTTTAAAAAATACTAAATTAGAGATTCAAAATGAAAATTAATATTACAAATATTTACGGTATGTCTGGTCAGAGTACAGCTTTGATCGCCCAGAATGAAACCGTTAAAATTGCAAGAAAGTTAGACTTTCACGAGCTTGGCTTTTACTTTTACGATATTTATAGTGACAGTCAAGGTGAGTTGAATAGCCGTTTAGATGGTGTCATGGCTCGAGTGGGTTACGGTGATATTGTCGTTTATCAATCTCCTACGTGGAATGGTAGAGAGTATGATCAGGCCTTTATTAGAAAATGTAAGATTTTAAACACGAAAATCATAACCTTTATCCATGATGTTCCACCCCTTATGTTTCCATCTAACTATTACTTGATGCCTGAATACATCGAGATGTACAACCAATCAGATCTAGTAGTTGTTCCTTCAGAAAACATGAAAGAACGCCTGATTCAGGAAGGATTGACAGTTCAAAAGATTATTATCCAAGGCATGTGGGATCATGTTCATGACTATCCTTTGAGACAGCCTGCTTTTCAAAAAAAACTATCTTTTGCGGGTAGTGTAGAACGTTTTGAACACTTATCCAACTGGGCTTACTCAACCCCACTCGATATTTTTTCCGAGTCTAATCAGGAGAATCATAATCCAAGTGTTTCCTTTAAAGGGTGGAAAACAGATCCAGAGTTGCTTTTTGCTTTGTCAGAGGGGGGCTTTGGCTTAGTATGGGGAACAAGTGAAAATCCAGCTGAAGAGGCAGATTACTATCGCTTGAATATCTCTCATAAAGTTAGCACTTATCTTGCTGCTGGAATTCCAGTAGTAGTACCATCCTATCTCTCAAATGCCAGTTTCATAAAGGAAAAAGGCTTAGGTTATGTAGTAGATAGTTTGGAAGAAGCCAGTCGTCTTGTAGAGGGAACGACAGTAGAAGCTTATCAACAAATGGTTGAAAATGTATATAAAGTGAGTTATGCCTTGAAACAAGGTTACTTTACAAAAAAACTATTGATTGATGCAGTGATGCAGGTTTTGGATGTTTAGAATAGAATAGTTATGGATTGCCCTCATCTATTAGGATGAGGGAATGCCATTATTGGCAAAGGATTAATTTATAGATTCAGCTATGTTTATCAAAATATCCCATCAATCGAATAAGTAGGAGAAAAAATTGAAGATAAAATTGACATCAGTTGTCGTGAAACGGGTCCTGTGGACGATTTCTTTCTTGTTCATTTATGTTCTAGGAAGTAGATTGACCCTTCCCTTTGTAAACGTTAATGACACGAGTTTTTTGGGTGGAACTGCTGCTTTCTTAGCATTTTCTACTGCTATGACAGGTGGCAACCTTCGGAGTCTTTCCTTATTTTCAGTTGGACTATCTCCATGGATGTCGGCGATGATTTTATGGCAGATGTTTAGTATGTCTAAGAAACTAGGTTTTCAAAATTTGCCAATTGAAATTCAAGATCGTGGGAAAATGATTCTAACGTTTGTTATTGCTTTAATCCAAGCATTAGCTATTACTCTTAATCTCCCTATTCAGTCAGGGGTTAATTATGGACTGGTATTGACAATGAATGTTCTACTCTTGATCGCGGGTACCTTTTTCTTGGTTTGGTTATCGGATCTGAATTCTTTGTTTGGGATAGGGGGTTCTATAGTTATCTTAATGTCCAGCATGGTTATTAGTATGCCACAAAACATCCTAAATAGTATAAAAGAATTACAGGTTAGTCCTGTATTGATTATGGCTCTTCTAATACTTTCCATCGTATTTTTAGCAATTGTAGTCAGAGTTCAGCGAGCACGTTATAGAATTCCTGTTAATAAGATTATGATTCATAATCGTTTTAAGCGTTATTCTTATTTGGATATTTTGCTAAACCCAGCTGGAGGAATGCCTTTTATGTATGCCATGTCCTTGGTATCCATCCCACAATATAGCTTGTTGCTTCTTCAGATGGTTTTACCGAAAGAATCGTGGATTGGAGAGTGGATTAGCCGCTTTGCAATTGGTCAGCCAATTTGGATCTTCACTTATATTGTTGTTTTATTTATATTGGGACTTGCTTTCTCTTTTGTTAATATGAATGGAGAAGAAATCGCTGAGAAGATGAAAAAATCTGGAGAGTATATCTATAATATATATCCAGGAGAAGAAACAAGTCGTTATATCAATTGGCTGATCTTACGTTTTGCAGTAATTGGTTCGACCTATACTGTTCTTATGGCAGGATTACCAATGTTGATTGTATTATATGATCCACGCTATATGCAACTAACGATGCTTCCAGGTTTATTTTTGATTTTTAATGGAATGGTGTTTAATATCAAGGAAGAAATTGACGCCTTGACCTTAAATGAGAATTATAGACCACTCTTAGAAATTGATTCATAATTGTGAGGAGAATATATGTATTATTTCATTCCTTTTTTGGAGCGTAACAATCCATCTTGGCAAGCTAGTATTGTGCCTTGGTATAGAACTCCTTATCGCTTAGAATTTGATGATATCTTACACCAAATTCGTATCTTTAAACGCCAAGAATTAGAATCTAAGATGCTATGGTTGACTTATCATCCTCATCTACGCTATTTGTTACACAGACAAGATTTATTGGAGTCTGATGTTTTCTCCGTTTTTGATGCTATTCAAAATATTGAAGCTGAGGAGATGCATCCTTTACAATTAAAGGATTTAGCATGGGATGAAGATTGTGATTTTATCTATACTCCTTTTGTAGTTGTAGTTAAGCAACAAGGAGAACTCTATGCTGAAATTGAATATGGTTCAGAAGGCTTTATCAGCTACATCACGTATTTTAAGGATGACCAAGTTGATTTTATTTGCTATTTTGATGATCGAGGCTTTTTATCTAGTCTTGTAGAGTTTAAGGATCAGAAGCCAGCTACTCGCTATTATTACAATGCAAAAGGCCAGTGGCAACTTAGGGAAAACTTGCAGGGGGAAGAGCCAATTGTAAAGGTAAACCCAGCGCTAAGCTATCGTTTTGAAAAATTAGCTTATGAGAGTATTGATGAACTTATTTGGGAATTCTTAACAAAATTTTTAAATCAAGACTATCAAGTTGGAGATTCATTTGTTTTGGCAGCTAATACCAAGTTTCAAGATCAATTGTTAGAAAAATTACCAAAAGAAGCTCCTAAAATTATAAGTTTCTTTATTGAAAGAAATCAAGCAGATGATTTACAAACTCATCGCCAAGTAGTAGAACAGTCTAGAATGTTGATTAGTGATCGGAAAGATTTTCTTGAGCGATTACAAGAGACCTATCCCCAATTTGCTTCTAAAATGCATCATTTACCGTCATTTGATACGCGCTTAAAATTAGGGATTAGCCAACGATTAAAGGAATCAAAAATTTATGTCCAATTAGATATACAGATGCAACAAGATCCAGAAGTCCTGTATGAAATCATGCATTTCGTTTCGAAAAATCCCTTGACAGAGGTTGTTTTTTCAGTATTTAATGCAGAAGGTTATCAAATTGAAGCTTTGCAGGAGCAACTCGATTCGCTCATTCTTGAACGTCTTAACCCAAGAGATCTGTTAAAGGATTCTGTGGTATCTGATGCAGAAAATACATTAGAAGAAAATACCAAGGATGATTACCGCTTTAAGATTATCAATCTAAATGATGAGATGGGCTTAATTCGTGAGCTAGAGTATACTCGTTTAATTGTTGATTTGAATCCAGTCGCTAATATTTACACACAGATTGCAGGGATTAGCGCAGGAATCCCTCAAATCAACCGACACGAGTCAGAATATGTTACCCATTTACAAAATGGGTATATCCTATCGGATTTATCGGAGTTTAGTAAAGCTGGGCACTATTTCTTAGATACCTTGAAAAATTGGAATCAAGCCTTAATATACTCAATTGATAAGATTCGACAAAATACAGGTGATCAATTTGTAGACAAGTGGGAAAAATGGTTAGAGGAGGCAAAAAGTGAGCAATAAATTACAGATTTTGCAGATAGGTAGCAGAAACTGGAGCCATATCTATGAGCTTCCTGAAAATATGGACTGGCATTTCTTTTGGCCGAGATCAACGACTGCCATAAAGAAGGTCATGAAAATGGAAGGCTTAAGAACTTTTTCAGCTATTTTGGTTGAAAATCCTGAACATTTATCGGATTTGATTCCTTTGATCAGAAAGCTGACTCCTTATACGATTTTCTACCCTGATACAGATAAGCCTCAATCAAAAGATGTTCAAGATTTTTTGAAAAAAACCTGTGCTCAAGCAACAGATTTTTCAAACCCATCAGAACTTTTGCGACTCTTATCTAAGGCCCTGTTTAGAGGGCAGTATGGAGATAAGTTAGTTCCAATTGATATGATTGTCAATCCTGCTTTTACGGGAAAGGTTCGATATAACGGTTATGAAAATCTAGAACTCCTAGGAAAGTATGGTCAAGACTTTCGCCCCTTAATTAGTTGGAAGTATAATATTCGAGCTAGCGAATTTAACCCAGTCGAACTTTGGCTCGAATATGAGAAAGATTGGACTTGTGATATTCGTCTGATTGTTCGAAATATCCAAGATGGCTCCACTGCTAACTTTGTTAAAGAACGAGTTTTCACAGTTGAAGATATGAAGTCTGCCCTTGTACTGGATGATGACTTTTCTTCATTTATCAGTATCTCTTTAGAAGCTAGAGGAGCAGGATGTCTGAAAATAGGAGCTCTTCACCAGCGTTTGACGCGCTACCAATTTGGTAAATATGTTCTTGGTGGGGGAATCATTCATAATGAAAAGCGTGAGGAAATCAATTACTTTTTCTATCCAGGAGACTTTAAGCCACCGTTGAATATCTACTTTTCTGGTTATCGTCGAGCGGAAGGATTTGAGGGATTTGGAATGATGAGATCCTTTGGGACACCTTTCCTTCTTTTTCAAGATCCTCGGATAGATGGAGGAGCTTTTTACTTGGGTGATCAGAGTATCGAAAATGGTGTTCGAAATGTCATTCAAGAACATTTAGATTTGTTAGGATTCTCAAATAAGGAACTCATCCTTTCGGGCATGTCCATGGGAACTTATGGAGCTATGTATTACAGTTCTTTCTTTGAACCTAAAGCTGTTATCGTTTCAAAACCCTTGACCAATCTTGGCTTGATAGCAGAGAGAGGCAGACTTGAGGCACCTGGGCTTTTCCCAACCGCCTTTGATATCTTACGTCATCATTCTAAAGGGGATGCTAGTATAGATGCTATGAGATCCTTGGATGATCGTTTTTGGACCCCTTTTAAACAGGCAGATTTTAGTCAAACAATCTTTGGTCTCTCTTATATGAAAGAGGAAGACTATGATCCACGTGCCTATGATGACTTAGTAGAGGCCCTTTATCATACGGGTGCTCGTATCATGGTCAAGGGCACCTCAGGTCGCCACAATGACGATAGTAGTACCAGTACTGCGTGGTTCAAGAATTTTTATAAGATGATTTTAGAGCAGGATTTTGGGAGAAAGTTTTAATGATGTTCAAACGGCATAAAGAAATATACTGGGGAGAGTTTAAAGGAGGAAGTTCAGGGGATAGTAGGCAAAATACATTTTTGTTTGGTTCTATTGTCCTCTATCATTCAAGAGACCATGTTTATCTGGAAAATGATATGGTGAATTCTGGTACTATGATTCATGAGTGGACCTCAAGTTTTAACTTTCAAGGAAATCGCTTAACCCCAACCTTACCTCTTTTAAAAAGGGGATATCGTTACCGTTTGTCTAGTCGTATGACTGTGCAACCTCAAAATGGTTTATACTTTAGGCTCATCTTTATGGATCGTTATGATAAGCAGGTTGGTCAAGTGATTGAAAAAGACTTGGATTTCACCTTTACCTATCCAGAAGAAGCCTATCATTACAGAGTACAGCTGTTGAGTGCAGGATTTCAAGCAGTTGACTTTCATTCATTTTCAATAGAAGAGGACGATTCTGAGCAAGATGTGGAACAAGAATAGACAATTGAGCAAGGTGAAAAAAATCTTGCATCAAATCAATCTAAAAAAAGAAGAGATGGCCTCGCTAACAGATGATGAATTAGCAGGTAAAACTCAAGAATTTAAAGATAGAATTGCTGCTGGAGAAAGCTTAGACGATCTTTTAGTGGAAGCTTTTGCAGTTGTACGTGAAGCCGATAAGCGGATCCTAGGAATGTTTCCCTATGATGTACAGGTCATGGGTGGGATTGTCATCCACCAAGGGAATGTTGCGGAGATGAATACAGGTGAAGGTAAAACCTTGACCGCTACGATGCCAGTCTATCTCAATGCCTTATCGGGAAAAGGTGTTATGCTGGTGACGACTAACGACTATCTTGCCAAGCGTGATGCAGAGGAGATGGGACAAGTCTATGAGTTCTTAGGTTTGACCATTCGCATTCCCTTTTCTGAAGACGAGGATGAAGAGTTAACGCCTGAAGATAAGCGGGAAATTTATAGTGCGGATATTGTTTATACGACAAACAGTGGTCTTGGTTTTGACTACTTGATTGATAATCTAGCCTCTAGTGAAGATAAAAAGTACATGCCAGAATTTAACTTTGTTATCGTAGATGAGGTAGATTCAGTCTTGCTGGATAGTGCTCAAACTCCCTTGGTCATTTCAGGTTCTCCTAGGGTTCAATCCAATTTTTATGGAATTATTGACACCTTGATGACAACTCTAGTTGAGGGTCAAGACTATATCTTTAAAGAAGAGAAAAAAGAAGTCTGGCTCACTACTAAGGGCGCTCAAACTGCGGAGAGCTTTTTAGGTATTGATAACCTCTATTCTGAAGAACATGGCGTACTAGCAAGACACCTGACCTTTGCTTTACGAGCTCATACCTTATTTAAAAGGGATAAAGACTATATCATCCGTAAGGGTGAGAAAGAGGAAGAACTCGTATTGGTAGATCAAAGTACAGGTCGTTTATTAGAAATGACCAAATTACAGGGTGGTTTACACCAAGCCATTGAGGCAAAAGAGCATGTTCCCTTGTCTGAAGAAACACGGGCGATGGCTTCCATTACCTACCAAAGCTTATTTAAGAAGTTTAAAAAAATCTCTGGGATGACTGGGACAGGAAAGGTTGCAGAGAAAGAGTTTTTAGAAACTTATGGCATGTCAGTCATTCGAATCCCTACAAATCGTCCGAATCAGCGAATTGATTATCCAGACAATCTCTATGTTACCCTACCTGAGAAAGTGTATGCATCGCTTGCTGAGATTAAATATTATCATGAAAAGGGTAATCCTTTATTGATTTTTGTTGGATCGGTAGAAATGTCGGAACTCTACTCCTCTCTATTATTACGTGAAGGAATTGCTCATAACGTTTTAAATGCCCATAATGCAGCGCGTGAAGCTCAGATGATTGCAGAGTCAGGTCGTATGGGAGCCGTGACAGTTGCGACTTCTATGGCTGGCCGTGGGACTGATATTAAGCTTGGTCCAGGAGTTGCTGAACTGGGTGGTCTAGTTGTCATTGGTACAGAACGGATGGATAGTAAACGTATTGACTTACAGATTAGAGGACGTTCTGGTCGACAGGGAGATCCTGGCTTGTCGAAATTTTTTGTCTCACTGGAAGATGATGTGATCAAGAAGTATGGACCTTCTTGGGTCCATAAGATGTATAAGGACTATACAGTAAATAAACAGATAAGCCCAGAACTTTTAGAAGGAAGACGCTATCGGAAATTAGTAGAAAAAGCGCAGAAGGCAAGCGATAGCGCTGCTAGATCATCAAGAAGGCAAACCTTAGAGTATGCTGAGAGTATGAATATCCAAAGAGAGATGGTCTATAGTCAAAGAAATCGCTTGATTGATGGAACCGAGGATCTTGATGGTTTTGTTGTAGATGTTCTGGATGAGTTCGTAAGAAAAAGCTTGGCAGAAGAACCCTTTGAAAGTAGAGAAGAACTGTATCATTTTATCGTTAAAAATATTAGTTTTCTTTACCATGCAGTTCCGCAAGAGTTAGATCTGACGGATAAGGATGCAATCAAGCTAGTTCTGGAGACAACCGTTCAAAAGAGTCTACAAGAGAAACGAACGATTCTGGAAACTCATGACTTCTTTTCAGATTTTCAGCGTTTAGCATTGCTAAAAGCAATAGATGATAACTGGGTAGAGCAGGTAGACTACCTGCAACAATTGAGTCTAGCAATCGGTGGGCAATCAGCTGCTCAAAAGAATCCTATTGTCGAGTATTATCAAGAAGCCTATCATGGATTTGAAGAGATGAAAAGGCAGGTCAAGAAGGATATGGTTCGAAATCTTCTATTGAGTCGAGTAGACATTTCACCTGATGGGGAAATTATGGCTTATTTTCCATAAAAAGGGGACAATATGACAATTTACAATATAAATTTAGGAATCGGCTGGGCCAGCAGTGGTGTTGAATATGCCCAAGCTTACCGTGCAGGTATTTTTCGCAGCCTAAATCTGCCGTCAAAGTTTATCTTTACAGACATGATTTTGGGTGATAATATCCAGCACTTAACCGCAAATATCGGTTTTGATGATGATCAGGTCATCTGGCTTTACACTCACTTCACAGACATCAAGATTGCACCGACCAGTGTGACGGTAGATGATGTTTTGGCTTACTTTGAAGGTGTAGAAAGCCGTCGTGAACGAAATGGGAAAATTGAACGAATCTTCTTCTCAGATGAGGACAAGTTTATCACTTGTTATTTGGTAGATGAGGAAAAAGATTTTGTCCAACATGTGGAGTATGTGTATGCTGGTAAGTTAATCCGCAAGGATTACTTCTCTTACACACGCTACTGCACAGAGTATTTTGCTCCTAAAGATAATGTAGCGACACTCTACCAAAGAACCTTCTACAATGAAGATGGGACTCCAGCTTATGAGATGTTCATGAATCAAGGGACCGAGGAAGTCTACCGTTTCAAGGATCGAATCTTATACGGGAAACCCGCCTTGCTCCGTTATTTCATGCAGACACTTGGGTTAAGTAAATCAGATCTAGTAATTTTAGATCGTGAGACAGGGATTGGTCAGGTTGTTTTTGAGGAAGCGCAAGCGGCGCATCTAGCGGTAGTTGTTCATGCGGAGCATTACAGTGAAAATGCGACCAATGATGATTATATCCTTTGGAACAACTATTATGACTACCAGTTTACCAATGCAGATAAGGTAGATCTCTTTATCGTTTCAACGGATCGTCAAAAGGAAGTTCTAGAGCAACAGTTTGCTCACTATACCTCGCATGCACCTAAGATTGTGACCATTCCAGTTGGAAGTGTTGACCAATTAACAAAACCACAAGAGAGCCGTAAGCCATTTTCTCTTATTACAGCTTCGCGTCTAGCCAAGGAAAAACACATTGATTGGCTCGTGAAGGCTGTGATTGAGGCTCATAAGGAATTGCCAGAATTAACCTTTGATATCTACGGTAGTGGTGGCGAAGAAAGACGTCTTCATGAGATTATCGCTGCAGGTCATGCAGAAGAGTATATTAAACTCAAGGGCCATGCAGAACTTTCCCAAATCTATTCACAGTATGAAGTTTATCTAACCGCTTCTACCAGTGAAGGCTTTGGGTTGACACTCATGGAAGCAATTGGATCAGGCCTGCCATTGATTGGTTTTGATGTTCCTTATGGAAATCAAACCTTCATCGAAGATGGTGAAAATGGTTACTTGATTCCAAGTTCATCTGACCATGTCGAAGATGAAATCAAGAAAGCTTATGCAGAAAAAATCTGCCAACTGTATTTGGAAAATCGTTTGGATAGTATGAGAGAAAAATCCTACCAGATAGCCGAGAAGTTCTTGACTCAAGAGATTTTGAACAAATGGGAAAATACAATCAAGGAGGTAGTGGATGATTCAGTTATTTGATGTATATAATCAAGAAAGCCAAGATTTGCACTATAGTCTGACTGAAGCAGGACTGTCTGATTTGGCTGTGGTTATTGAACCCGATGGATTTTTGCCAGATGGAGTTGTCTCACCTTTCACCTATTATTTGGGTTATGATAGCGGTAAACCCTTGTATTTTAACCAAGTTCCTGTACCAGACTTTTGGGAGATTGCTGGGAATAATCAATTTGGAACCATCAATGACCTTAATCAAGAACGAGCAGTGATTCATTTTGCAGCTGGTTTACAGGCTCGTTTGGTGAAAAAAGTCGAATGGAAAACACCAGCAGGTCGCATCTTCCAAGTAGATCACTACAATCGTTTTGGAGCTTGCTTTGCTAAGACGACCTTTGATGCTTCTGGCCAAGCTATTATGACTTCTTATCGGAACGTAGATCAAAAAGAAGTTATTTTGGAAAACCATGTCACAGGTGATATTCTGTTAACCTTGGAAGGGCAAGGCTTGCGCCATTTTTCTGGTCGAGTGGCCTTTATCATAGACTTCTTACAAGGTTTGAAAGTGAATCTAGACCACCTTCTCTTTAATACCCTATCTACATCGTTTTTGACTTCCTTCCATTTCCCAGACAAATCAGGTCAGGATATTCTAGTTTGGCAAGAACCACTACATGATGATATACCAGGAAATATGCAATTGATTTTGGAGAATGACCAACTTCGTGCTAAGACCATTATCATTCCAGATTATGCGACTTATGAACGCGCTCTGCAATTGACGGATGCAAAATTCCATCATAAGTTTAGTCACTTAGGCTATCATTATCACTTTAAGCGTGATAATTTTGTTCGACCTGATGCCCTAATAGTGACCAATTCGGATCAACTAGAGCAAGTTGAAAAATTGGTGGAGAGTTTACCAAGGGTCACTTTCCGAATCGCGGCAGTGACAGAGATGTCATCCAAGTTGCTGGATATGCTCCGCTATCCCAATGTCGTACTCTATCAAAATGCCAGTCCCCAAAAGATTCAGGAGCTTTATCAGTTATCAGATATCTATTTGGATATCAACTATGGGAATGAACTACTTCAAGCTGTTCGTCAGGCTTTTGAACACAACCAACTGGTCCTAGCTTTTGAGGAAACAGCCCATAATCGCCGCTATACAGCTCCAAATCATATTTTCGCTAAGGAAGCAGTTGATGACATGATTCATACCATTGAGTTAGCCCTTTCTCATGTCAAAGAGATGGGTCGAGCTCTTGGAGATCAAGGGTACCATGCCAATTATGTGGATCCAATCATGTATCAGGAGCGGATGGAAACCATTTTAGGAGAAAGCCATGACTAAAAAAGATCTATTTTATCAGGATGTTGAAGGTCGTATGGAAGAGATGAAACAAGAACCCATCAAAAAAGAAAAATCTACACGTGGTGAAAAAATCAGTAAAACATTCTCTTTCTTGTTGGGATTGATTATTTTGATAGGTTTGCTGTTTACTTTAATAGGACTTTTGAGGTAGTTAAATGACTGAATTATTGATAATTTTAACCATTATTTTAGCTATTGCCTTAATCATCCTTGTGACCATTCAACCAAGACAAACTCAAATTTTTTCTATGGATGCAACTAGTAATATCGGCAAGCCCAGCTATTGGCAAAGCAATACGCTTGTTAAAGTTCTAACTTTGCTCGTTAGCTTAGCCTTATTTGTGATGCTACTCCTCTTTATGGCCTTAACATTTTCATGATCTATATTTTTTAAAGAGACAATGCTTGATTTTAATAGTGAAGATTTAAAGAAATTTAAGTTTGAGGAGAAAAGTTTAAGAAAACTTTTAGGAATCTAGCTTATACTATAAGCATAAGTTAAGAAGACCTTAACTTTAACTCCTAAAAATTTTTCATAATAATCTCCCTATAAAATAAAGTCGCCCAATCAGGCGGCTTGTTTTTTGTTCTAAGTCTATGCTTTTTCATGGTATAATATCTTTATGAGATTAGATAAATATTTGGTTGCCTGCGCCGTAGGAAGTCGGACAGAGGTCAAAAACTTTCTAAAGGCTGGGCGCGTGACAGTGAATGGTAAGAAAGAAAAATCTGCCAAGTTGCAAATCAATGAAGACACGGACGAAATTTGTTTTGACGGGCAAAAGATAGACTACGAGGAGTTTGTTTACTATATGATGAACAAGCCCCAAGGAGTTATTTCAGCAACTGAGGATCCAAAACACAAGACAGTCTTGGACTTGTTGGATGACTATGCACGTGCCAAGGAAGTTTTCCCAGTAGGGCGTTTGGATATCGATACGCATGGACTCTTGCTCTTGACCAATGATGGCCAGTTGGCTCATGCTCTTCTTTCACCAAAACGCCATGTGGATAAGACCTATCTGGCGCAAGTCGATGGAATCATGACGGATGAAGACATTGAGACATTTGCACAAGGGATTTCGCTCAAAGAATTTACCTGCCAGCCTGCCAAACTGGAGCTTTTGTCTATTGATAGGGAAAAGGATGAAAGTCTGGTTCGCGTGACCATTGCAGAAGGGAAATTCCACCAGGTCAAACGGATGGTGGCATACTGTGGTAAGGAAGTTGTGAACTTGCAACGTTTAACCATGGGAACTTTGACCTTGGATGAGGATTTGAAACGTGGAGAATGGCGTCGCTTAAGCAAGGAAGAACTAGAAGGCTTGCTTGAGAGCGTTCAATAAACTGGATAGTCGGAAAAGGTAGGGAGAATATCCCTGCCTTTTTCAGTTTTTGGTTGCTTCCTTTGTGAAAAGCGTTATAATAGACTGTAGAATAAAAAGGAGGATTTTATGAACGCGATTCAAGAATCATTTACAGATAAATTATTTGCCAACTATGAAGCAAATGTAAAATACCAAGCTATCGAAAATGCTGCCAGTCACAATGGAATTTTTGCAGCCCTTGAGCGTCGTCAAAGCCATGTAGACAACACACCTGTTTTCTCACTTGACTTGACTAAGGACAAGGTCACTAACCAGAAAGCTTCTGGTCGTTGCTGGATGTTTGCGGCACTTAATACTTTCCGCCACAAACTCATCTCTCAATACAAACTTGAAAACTTTGAATTGTCACAAGCCCACACCTTCTTCTGGGACAAGTATGAAAAATCTAACTGGTTCTTGGAGCAAGTGATTGCGACTGCTGACCAAGAATTGACAAGCCGCAAGGTTAGCTTCCTACTCCAAACTCCACAACAAGATGGTGGACAATGGGATATGGTTGTAGCTCTCTTTGAAAAATATGGTGTCGTTCCAAAGTCTGTTTATCCTGAGTCTGTTTCATCTAGCAGCAGCCGTGAGCTCAATGCCATCCTTAACAAATTGCTTCGTCAAGATGCTCAAATCTTGCGTGACCTCTTGGCTTCTGGTGCTGATCAAGCGACTGTTCAAGCTAAGAAAGAAGACCTCTTGCAAGAAATCTTTAATTTCCTTGCCATGTCACTAGGTCTCCCACCACGTCAGTTTGACTTTGCTTATCGCGATAAGGACAACAACTACCAAAGTGAAAAAGGCATCACACCACAAGAATTTTACAAGAAATACGTAGACCTTCCACTAGAAGACTACGTTTCTGTAATCAATGCACCAACCGCTGACAAACCTTATGGTAAATCTTACACAGTTGAGATGTTGGGAAATGTCGTTGGTAGCCGTGCAGTTCGCTACATCAACGTACCGATGGAACGTCTGAAAGAATTGGCCATTGCCCAAATGCAAACAGGAGAAACTGTCTGGTTTGGTTCAGATGTCGGCCAGCTCAGCAACCGTAAAGCCGGAATCCTTGCGACAGATGTTTATGATTTTGAATCAAGCATGGATATCCAACTCACTCAAGACAAGGCAGGACGTTTGGACTACAGCGAAAGCTTGATGACCCACGCTATGGTCTTGACAGGTGTTGATTTGGATGAAAATGGCAGATCAGTCAAATGGAAAGTTGAAAACTCATGGGGAGACAAGGTCGGTACAGATGGTTACTTTGTTGCTTCAGATGCTTGGATGGACGAGTACACTTACCAAATTGTTGTTCGTAAGGAATTACTAACAGCAGAAGAACAAGCTGCCTATGAAGCAGAACCAATCGTCCTTGCACCATGGGATCCAATGGGTGCCTTGGCTGAATAAATGAGATATAAAAAGAACGGTTCTATAATTTTTAGGGTTGATGGAAATTTTCCACCAACCCTATTTTAGTGTATACAAAAAGGCCAACATCCATTATATTAAAAGCGCTGAAACCTAAAACAAAAGGATGATGACCATATGAACAATATACTAGAAGCTACACTACAAATCAAAGATAAAAACATTATTTGGGATAATAAAGTTCAAGAGAAGATATTTAAAAAGAGAAAATCTTTATTTTATGCAGCTACTTATACGCATAAACCAGAATTTTGTACCGTTTGTGGGTGTGTTAGCCGAAATAATAATATCGTTAAAAACGGCACGAAAACATCTCGTATCACTCTCTGTTCTGTTTCAGGCCTAGCGGCCTACTTAAATCTACGCAAGCAGAGATTTCTCTGTAGAGAATGCGGCTCTTCATTTACCGCAGACACTAGTCGAATCGTAGAAAAACACTGTCATATCTCTAAACGCTTAAAAAACGAAATTAAATCAAAAATAAGTGAAACAGTATCTGAAACCTATATCGCAAAAGAAACAAATGTTTCAGTTCATACGGTAAGACGTATCATAGATGATACAACACGTTTACTAAAGATTAAACCATTACACGATTTACCTGAGCATTTGTGTTTTGATGAATTTAAATCCGTCAAATCTTCCGATAGTAATATGAGCTTCATTATTTGTGATAGCACTACACACAAGCTGGTCGATGTTGTACGAGATAGAAAATCTTACAGCTTGAAAAAGTATTTTCATCGTTTTGAGCCTAAGACTAGATTAAAGGTAAAAACTATCTCCATCGACATGTACTTACCGTACATTCAATTAATAAAAGAAATGTTTCCTAACGCTAAAATTATCATTGATCCTTTTCATATCGTACAAGCCTTAAATAGAGAATTAAATCGAACTCGGGTACGTGTCATGAATAAGCATCGCTATAAAGACTCTAAATTATATCGAAAGTTAAAACATTATTGGAAGTTAATTTTAAAGAACTCTAATGAACTTCAGAACTATAAATATAATCGTTATAAGCTTTTTGAAAGCTTCATAACAAGTAAAGGAATCGTAGATTATATCTTAGAAAAAAATCCATCTCTTAAAAATGATTATGAGGTTGTACATTCACTTCGTGAATGTATACAGGATAGAGATTATATAGAATTCAAGGAAACGATTGAAGCAGCTACGCAATTAGACCTATCTCCTGGTTTAAAAAGAGTATTAAAGACTCTTATGACTTACTTGCCATATATTCAAAATACTTGTGAGTATCCAACTAGAACAAATGGCCCTATTGAAGGAATAAACAATAAAATAAAAGTGCTTAAAAGAAATGCCTACGGCTTTAGAAACTATTACCATTTTAGAAATAGGATTATTTTAATAACAAAAATGTTTGGCCCAAAACAAAAAGGAATTAAGCAACAATTAGTTGCTTAATCCCTTCCTAAATTTCTTCATCAACACTATTTGACAAAGAGCCCTTTTTTAGTGCTCAAAATAGCACTCAATTTTAAATGGATTTGGTGTTCAAAAAATAAAATCAAATGCAACAAACTAATTTCATTTTTAATAGGCACAATTAATTTTAGAAGATAGTACGAAAAAATATTGACTATTTTCTTTAGAATGTGTAAAATTTAGATAGATTATTTAAAGTGAGGTTTTTTTATCTTGTCTATATTAAAGAAGAAAGTTAATATGTTTAGTGTACTATTGAATGTGGTATTAATAGCTATTATAGCTATTGGAGTGCTATTTTTCTTACCTAAGGAACATAAATCAGAAGTCAAATCGTCAATTAATATCGAAAGTATTGAAAAAGTGAATGAAGTTGTATTTTTGAATGCGGGAATTAATGAAATTATTTCTGAAACAAAAACAACTCAAGTTTTTGGGTTTGATGTGCCGTTCTCTAAAAAAGCAGCATTAGTAATTTTAAATTATAAAGCTAAATTTGGAATTAAAAGTAGTGTAAAGGTTGAACAAATAAGCGAAAAAGAATATAAGGTTATTGTTCCAAAATTGGAAGTAATTGGTGTTGAACTTTCAAAAGATAATCCTTATGATTTATATGATAGTCATGGAGAGTTATTAAGTGGAACTACAGAAGATATTGATACTGGGAAATTGGTCGCTAACCAACTTTCTAGTGATAAACAAGCAGAGTATTTAGATAAATTTAAGAGTGAAATTAAAGAATCTGCAATCAATTATTATAAAACAATATTTTCTTCAATGGATTCTGAAGTAAAAGTAACTATAGAATTTACAGAATAATTTTTGAAATACAAAACCCTGGCTATCTCTGGTCAGGGTTTTGTGTGGTTCTATAATTTTTAGGGTTGATGGAAATTTTCCACCAACCCTATTTTAGTGTATACAAAAAGGCCAACATCCATTATATTAAAAGCGCTGAAACCTAAAACAAAAGAATGATGACCATATGAACAATATACTAGAAGCTACACTACAAATCAAAGATGCACACAATGAAGGTGTTACATTCCATTTCTTAGAGAATATTAAAGAAGTATTGCGTGATGAGAGTGGGAAAGTAACTGGTGTAAAGGTTATTACAATGGAACTTGGTGAATCAGATGAAAGTGGAAGAAGATCAACGCATGAAGTGGCAGGTAGTGAACATATTATTCCATGTGACCTTGTCGTTGCAGCAATTGAACAAAAGTAGACTTTAGTGTTCTAGATGAAAGGTAAAAATTTGACTTTCGGTCAACATCAGAATACAATAGAAATGAACTAATAACAGGGGATGCATATTTAGGTCCTCAATCTATCGCAACCGCAATTAAAGGCGGGTGAGAAGTTGCGACAGAAGTACATGAATCGTTTAAAGAAAACACATAAATAACTTGTGGTGCCTTTCGTTTTTTTACTGGGAAAATTAAGGAACTATAGTTATAAATCCTTAAAGATATTAATATATTAACATGCGTATATTTATGGGAAGAAGGTTATGTCATCTATAGTTGTACTTCTGACGATAAGGTTGTTCGTGTACCAAAGGAAATTAAAGGTAAACCTGTTATCGCAATTGGAGAACGTGGTCTTGCGAACTTGAAACATTGTGAGGCAATCGTTTTACCAGATACAGTACGATATATTGGAAAAGGTGCGTTTACGATTGACAATAAGTTAAAGTATGTCCACTTTGGTAAGTCAATAGAAACAGTAGAAGATGATGTTTTCAACTCTGACAGTTCATTAGAATCAGTTGTATTCCCAGAAGGAACAAAGAGTATTGGAACATTAGTATTCTGGGGGATATCATCAATTAAATCTATTACAATTCCAGCAAGTGTAACAGAAATTACAGAATACTTCTATTTTGTGGATAACTGTAACCCAGATGTAGAAATCCATACACCTAAGGGATCAAAGGCAGAAGAAGTAGCTAAAGCAATGCAACTTAAAGTAGTAAATGACTAAAGGGGAATAGTATGAACAAAAAATTACTATCAGGCTTAGGGACTGACCCCAAAAAGTGAGAATTTAATAAAAACACCCTAGGGCTACCGTCTTCGGTATCCAACCGGAGACAGGTAGTCCAATTTTTGTTGGATTCTTTTTTCATTAGGTTCTTCATCAACACTATTTGACAAAGAGCCAAAAGAATCAGGAGATAAACCTGATTCTTTTTTTGTTTGTAAATTCTCACCGAGATTACATGATACCGAAGAAACGAGCTGCGATACCAACTACAAAGAGGGCAAGAATGATTGTGATTGGAGATACTTTTTTCTTAAGCAACCACATGCAAAGGAAAGTAAGGAGAAGTCCCATCAATCCTGGGATCAATGAGTTCAACTGTCCTTGAAGGGTTTGTGGTTGAACGCTATCCAAGCTCAATCCGCTAAGTGCTTGGCCGAGGATTCCCTTCAATTCTCCACCTGTAACAGGACCTTCTGGGAAGACGATGTAGGCACCTTCTGACAATTGTTTACCTGGAAGGTTGATAGTGAAGTTGATTGATACCCAACGTTGTACAAGAACGGCAAGGATGAACATACCAAGGATAGAAGCTCCTTTAGTGATGTCTTTCAAGATACCACCTGACATATCTTTAGTGATTTCAGATCCAGCCTTGTAACCAAACTCTTGTGTATACCATAGGAAAGACATACGGATTGCATTCCATCCAAAGAAGAAGAGAAGTGGACCAACGATGTTACCAGTTGCAGCAAGTGATGCACCAAGGGCACCAAGGATAGGACGAACTGTAAACCAGAAGACTGGGTCACCGATACCAGCAAGAGGTCCCATCATACCGATCTTAACACCTTGGATAGCAGCGTCATCGATTTCAGTACCGTTTGCGCGTTCTTCTTCAAGTGCAAGAGTAACCCCCATGATTGGGGCAGCTACGTATGGGTGAGTGTTGAAGAACTCGAGGTGACGCTCAAGAGCAGCAGCTTGGTCTTCTTTTTTAGTGTAAAGTTTCTTGATAGCTGGGATCAAAGAGTAAGCCCAACCCAAGTTTTGCATACGTTCGTAGTTCCAAGAACCTTGAAGGAATTGTGAACGCCACCAAACTTTTTGGCGATCTGATTTTGATAATTGAATTTTTTCAGCCATGATTGTTCCCCTTTCTAGTAGTCTTCTAGGATATCACCGATTGGATCGTTAGAAGTTGCAGCTCCTCCTCCGCCGTTTCCACCTTGTTTAGAAAGGTTGAGGTAGATGAAGGCAAGGGCAACACCGATGACACCAAGGGCAATCAAAGTCAATTGAGAGATTGCTGCAAGAGCAAAACCGATAGCGAAGAATGGCCATACTTCACGAGTAGCCATCATGTTGATAACCAATGCGTAACCAACGGCAACGACCATAGCACCACCGACAGCCATACCACCTTTAAGCCATTCTGGCATAAGGTTCAATACGCTTTGAACGGCTTCAGTTGGCATTGCAAGCAAGAGTGCAGCTGGGATAGCAATACGTAGACCTTGAAGAGCGAGGGCAAAGTAGTGAGCGCGTTCAACAGCTGTAATGTTTCCTTCTTTAGCAGCAGCGTCAGCAGTGTGAACCAAACCAACTGAGATTGTACGAACAATCATAGTCAAGAAAAGTCCAGCTACGGCAAGAGGTATTGCAGTAGCAGTTGCGACTGCGATACCTTCAGTAGTAAAGTTACCACCTTTAATCATGATGATTGCAGCGGCAACAGAGGCAAGGGCAGCGTCAGGAGCAACGGCAGCACCGATGTTTGCCCAACCAAGGGCGATCATTTGAAGTGATCCACCAAGCATAACCCCTGCTTCAAGGTTACCTGTGACAAGACCGATAAGGGTACATGCGACGATTGGTTGATGGAATTGGAATTGGTCGAGGATACCTTCAAGACCTGCGAAGAAGGCAACAACTACAACCAAGATAGCAGAAATGAATGAAATATCTGACATGGTTTTATTCCTTTTCTATTTAATGTTAATTATTGAACGTTAGCTTTGCTAATCAAGTCAAACAAATCTTTTTTAGTGTCGTTTGGTACTTTACGTACATCAAATTCAACGCCAAGGTCGCGCATTTTTTCAAATGTAGCAACGTCGTCTTTGTCCATTGACAATACGTTATTGACCATTGTTTTACCAGTTGAGTGAGCCATTGAACCAACGTTAAGAGTCTTGATTGGCACACCGCCTTCGATAGCACGAAGGGCATCTTGAGGTGTTTCAAACAAGATAAGGGCGTGTGTTTCACCAAAACGAGGGTCTTTTGCAACCTCAATCAATTTTTTGATTGGTACAACGTTAGCCTTCACTCCGTTAGGAGCTGCTTGTTTGATCAATTCTTTACGAAGATCGTCGTTAGCTACGTTATCTGAAGCAACGATGATACGGTTAGCTTTTGAATCTGGTGTCCAAGCAGTTGCGACTTGTCCATGAAGAAGACGTGTGTCAAGACGAGCAAGATTGATTTTCAATTTACCGTCTCCGATAACAGTTCCTTCTGGGATGGCAGCTTGGGCTACAGGAGCAGCTGCAGCAGTTGCAACTTCCTCAGCTGGGTTTATCTCTTCTGGTAGAGCCTTGATGCCATCTTTGGCTTCTTTAATGATGTTCGCAGCGACTTTATCCACTCCAGCATTAGCATCCATAAGGCGCTCTGTGTAGGCTTGGATCAACATCGGCAAGTTAAGTCCTGTGATGATGGCAAATTTACGCTCAGGATTTTCTCCCATTACGCGGCTTGCTTGGTTAAATGGAGAACCACTCCAAAGGTCAGCCAAGACTAGAACCTCATCTTCTGCGTCAAATGCAGCCACAGCATTGTTGAATTTTGCGTATAAATCATCTGGACCTTCGTTTGGCATAAAGGTTACAACTTGAACCTTTTCTTGTTCACCAAAGATCATAGATCCTGACTGATGAATACCAGCGGCAAATTCACCGTGGCTCGCAATAATGATTCCGATACTCATTATTGTCATTCCTCCTTATAAAATGTTTGACTCGTAGTTTAAGAAAACTTTAAGACTCCTTAAGTATAAATCGTTTTCAGAAAAAAAGCAACTAATTATAATAAAGAGTGAAAAAAATCTCAAAGCTTTATCTTTACAGATATTGATATATAAACTTTTTGTAAAATCGTCTATAAAATGGTAAAAAAATTTAATATAAAAAATGGGTGGGCAGAGGTCGATGAATTAACTCACGACTTTCTAGTCCGGGTCCCTGATGTTTCAACAATCCGCTGTTTGCTTGTAGAATTTGTCTAGAAAAATGACGTTTTCTTCACTAGTGCTCTTGGGCGTCTAAAAAATGCCCCAAGTCCAATTAGTTGTCGTATCAAAATTTTATTGCTAAAAAAACGAGGTGGGATTTTCTGTCCTACCTCGTTTTGGCATTTATTATTTATCTTAATGAGTAAAGTCTAGAACCATACGACCTTGGATGGTACCGGCAGCCATTTCATCAAAGACAGCAATGGCATCTTCGACAGGGCGTTTTTGAACGATTGGTACAACCAGACCTTCAGCACCAAATTGGAAGGCTTCTTCCAAATCTTTACGTGTTCCAACGAGAGAACCGATGACTTGGATACCGTCAAGAACTGTTTTGACGATGCTTAGATCCATCATTTCAGATGGGAGACCGACAGCTACTACACGACCACCTGCACGAACAGAGTCAACTGCTTGGTTAAAGGCAACTTTTGATACAGCTGTTACGACAGCTGAGTGAGCACCACCGTTTGTCTTTTCTTTGATAAGGCCTGGGACATCTTCGACTTCAAGACCGTTAATCACGATATCTGCACCAACTTCTTTAGCTAGGGCAAGTTTATCATTGTTAATGTCAACTGCGATAACGTGAGCGTTAAACACTTTTTTAGCGTATTGAACAGCCAAGTTACCAAGGCCTCCAGCACCATAGAGGACAACCCATTGACCTGGCTCAACTTTTGCTTCTTTGATAGCCTTGTAGGTAGTAACACCGGCACAAGTGATAGAAGAAGCTTGGGCTGGATCGAGCCCTTCTGGAACCTTAACAGCATAATCTGCAGTTACGATACATTGTTCTGCCATACCACCATCTACTGAGTAGCCAGCATTTTTTACGGAACGGCAAAGAGTTTCGCGTCCAGTTGTACAGTATTCACACATACCGCAGCCTTCAAAAAACCAAGCTACGCTGACACGGTCGCCAACTTTGAGGCTTTTAACATCAGGAGCAACTTCTTTGACGATACCGATCCCTTCGTGACCGAGAACGCGTCCTGGAACTTTTCCAAAGTCACCATGGGCAACGTGGAGGTCTGTGTGGCAAACACCACAGTACTCAACTTCAACAAGTGCTTCCCCAGTTTCGAGCGGACGGAGCACTTTTTCTTCAATAGCAACACCAGTGCTTACTGGATTTACAACAACAGCTTTCATAGCTATCCTCCTTGATTAGTCGTTGAGGTGCAGAGGAAAAGGGGCTTGGCTTGAAAAGCTTTCAAGTGAAGTCGAATTTGAACTGCCCTCTTTTTTGTCTATATGTGAATTGTATCACTATATTTAATATAGCACAAGGGATTTGATGCAAAAACATATGTAATCGCTTAACCAGTTGATGAGACTGTGAAAATTGAACAATGATATCTGACGTCTTGGCATAAAATTTCATATAATGAGGAAGTTATTTGGTCTTAAATCTAGGGAGCGAGCTTGCAAACAGATTTTCTAAGGTCCTTCTCTAGGACTTTTTGGTATAATAGAGAGTAATTTGTTTTCTAGTATGAGAAGTTAGAATGAGAGGTATGTATGTCCCCTTCAGTTCAGTTATTAAAAGACCGCTATTTAAAGAATATCAAAGAAAATCCAGAGCTCTACATTGGCATTGAGTTGGAGTTTCCAATCGTTCATAAGAAAGGTCAGCCTACAGATATTGAAGTCAGTAAGGATTTGATGTGCTTTTTGGTGGATGCTCTCAGTCTGAAAGTTGAAAAGGAGGACCAGGATGGCAATCCAATTCAACTTGTAGAACCGATGAGTCAAGATCGAATTCTGTTTGAGGTTTCTTACACGACCTTGGAGTTTGCTTTTGGGAAGGCAAAGAGTATTCAGGAAGTGGAAGGGCGCTTTAGAGCTTATATGGAAGTAATTCAGGAGAAGCTAGGAGAAAAGGATCATGCTATCCAAGGATGGGGGATTCACCCGAACTGGGATATCAATGATAATAGGCCTGTTGCTTATCCTCGCTACCAGATGCTGATGGCTTATCTGCAGATGGGAAGTCGCCAAGAGAGTGCTGATTTGTATGACTTTCCCCAATATGGAGCCTTTATCTGTGGGAGTCAAGTTCAGTTGGACGTATCGACTGCTAACTACCTACGTGTCATCAATGCTTTCACTCAGCTTGAGGCAGCCAAAGCTTTCTTATTTGCCAATTCTGAGTTTTCAGGAGCAGACTGGGATACTCAGATTTCACGAGATATCTTTTGGGAAGACTCCATGCATGGGATTTATCCAGAGAATGTTGGTGTCAATGCCAGACTCTTCAAAGATGAGGATGATTTCTTTGATTATCTCGACCGCTCTGCGATTTTTACAGCAGAACGAGATGGGGAAACCTACTATTTTTCTCCGATTCGGGCTAGAGATTACCTAGCTACTGAGGAAGTTTCGGCCTATACTCTAAATGGAAAAGAAACTCTGCTTGTTCCTCAAGAGAAGGATTTTCAAACGCACCGTAGTTACCAATATCAAGACTTAACAACTCGAGGGACGGTCGAATTTCGTAGTGTTTGTACGCAACCACTAGACCGCACTTTTGCGTCGGCTGCCTTTCATCTAGGTTTGCTGGTGAATCTAGACAAGCTTGAAACATACCTAGAAACAGCACCTTTCTTTGAGAGATTTGGTCGTGACTACAAATCTTTGAGACGCCAGTTTTCTAAGAAACAGCTTTCAGATGAGGAAACAGCTGGAATTGTTCAATTCTCAAAAGACTTACTAGCTATAGCAGAGCAAGGTCTTGAAATGAGAGGTCAGCAAGAAATGACCTATTTAGAGCCTTTGAAAGAAAAAATGACTCTATAATTTTCTTATAAAGGAAGAATTTTCTGAAAAATCATGTTATAATGGATGAGACTATAGATAAAGGATAGAGATTTATGACATTAGTTTATCAATCAACGCGAGACGCAAAAAATACCGTAACAGCCAGCCAAGCGATTTTGCAAGGTTTGGCAACAGATGGAGGTTTGTTTACTCCGGTTAGTTATCCAAAGGTAGATTTGGATTTTGACACATTAAAGGACGCTTCTTACCAAGAAGTAGCCAAGCTTGTTTTGTCAGCCTTCTTGGATGACTTTACAGCAGAGGAGTTGGACTACTGTATTACCAACGCCTACGATAGCAAGTTTGATACTCCAGCCATTGCTCCTCTTGTCAAACTTGATGGTCAATACAACTTGGAACTCTTCCATGGTTCAACCATTGCTTTTAAAGACATGGCCTTGTCTATCTTGCCATACTTTATGACAACGGCAGCTAAGAAACATGGCTTGGAAAACAAGATTGTCATTTTGACAGCGACATCTGGGGACACTGGGAAAGCTGCTATGGCAGGATTTGCGGATGTTCCTGGAACTGAAATTATCGTCTTTTATCCAAAAGATGGTGTCAGCAAGGTACAAGAGTTGCAAATGACCACTCAAACTGGTGACAACACTCATGTTATCGCTATTGATGGAAACTTTGACGATGCTCAGACTAATGTGAAGCATATGTTCAATGATGTGGCCCTTCGTGAAAAATTAGCAGCTAACAAGTTGCAATTTTCATCAGCCAACTCTATGAACATTGGCCGTTTGGTACCACAGATTGTCTATTATGTGTATGCTTACGCTCAGCTTGTTAAAACTGGCGAGATTAAGGCTGGTGACAAGGTCAACTTCACCGTTCCGACAGGAAACTTTGGAAATATCTTGGCTGCCTTTTACGCTAAGCAAATCGGTCTACCAGTTGGTAAGTTGATCTGTGCTTCAAATGACAACAATGTTTTGACAGACTTCTTTAAAACTCGTGTTTATGACAAGAAGCGTGAGTTTAAGGTAACCACTAGCCCATCTATGGATATCTTGGTCTCTTCAAACTTGGAGCGCTTGATTTTCCACCTTTTGGGTAATGATGCGGTTAAGACAGCTGAACTCATGAATGCTTTGAATAACCAAGGTCAATATGAGTTGACTGATTTTGATGCAGAGATTTTGGACCTCTTTGCAGCTGAGTATGCGACTGAAGCGGAAACAGCAGCAGAAATCAAGCGTGTTTATCAAACAGATGCCTACATTGAGGATCCACATACAGCGGTTGCCTCAGCTGTTTATAAAAAATACCAAGCTGCTACAGGTGATGTGACTAAGACCGTGATTGCATCAACTGCTAGTCCATACAAGTTCCCAGTGGTTGCAGTAGAAGCTGTAACAGGGAAATCAGGTTTGAGCGATTTTGAAGCCTTGGCTCAATTACACGAAATCTCAGGAGTAGCAGTGCCACCAGCAGTTGATGGCCTCGAAACAGCTCCAGTTCGTCACAAGACAACTGTTGCAGCAGCAGAGATGCAGACTGCAGTAGAATCTTATCTAGGACTTTAAAACAGAGGAAGTAAACTCGGTTGGGCAACTAACTGAGTTTCTTTTCATCAGGAGGAAGGATTGTTTAAGAAAAATAAAGACATTCTCAACATAGCTCTGCCAGCCATGGGTGAAAATTTCTTGCAGATGCTCATGGGAATGGTGGACAGCTATCTGGTAGCCCATCTAGGTTTGATAGCCATTTCGGGTGTATCTGTAGCGGGCAATATTATCACCATTTACCAGGCAATTTTTATTGCTCTAGGAGCTGCGATTTCCAGTGTCATTTCCAAAAGTTTGGGGCAGAAGGACCAGTCTAGACTAGCCTACCATGTGACAGAAGCGCTCAAGATAACCTTGCTTTTGAGCTTGATTTTAGGGTTCTTGTCCATCTTTGCTGGTCAAGAGATGATTGGTCTTTTGGGGACAGAAGCGGCTGTGGCCGAGAGTGGTGGACTATACCTAGCTTTGGTCGGTGGGACAATTGTCCTCTTGGGCTTGATGACTAGTTTGGGTGTCTTGATTCGCGCCACCCATAATCCGCGCCTTCCCCTTTATGTGAGTCTTTTATCCAATGCCTTGAATATTCTCTTTTCAAGTCTAGCTATTTTTGTTCTTGATATGGGCATAGCTGGTGTTGCTTGGGGGACCATCCTATCTCGTTTAATCGGGGTTGTGATTTTGTGGTCACAATTAAAACTTCCATATACGAGACCAAGGTTTGGACTGGACAAAGACTTACTGACTTTGGCTTTACCTGCAGCGGGAGAGCGTCTCATGATGCGAGCTGGAGATGTGGTTATTATTGCTTTGGTTGTTTCTTTCGGAACTGAAGCCGTCGCAGGGAATGCTATTGGTGAAGTCTTGACTCAGTTTAACTATATGCCCGCCTTTGGAGTCGCAACGGCAACAGTTATGCAGGTGGCTCGAGCAGTTGGAGAAAATGATTGGGCAAGGGTTGACAAGCTCAGTAAGCAAACTTTTTACTTGTCTCTCTTTCTCATGTTGCCCTTAACACTTAGTATCTATGCTCTGGGAACGCCACTGAGTTATCTCTATACCAGTGATCCTGTGGCTATTGAAGCCAGTGTTTTGGTGACGCTGTTCTCTCTACTGGGAACTCCGATGACGACGGGAACAGTCATTTATACTGCTGTCTGGCAGGGTTTGGGAAATGCACGCCTCCCCTTTTATGCGACAAGTATCGGGATGTGGTGTATCCGTATCGGAACAGGGTATCTGATGGGAATTTTTCTTGGTTGGGGCTTGCCTGGTATTTGGGCAGGAACACTTTTGGATAATGGTTTCCGTTGGATTTTCCTACGCTATCGTTATAAGCAATATATCTCTTTGAAAGGATGACATATGAAAAAAATTGGATTTATCTGGGATTTAGATGGAACTTTATTGGACTCTTATGAGGCTATTTTAGCAGGAATCGAAGAGACTTTTGCCCAGTTTGACATTCCTTATGATAAGGCTGAGGTTCGTGCCTTTATTCTACAAACTTCCGTTCAAGATCTGTTGGAAAAGGTGGGAGAAGAAAGAGGCTTGGATGCTGATATGCTCAATCAGGTTCGTGCTCAGAGTTTGGCTGAGAAGAATGCTCAAGTGGTTCTGATGCAAGGGGCGCGTGAAATCTTAGCTTGGGCAGACCAGCAAGGAATTGAGCAGTTTGTTTATACCCATAAAGGGGACAATGCTTTTACAATTTTGGAAAATTTGGGTTTGGCCCACTATTTCACAGAAATTTTAACCAATCAAAGTGGCTTTTCTCGGAAGCCTAGTCCAGAAGCTGCGATTTATCTTCTAGATAAGTATGAACTAGATCCTCAGCAAACTTATTATATCGGTGATCGGACTTTGGATATCGAATTTGCTCAAAATAGTGGGATTCAGAGTATCAATTTTCTTGCCTCACCTGTACCTTGTAATCAACAGATAGAGCATTTAGAAGACATTAGCTCGCTTTCCTTCTAGAATTTTCTTCAAGAAGAATGTGTCAGCCTGATGACAAGAAACTAACAAACTATTTCAAGTAATGTAATTTGTTACAACGAATGTACAGTTCTGTTAAATAGCCCCAAAAGGGCTTTTTTTCTATTTTCTTTGTGTTATGATAGACAGGTACTACATTTGAAAAGGAGTTTGATAGTATGAAGAAAAGAATTATTTTAGCATCAACAGTAGCCTTATCCCTTGCCCCTGTATTGGCAACTCAAGCAGAAGAACTAGTATGGACAGCGCGTAGTGTTGAGCAAATTCAAAACGATGTTACCAAGAGTGAGAATAAAACAAGCTATACGATTCAGTATGGTGATACCTTAAGTACCATTGCCGAAGCTTTGGGAGTGGATGTGACCGTTCTTGCTAACTTGAACAAGATCAGCAATATTGATTTGATCTTCCCTGAGACAGTCCTTACAACAACTGTCAATGAAAAAGAAGAAGTGACAGAGGTTGAAATTCAAACCCCTGATACAGTTCAAGGTGGCGAAGTTACAACTGCAACAGCAGATTTGACAACCAACCAAGTCACTGTAGACGACCAAACTGTACAGGTTGAAGATTTAACTCAACCAGTTGCAGAAACAACTGTAGCTGAGCCAGTGGCAGAAGCAACAACAGAAGCTGTTACAGAAGTTGTAGCACCGGTAGAAGAGTCAGTAGTAGAAGCCACTACTGAAGTTGCAACACCAGCAGAAGGATCTGCAGCAGAAACAACAACAGGAGCCGTTGCAGAAGTTTCAGCACCAGTGGAAGAGCCGGTCGCAGAAACACCTGTAGTGGAAGAAACGACTACAACAGAAGCACCAGTTACAGAGACTGTAACAGAGACTCAATCAGCACCATCAACTTATCAAGCTGAAGCAAGCCAAGGTTCATCAGCAACTTATGCAGCACCAGTAGCACCTGATTATGCAAGTATTGCAGCTTCAAAATCAGAAAATGCAGGTCTTCAACCACAAACTGCGGCCTTTAAAGAAGAAATTGCCAACTTATTCGGCATTACATCCTTTAGTGGCTACCGTCCAGGAGATAGCGGAGACCACGGAAAAGGCCTTGCTATTGACTTTATGGTTCCAGTAAGCTCAGCTCTTGGAGACCAAATTGCAGATTATGCGATCCAGAACATGGCGACTCGTGGAATTAACTATATCATCTGGAAACAACGTTTCTACGCACCATACCCAAGTAAATATGGACCGGCTTACACTTGGAATCCAATGCCAGATCGTGGAAGCATTACAGAAAACCACTATGACCACGTTCACGTATCGATGAACTAAGAATATTAAGAAGTTGGGAACTTGAGTTTCCGCTTCTTTTTTTATTTTCAAACTCTTAGATAGCGTAAATAAACTCCAGGCATAAAATAGAAAAACATAGCCTTGAGGGATTGTGACTAGGAGACTAATTTAACGGAGTAAGCAAAAGACTTGCAAAGTCAATTTATTTGTAATATACTTGATAAGTCAATAATTGATAAATCAAATATCAAAGAAAGGAGAAAATACTAAAAATGCATGATTTACTTTACCAGCTTCATTTAACAGATCAGACCATCACTCAACTTTTTGAGAAACAATTGGGAATTAGTTTGACCCGCTATCAAATCCTGCAATCTTTACTGCAACAGTCACCCTGTAACCAGATTGCCGTTCAGGAGAAGTTACAAATTGACCAGGCAGCCTTGACCCGTCATTTTAAGATACTGGAGTCAGAGGGCTATGTCAGTCGCAATCGGAATCCAATCAATCAGCGAGAAGTCTTAGTTGAATTAACCCAAGAAGCCAAGAATCAACTCTTGGTCAATCCGCCTAAACATCACTTGCGAGTGAAGGAACAGATGGAGAACATCTTATCCTCTACTGAGCAGCAAGACCTGATAGCTTTGTTGACAAAACTAGTATCAGGATTAGAAAAAATAGAATTTTAAGGAGAAAACGATGTCAATCATTACTACTATTTTAGCAACCCTTGTTGCCCTCGAACATTTTTATATCTTTTATTTGGAGAGTATCGCAACCCAATCGGACACAACCAGTCGTGTCTTTAACATGGATAAGGAAGAATTAGGAAGGCCATCAGTAACCTCTCTTTTCAAGAATCAGGGAATTTACAATGCCTTGATAGGTCTATTTCTTCTTTATGGAATCTATTTCTCGCAGAGCCTTGAAATCGTGACAATCTTTGTTTTATTTGTCATAGGAGCAGCGGCTTATGGTGCCTTAACAGCAGATAAAAAAATCATTCTAAAGCAAGGTGGGCCAGCTATTTTAGCCCTCTTGAGCATCCTTTTCTTGAAATAAAAAGCGGAGGTGGAAAAATATTAGATTTAAAAATCTATTATTATAAATCCTTATGCTTGATAAATTAAATAAAAAAGCGGACAAGATAGAATTCTGAGTATCAGAAACAAGTATGGTTCGCTTTTTTATTTACGATTAGACTTTTATACGAATTTTTGTTTTTAAGTTGGTTCACTTCAGTGTGGTTAAGGAAGTGCTGTTTGTAAATCTTTAAAAACTTATGGAAATGCGTGCTCATGTTATTCAAGACTACTTCTTTACTATTAAAGTTTATTTGGATAATACTTGACAAAAGCGACTGTTCATACTATAATCTTTTTTAAACAATCATTGAACAAAAAGAGGTTATCAATATGATTTCAGAAAAACAATTTAAATTACTGTCTTTTTTGCAAGAGCATCCACAAGAGGAGTTTACACAAAGACAGTTAGCGGAACAATTGGAAGTTTCTTTAGGAACAATTAATTCCCTGCTTAAAGAAATGAAAGAAGCTAATTGGATTGATCAAGAAGGTCACCTATCTGAGTTAGGAAAAGAAGCTTTAGAACCTTATCGAGTACAAAATGCAGTGATTATGGCTGCAGGAATGAGTAGTCGATTTGCACCATTGTCTTACGAAGTACCAAAAGGATTGTTAAAAGTCAAAGGGGAGCGCCTGATTGAAAGGGAAATTGAACAACTACAGGAAGCAGGTATAGAAGATATTACGGTTATTGTAGGGTATATGCAGGAAAAAATGTTTTACCTTGCTGAAAAATATGGTGTAAAAATCGTTGTCAATAATGATTACTATAAATACAATAACTGTTCTTCATTAATGTTGGTTAGAGATCAACTATCAAATACTTATATTTGTTCATCGGACAATTATTTTGCCGAAAATCCATTTGAGAAGTATATTTATAGGGGCTACTATTCAACAATATTTGTGGAAGGCGAGACAGACGAATATTGTGCTACCGAAGACTCCAACAACATGATTGTTGACATACAGATTGGTGGTAAAGACACTTGGGCTATGGTGGGACATGTGTATTTTGACCGTGCCTTTAGTGAAAAATTCGTAAAAATTTTAGAAACTGAGTTTAAACACGAACCCTATAAAGAACAGCTCTGGGAAGATTACTATACCCGTAATGTTCATGAATTGCATCTAGAAGCTCGTCATTATTCAGCGGATATTGTTAAAGAATTTGATTCCTTAGATGAGTTGCGTCAATTTGATGACCGCTACTTGATGAATTCTAATTCTGAGATTATTGATAACATCTGCAAGACCTTGAATTGTGATGCTTCGGATATTGTTCATATTAAACCACTCAAAGATGGTTTGACCAATACATCCTTTAGCTTTGATTGTCTTGATAAAAAATATGTTTATCGTCATCCTGGAAGAGGAACTGAAAAATATATCAACAGATCAAGTGAAGCAGCTTCTATGGAAATTGCAGCAAAACTGCAAATAGACAGAACATTTGTTGCAATGGATAAAAACGAAGGGTGGAAGATTTCAGAATTTATCCCTAACGCTAGACCGCTTGATTATGATAATTGGGATCATGTAGAAAAAGCTATGGGGCTCTTGAGAAAACTACATCAGTCTGGAGAGAAGACAACTCATAATTTTGATTTATTTGTAGGAATTGATGATTTTAGAGAAAAATTGAAGGCTAGCAATCGTTTTGAGTTTGATGGACTTGATGAACTCGATAAAAACATTTCAACTATTAGAGAATTTTTAAAACAGGATGACACTGAGAGAGTTTTATGTCATGGAGATTCCTATAGCCCTAATTTTCTCCTAAACGAACAAGAGGAGATGAGTCTGATTGATTGGGAGTATTCTGGTATGGGGGACCCTGCAGGGGATTTAGGTACCTTCATTGGTTGTTCGAATTATACTGTTGAACAAGCTGAGAAAGTGCTTGAGATTTACTTGCAAGAAGTTCCAGATACAAAAACAAGACGTCATTATTTAGCCTATGTGGCAGTGACATCTTATTATTGGTTCTTGTGGGCCTTATTCCAAGAGAGTGTTGGAAAACCTGTGGGAGAATTTCTTTATACTTGGTATCGATTTACCAGACAATACGGACAACTTTCATTAGAGTTATATCTAGGAGAAAAATAAGATGAAATCTGTATCTGAAATTGAACAATTGGTAGCAGATGAAACGAAGCGAAGACTGGAAGAAATGGAATCTCCAGACTATGATTTTGCGCAACCATTCTTAAAAAAAGATTTTGCTTTGATTGGTGTCATCATTGGAATTAATCTAATCTTGATTATCTTAGCTATGACAGGAGGAATTAAATAATGTCGAAAACGACCGACTTTATTCAACAAGAAACCATAACTGGGATTGTTCCAATGACTAGTAAGGATCGGCAATATTCCTTCTGGGATTTATTCTTATCAACAAGTGGTTTTGCGATTGCAACTTGGTGTTACACACAAGGAGCGTATGTTGCTCAATATTTGACCTTTAGCCAGATGTTAATCAATATTTTTAGCTTTAATATTATTTGGGTCTTTATCGAGTGTCTTCCCACCTTGTTTGCAGTGAGATACGGAATTGATTTATGGATTTGGCTTCGAGCGGTTTTAGGGAAGCGTGGAGTGGCATTTTTGTCAACAACTATCAGTTTAGCAAATTTTGGTTGGTATGCAGTTACTGCAAATCTTTTTGCCAGTTCTATGATTCATCTAGCTAATAATTTCGGCCTTGGACTGGAGAAGGGGATTTGGGCACCAATTCTTGGGACACTTTGTGTCTTATTAGGGACCTTGATTGCCCTTGGTGGACCGGAGGTTATAAAAGGTATTAATCGGTTTATGGTAATTGCTTTGCTAGTTGTTGGATTGATTATCGTTGGAATTTGTTTTGTAGCAGTTCCGATTACTGACATTATGAACGTTCAACCAGCAGTACAAGGAGATTTGAGCCCACTAGAACGATTTATGATTTCAGGAGAGGGGAATGTAGCGACTGCCTTTTCTTGGTCAACGCAAGCATTAATTTTACCACGTTTAGCAAAATCAGAACGTAGTGGGTATTGGGCTACTTCTTTATCTTATGGCGTGGTGGCACCATTCTTTGCTGCGACGGGGGGTGTTATGGCTCTAGCTATGTTTGTAAGAACAGGAGTTTACGAGAGTGATCCAACTGCGATGCTTTCAACCTTGAGTACTCCTACCTTTGCTCTTCTTAGTTTATTGCTAGTAGCTTTTGCAAATATTGGAACTCAAGGGACAGGATCCTATGTGAACTGTATGATTGTTAAAAGTGGTATGCCTAAGGTGAGCTATAAACTAATGGTTTGGATTGCCATGATTTATGTGAGTGCGTTAACAATTTGGGGTGGCGTAGAAGAATATTTTGGTTCTTTTATCTCGCTTGCAGCTTATATTCAAGGGCCTATTATTGGAATGATTGTTGTTGATTATTTCTTGATAAGAAAACGGAAATTAGATTTACGATCAGCTTATTTCTTAGATGGACATCAGGCTTATGAGTTTACTAAGGGATTTAATTTAGTTGGTTTGTCTTGTGTATTCGTATCTCTGTTAGTTGCGGTACTCTTTGTTTACAATCCCCTAACTAAACAAATTCAAAGTTCGATCTTCTTAATCACAACAGGTAGTGGCTTTACGGCGATTTTTGGTGGCTTCCTATATTGGTTGGCAAGCCTAACTCCATTAAAACACTACATGATTAAAGACAGAGATCAAGTAACCATTTAAATAAAAACAACCAGCACTTTCTATTGAGGTGCTGGTTTTAATCATTCACATTAAACTTTTCTCCGCTTGATTTCGAGTAATCTTTGATAAAAGAAGAATTGACTACTATAGATATAAGGGAAAGTAGGGATGCTCGCAATTCCGAAGCTGATCCAGATAAGGAGATACCAAGGAAGTAGCTGTAAATCAAGGACGAAGCGTTGGAACTTATAGCCTTTCATAAGGAAGCGACTGGTTTTGAGTACGCGGCTTGGCTTGGCAATTCCAATTGCAAGGGTATCGCAAAGGAGAAGCTCTACTTGGGAATAAGCGTAGTATTGTGGCAGATAGGCAATGGTTCCCAAAATCATCAGAAAGACGCTACCAAAGAAGTAGAGTGCAAAAGTGAGCAGAAAATGTTCGATATCTGAATTGGTGACGTCTACGGCTGGAAATTCGGGATGAAGTTCTACAAATTTACGAGCCATGGCACTGCTATAAAAGAGCAAGTAGACACCAAAAAGATTAGGGATGCTCCACAAAAAGAGATAGAAACGCTTGAGCAAGAGAGTCAGAAAGGTCTGGGTGAAGAAGCGGTTGTCAAGTAAGGACAGACTATCTTTAAAGGAAAGCTCTATCTCGGAAATTCTGTAAAGATTAATGGTTGTAAACAGAGCACCAGCTAGGATAATAGAACTTGTAAATCCTATTGCTAGAGGAAAGAGTGAGGACTGGATCAAGCTCATCAAAAAAGTAAAGAAGGATTGCTCAAGAATCCCCTCATCAAGTAAGGATAATGGGCTTATAAAGCTGGATAGAATCAGAAAAATGCTTGGTAATAAAAAGACAAGCAATAGACGTGGATGTTCAGCTTGAAACTGTTTAGCTTGTTGACGAACTTCTTTTAAATCAATTTTTGGGTATTTCATTCTTTCATTATACCATAAATAGTACATAGCTTGCTAATCCTTTGAAACCAGTGGACTTCTAGCGTGTTAAGTAAAAGTGAATACGATATTGAATACGACTTTACTTTTAGCTTGAGCGGATGAAATCCATGAGCTGGTCAACTACTTCAACACGTTGATTATCATTGATGTGGGTATACATATCAAGAGTGATTTGAACATTATTGTGACCGAGTCTATCTGAAATAATTTTTGCTGCAACACCAGCTTCAAAAAGGAGAGAAGCATGTGTATGCCTAAATCCGTGAGGCGAAATTTTTTTAAGTTTATTGTGTTTACGAAAGAATCTGCTAAGTTTCACTTTCATAGTCGCAGCCAAAAGCCATCCACCGCTATTATTTGTAAAGATATAATTCGAATCATGTTTGTAAGGCACACCAGCCTGAAAATATTCTTTTATTTGCTGTCGTTTCCAGAGTTTCAAAACATTCAGAGTTTCATCATCTAAGGTGATAACCCTCTTGCTCATTTTGGTTTTAGGATCCTGAACAGTTTGTTTTTTACCAATCACGACAGCCGTGCGAGAAATGCTTAACCGTTTATTTTCAAAGTCAACATCTGACCACATGAGGCCAATTGCTTCTCCAGTCCTCAAGCCAGAAAAAGCGAGTAAGTGAAAAAAGGTATAGTCTACAGGTTTACAATTTGCTTTGTAAACTTTAAGGAATTCGGTTAGTTCCTGTTTTGTATAGTAGTTTTCCTTGCCCTTTAAAGGTTTGTTTTTAGGCTTGATAATCTTGTCTAAGGGATTTGACTTAATGATGTCAAGAGAAGCGGCATACTTGAAAATACGGCTGATGACAGAGTAATAATTAGCATATAGGATATAGCGATTACTTAACTTGATAGCAACCTTTTGACAATAAGCTACACTGATTTGCTGAATCTTCATATCTGTAAAATATGAGTCAATCATAACATTAAGTTTCTTCTTAGTGTTCTGATAAGTTGTTGGTTTTACAGTGCTTTTATAGCTTTCAAGCCATAGCTCAGCAACTTCAGCGAATGTAGGGTTCTGGAAATCCTCATTGTTTGAAAAACCATTCTCTTCAACATCTAAGAGAAGATCACGTTCGGCTGCCTTGGCCTCTTTAATGGTTTTAAAACCACGGCGTGTTGTGCGTTTTTCTTTTCGAGTAGCTGGATCTATGCCCAGGTATGTTTGAAAGAGGTATCTAGTCTCTCCTTTTTTGGTAATGTATTTTTTTATCATAAAATGTCCTTTCTTTTCGATTGCTTGCCCGCATAGTTGAAAAGGTGTAGAACTTATGATAAACTATAGTTGTATTTTTTTATCATCTTTTCCATTGCTTGCTAGATGGAAGATTGAAACCTCACACTCAAAGATGGCGGTCGGAGAGTGTGGGGATTTTTTATTTTTTAGCTAGGCGCCATACTGTTAAATCTAGATAATACGTCAATTCTTTTTCACGAGAAATAACTCTCTCAGTTTCGATGTTTAGTGTTTTGTATGGTCCACCCCTACCAGTAAGGATTGCATCGTATCGGTAATTTGGATTAGCTATGTATGATGAAATTTGTGATGCGATCATAGCAGGCAAGTATCCAACAAAGATATTATTCACTAAAACTTTGATAGCATTTTTATCATGAGGATTTGTTGGTTCTGGGAATAGATGAACATCAACTGTTTTTAATTTATTGTATTTATAAACTGGTTTATATGTTTCAAGCATATAAGATTTTAAACTCTTATTATCTTTTCCAAAATAATGAATTCCTTTAGAAAGAAAATCAGCAGCAGCTTCAGCTTCTTCTTTATGATAATTTGTCCCCATCAACAAGAAATCATCATGGAAAACAATCTTATCAACACTAGGACCGCTATAATTTTCTTTCTTTGTCTTTTTTTCTCGTTTTTCAGCTAAATAACTGATAAGAAAAGTAAGGAGACTGATGAATAACAGCATCACACCCAGAGGAGGAATCAGAAAAAGTAGTATTACAGAAATAACAAGAAAGACTAATGAAGCCTCTTTGTGTTCTTTTGCTGTGTATTTCTTTCTGCCATTAGATGTCAGAATTGATTGTTGTTTCTTTGTGACTACTTTTTTCTTTTTAGAAGGTTTCAGTAAATCAGAAAGTCCAAATGTTGTCTTATGATAGACCTTGTTATACATGGCTTTCTTGGGATTCTTTATCCATCCCACGCCTTTCTTACCATATCCAGGGATAATAGCTTTTTTAGCCTGCCTTTTCCATTTGCTAGTAGTCCTAGCTTTTAGGCTTTTAGTTAGACTTGGTTTTCTCATTCCTATTTTCATAGCTTTCTCCTTTTAATTTTCAATTGGCATGAAGTTTCCGACTATTTTTCCAATGATTCTCGGATCTTCTTCAAATGGTGCGAATTTATCTTTATATTTGTTATTGATAGAGACGAGTCTAAGACCGTCTTTTTCTTTATAGACTTTCTTGATATAAGTTTGGCCATCCCAATCAACTGCATAAACAGCACCATCATAGTCAAATCCTGTTTCTTTGATAAGAACGACCTCCCCATTCATATACTTAGGCTCCATAGAATCCCCGAAAACCCAAGAAGCGAAATCGTGGTCTAGGTCTTTGTCATAAAAAACAGTATCATAGTTCCCATCGTTGAAGTATGAAAATCCAGTACCAGCTGATAGCTTTTCAAAAACACGGTATTCAAAAAGCTTTTCCTCAATCATAATCACTTTATTATTCTGTTCTTTTAATTGTTCATTAGCATAGTTCAGAATTTTTTGTTTTCTTGGAGTTGATAACTTTACAACTTTTTCAGTGATTTTTTGAACAAGAGGGGAAGTAGGGATTTTTAGTTCTTTTACTTCTTGAGTTTTATCCTCTATCAAGTCCGATTTGTTTACTCCAAAATAGTCTGCAAGTAATTCGATCTTTCCTATCCGAGGATAAGTTATGCCTTTTAACCAATCTCTTACAGTAGTGTACTTCAATCCGAGATCAGAACAGAGCTTATTTCTATCAACTCCTCTGCTGCTCATCAAATTTTCCAAGTTCGTAGAGAAAATTTCTTTACTTTTATTATTGCTCATTTGTATCACTCCTTTATATAGAATATATTACGGCAAAAGCGCAAAAAAGTAAAGAAAAAAATAAAAAAATACGGAAAAAACGCAAAAAATACTTGACATTGCGGTTTAACCGCATTATAATATAATCATAGTTGAGTCAGTCAATTATAAAAAACGTTAGAAAGGACAGTAAAATGCCAAAAATGACTCTTAAAACATTGCGAACGCTAAAGAACTGGCGACAAGTGGACGCAGCTAAGGCCCTTGATGTCTCTGCTGATACTTGGGGAAATTGGGAGCGAGGTAAAACAGAGCCTACTGTAACGCAGGCTTATCAAATCGCTACTGCTTTTGATGTGTCTATTGATGACATTATTTTTTTACACGATATTGCGGTTTAACCGCAAAAAAGAAAAGGCGTAGAAAGGAATATTATGAACGAAATTTTTAATTTTCACGGGCGAGAAGTCCGTACTTTGACAATTGATGACGAGCCTTGGTTCGTTGGGAAAGACGTTGCGGACATCTTAGGATATGCTAAGCCTCTGGACGCAATTTCTCGGCACGTTGATGAAGACGACTCCGTGAAATACGGACTCACCGACAATCTAGGTCGAACACAAAATACTATCATCATCAACGAATCTGGGCTCTACTCTCTCATTCTTTCAAGTAAGCTTCCACAAGCGAAAGAATTTAAACGTTGGGTAACATCAGAAGTTCTTCCAGCCATTCGCAGACAAGGTGGTTTCATTCGTGAGGACCTAGACGAAGATGCCTTCATCGCTCTATTTACTGGACAAAAGAAGCTTCGTGAACAACAAGCAAGCATGATTGAAGATATCGACTATCTCAAGAATGAGCAACCAATTCATCCAAGCTACGCTCAATCACTCTTGAAAAAGCGCAAAGCTCGAGTAGTCGCTTGCCTGGGTGGAATTGACAGTCCAGCTTATGCGGATAAAATCTTCGCTCAATCAGTCTTCAGACAAGCTGAGATTGATTTTAAAGACCACTTCAATATCAGTCGCTATGATTTGCTACCGAAGAAGTTTGCAGAAGCAGCCCTGGCCTATTGGATGACTTGGGAGCCAAGCACCAATACAAAGATGAAAATCATGGAGCTGAACGCTTTTAGTCAAGCGTAGGGAGGGAAGAAATGAGACCAAAACGATATCCGTATAGTGGGAAAAAAGAGTCCACCTTCGTAAAGGTAGACCCTGAATTAGTTCGAAATATACTAACATACATTAGTTTTCTTGAGAGTTTACTAGCTGAACGAGTAAAGAGACCGTAGTTTCTGTACTGAGCTTATAAGCGGCAAGAACGCTATGAAGAATAGCTTTTCTAACTTCCATATCAATTGGGTATTTTTGGAATACCTCGTCTAACATATCTTCGATATGAGGCATGGCATCCTTTATGATTTCGCTAGAAACTTGAAAAGCATCTTCTTTAGTTAATTTCGCCATATAGTTTTCCTCCTTTCTATTGAATTTTTGACTAAAACAGTGAGAGGTCCTAGTCAAATTTATTATAGCAAATTAGAAGAAAACGGCATCGGTCTTGAGACTGATATAGGAGGTTGAATGGAAGATAAAGTCATTGAACTTGCTGATTACTTCATCAGCGAATCTACAACGTACAGAGAGGCAAAAATAGCGTGTGAGAAGCTATAAAAACAAGTTAGCCATGAGATTGAACTCAGGGCGATGGAAAGTAATATTGTATAAACAAAAAAGCACCTGACGGAGATCAGGTACTTACTTAAACAATTTAGACCATTATATCACAAAAATGCTTGCCCGCATAGTTGAGAGGATGTAGAAAATGGAAGGTATAACGTTACAATTACGATTGGATGGCGAAAGTGCTGAATTGTTCACAAAGCAATTGTTGGCTTTTGCTGAAAAGCAGGTCAAGGAGCAGTTAGAGAATGATCGCATGCCAATCAATCAACAAGCTTTGATGAAGAAGTTCGGCTTTACTCACGGATATGTTAAGATGCTCGAACGAAAAGGATTAAGATTTCGTAAGCAAGGGAAAGATACTATGTATGATGTCAATGATGTTTATGAGATTTTGGAATTAGAAAAAGAAGTACGAAAATTGAGAGTATAAGGAGATAAAAATGTTTGAACCACCGATTTTAGACCAGTTGATGGGTGTTGGAGCCTTGTTGCTTGGATTTGCAGGGACTTGCAGTCATCTCAAACTGCAAGAACAACGAGAGGAAGAAGAGAGACGAGAAGAGCAAGAATTTGCGTCTATGATTATCCAAGGCTATAACCATGCATACGAACGTGGTAGAGAGGCACAGCGCCAAGAAATCCGTGAGAATATTCGTCGTCCGTTCAAGGGCTTCACATACGACAATGAACCGCCTATAGGCTTACGCCCAGAACCTCTGGCATTACCAGAGCCTAAAATGCACATTATGAAGTAAGGAGGTCAGGAAATGGAAAGATTGATTCAATGGCTGGATGACCAGATTATGTATATCAAAGAAGCGATAGAAAAGGGATCAGCTACAAGACATGTTATTACGATTTGGGAATATGATCATAAAAATCTATTATTAGTCAAAGAATACATAACTGACTATGAAAAATTAACCAAGGACTATGAAAAAATAGTTAAGGACTTTGAAAAACTAACCAATGACTATCATGATGTGGTCTCTCAAAATCGTCTGCTCAAGCTTGAAAAACTAGAGTTAGAAGGCAGGAACATCTATGAGGATATGCGGATGAAGTACCGTGCTAACCGTAGGAAGTGGGGGGTGAGATTATGGCGTTAAAAAACAAGCGGTATTTTTGGATCCAGCTTGCCCAAGACTTTTTTAAGTCAAAGGAGATGAAACTACTTCGCAAGATTGCTGGTGGGGATACACATACCATCATTTATCTCAAAATGATGTTAATTAGCTTGGAAGATGGAGGGCATATTTACTACGATGGATTGGCTGATAATTTAGCCGAGGAAATTGCTCTTGTTATTGACGAAAATGTTGAAGATATTAAAATTACATTGATTTTTTTAGAAAGCAAGGGATTGTTGACGAGAAACTCTGACCGTGATTATTTTTTAGAGCAGGTTCCTGAGATGGTTGGTAGTGAAACAGCAAGCGCCAGAAGGGTTCGCAAGTTTCGAGAAAATAAACAGGTGTTACTTTGTAACACCGATGTAACAAAGTGTAACGGAGATATAGATATAGAGAAAGATATAGATACAGAAATAGAGAAAGATATAGATACAGAGATAGAGAAAGATATAGATGAAAATCCAGTCGCACTTATCGTCGAAGAATATCAATCTCGTATCGCTCCGTTGGATGGAACTCAATTTGAACTCTTGAAAGAATTCATCACATTAGATGGCATGGAAGCGAAAGTTGTCCTGAAAGCAATTGGTCTTGCCGCTGATAATGGTAAAAGAAATTTTAGTTATATCAGAGCGATTTTGACCAATTGGAAGAACGATGGAGTTTTGACGATTGCAGCAGTCGAGGAACGTGAGAGAGCGTATAAAGAAAGTAAAATCAGCAAACGTTCAGGTAATCAGAAATCAAATGTTCCTGAGTGGTCTCAACCTAACTATGTGAATACTACGAGTGAGGAGGACAAGGAAGAACTTGAAAAACGTAAACGTGAACTACTCGAAAGGCTTGAGAATGGAGGTGGCTGATGTTTATCTTAAAACATGGGACAAGAGAAGATAAACCGTTCTTGATGTCTGTGGCTATTAGTGTGACTGGCATTGATGTCTCATATTCGGACGAGCGAAAAGCTATGCGGTTTATTTCTCGTGCGGTTGCGTTGCAGGTGGGCAAGGCATTGAGAGTGTCCTTTGGGAATTTCTATCCAGTGGAGGTAGAGGGATGATTGGAGGTATCGATCATTAAAAAAATGACAGTTTGGGCGCTCTTTGATAGTGGGAATGGCTCTTACCTCAAGGGTGCCAACTCTCTAAATAGTTCGGGGGGGGCGAATATTGAAATCTATTCAATCGGAATGGATATAGAAAACAAGAACAATCATTTCATAAATCTGGACCTTGCTGACTTTGGGCGCCTTTTTGGAGACAACACACTTTTTGATGTGTTAGACAAATTACCAAAACCTGACCTTATAATAGCTAGTCCACCATGTGAATCATGGTCAAATGCTTCTGCGATGGAAAACGGAAATGCGTGTTGGAAACGCAATGATGTTTCTGATAGCTTGTTTGCTCCACAAGTAAGACCTTCACCGTTCACGATCAGGGCAAATAAGGATTACGAGTCAGCCTATATAAATTACCAGTATGACAGACAATTTCTAAAAAGGGTCAATGGCGAGCTAACAGCTTTCAACACAATAGAAATCATAAAAAGATATAGACCACAATTTTGGGTTATTGAGAATCCAGCAGCTGACAGACTGTGGCCCTACATTGAGGATATTATTGGATTCAGAATTCCATACAAAAACCTAGCTAGATACAATAATTATGATTATCCTTTACAAAAACGGACGATTTTTGGAAGCAATGTTGAACTTAATCTTAAGAATAAAATTATCAAGCAGGATATAGAGTGGAAGAACTTCTCAAAATCATACAACGAGAGATCTAATATACCTGAAAAATTGGTGTCAGAAATTTTCGAAAAAATCTACAAGGAGTTTTGCAAAGATGATTGAACTCTATTTCATTTACAACGGGCACTGTCAATTATTCCTTGGGACGTTTAATAACGTCGATGATCTCATCGAGCGTATGGAAGACCATCAATGGGCATTCTCGGCTATCACTCATCCAAGGTTTCAGAAGCACATTGGTCAGCGGACGACACGGTTTGACTATGGTGCTAAGGATTGTTACTATTTAGCGACTTTTTCAGGAGGAGAAAAAAAATGATTGAACTTTTTAAAGAATTTGGAATGGCTATTCTGTGGTTATTTCTCGGCTACTTAATTGGGGAACGTGCAGCAAGAAAGGAGAAGAAAGATGATCAATAATGTTACGTTAGTAGGGCGCTTAACTCGAGATCCTGAGTTACGATACACGCCATCAAATGTTGCTGTTGCGACTTTCAACCTTGCAGTCAATCGGAATTTCAAGGGGGCGAATGGAGAGCGAGAGGCTGACTTCATCAATTGTATTATGTGGCGTAAGCAGGCTGAAAATTTTGCAAATTGGGTTAAAAAGGGTGCTCTTGTGGGAATCACTGGCCGCATCCAGACTCGTAGCTATGATAATCAGCACGGTCAACGTGTCTATGTGACGGAAGTGGTTGCTGAGAGTTTTCAAACTCTTGATAAGAAAGATAATTCTGCGAACCAGTCGAGCATGGAAAACCAGATGCCACCAAGTTATGGACAAGGTGATCCAATGGATATTTCAGATGATGATTTGCCGTTTTAGTGGGGTGTAATAAATATGATTGGAGTAACCTATCAGGAAATTCATCTTTTTGTTGAATTTTTGAAAGAACAATATGGGCAAGGTCGTCCAGACTATATTGAAGCCCTGAACGACTTAGACGGATTGGTTGAGACCTCCTACAAAGAATGTATTGAGAGATTTTTAGAAGATGAATTACGATAAACAGACAATGATTGAAGGCTATAAACAATCAATCAAGAGAAACGAAGAGAAGATAATCGAGTATTCGAAGCCGTGCGATGCACGGAAGAGACGAATCAGAGCGCTGGAGCGTGATTTGTTGAAAAAGAAGAATAAAGAGTTAAGAAAGAAAGTGGAGGAGTTGGAAGATGAATAAACAGGAATTGATTGAGAGGTATTTGAAGATGGTTAAACTTAAAGATATTATCAAGAGAATTAACGAATTAGAACCTTCTGCTAAACAATGCTGGATTGATGAAATCTTGAAAGAGTTAGGTAGTGATTATGGAAGGTTGAAATACCGAAGTGGTTACGAACAAGGCAAGCTTGAAGGTATGGTTGAACGTGAAAAAGTCAAAGTACAGCAGTTTGTGGCGGATTGGTATGAAGAGAATAAGGATGATTTTGAAGGGAATTTGTTTCGATGTGTCTATAATATTACATCGATTTTTGACGGTGCTAAACTTAATGAGTTTGAAAGGTGGTTTCTAATTGCTAGCACAAAATCATTTCAAACCCTCGTCAACATGCACCAGTTTGGCTACGAGGTCGAGGAAGAGAAGCGGTATTGGGTAAAGGTAAAAGCTACTGGACAATGCTTGGAAAAAACTGGTTCAGTAATTCGTTTTAGTACATTGTTCAAGTCTGCTTTTACGAAAAAAGAGCTCGAAGAAGCCGACTTTGGTGAAGTGTTTAATAGTCCACTGTTTGAAGTTAAGGAGGTGACGGAATGACAGTTGAACAATTTCTTCAATCATTATCATACCTTATGTGGGCTTCATATTGGTCAGTAATTTTTTATAAGTTCTTTAAAAAAAATAAAGATTGAGGAGGTGGAGTGATGAGTAAATTTGAAATCTCCCTGTCTAAAGATGACCTTGAACATATCGCTAACGGTTATGATATCAAAATCAAAATCAACGGTAAAAGATTCTTGGACACCGACGAAATCATTTTGAAGCCTGCATTGATAAATGATGTTATGGCTCCGATATTGAATTATAGAAATAAAATAATCGATACTGAACAGCAAAACCTTGTTAATAATTTTATGGGAGGTGCAAAATGAAACGACCAAACAGATACCCTTACACACGAAATCAGTGAGGTGAAGAAACCGCAGTGATTCATACAAGTGACAATGGTTGCTTTAAGCTTAGAGTTTTAGAAAATAAAATAACAGGAGAAAAGAGGTAACATGAAACGATTCATAGCAGTATGGATTCTGCTATCAGCTGGACTAAATATCTGGCAGATGGACAAGATTCGAGATTTGGAAGAAAAGCGCCCTATTGTAATCTACAAAGCAGATAATCAAGGCGCAGAAATTAAAGGCAGAGTCGTCGAGAAAGGGCGACATGGCAAGCTATATACGCTTACTATTCGTGATTATGGAGTGTTCGTGGTTACGAAGGAAGTGTATGATAATGTGAAAGTTGGGAAAGAGGTGAAATTATGATACCAAGATATAGAGCATGGATAAAGTCATTGAAATGGATGTGTGATGTAACTAACATTTCATTTGATAGCAAATTCGTAGATATCTGTCAGCAGGGAGATACTGAAAGATGTACAGAAATATCAGTAGAGTTTGATGAAATTAAACTCATGCAATCAACAGGACTCAAAGACAAGAACGGAAAGGAAATCTTTGAGGGGGATATAGTCGATTACAAAGGCAGAAAAGCGCTTGTAAGCTGGCATGGCTCTTATGCAAGTTTTATTTACAGATTTGTAGATGAATTACAAAAGCGAAATGCAGAATGGAGTCCTCTTTATTTAGCTTACATGAGATGTGAAGTCATCGGCAATATTTACGAAAATCCCGAGCTTTGGGAGGTTAATGGATGACAAAGTTTATTCAACTAGTGCCGTTTAAATATGGTGAGGAGAAAGAACCTATCACGATAAATGTTGATTGTATCAAAAGCGTTTTGAAAAATGATGATTTCTTTAGCAAAGTATTTGTAAACGATGAAATGACAGAGCATCTAAAAGAGCGACTAACTGCCGATAAGTTCATGTATGTAATCAAGCCAACATACAAAGAGATTGCAGCTATTCTAACTCAGAAAGAAGAAAGCTCGCAAGATCATGGATTGGTTGATTGAGGAGAAAGAACATGAGAATTAAAACATTAATGGGAACAATCATCAACGTTGATAAAATAAAGCGTAGCATCACGATTGATGGTGTTGAATATGGTTCAGACTGTCGTGCTTTGGTCTCTAAGCACAGAGACGGTACAGGGACTATTACATTAGTCTTTGAAGGAAAAATTATTTAAAAAGGAGTAAAAACAATGTTTACACAATACGATCACGAAACAGGGAAAACTAAACTTACAAAACTTGCAAAAGGTAGCATCATCACGGTTGTTGCTATCGCTTCGTTAGGAATTTTTAGGGGAACTGCTGTGAAGCGCATCCCAGCTAATACGGTTGGAGTAAAGGTCAGTGCAATCGGAGGTGTTCAAGAAAACACCCTACAAACAGGTTATCATCTCAAAATTCCTTTTATCGATACAGTCTATACTCTATCGACTTCTGTTCAGACGAAGACAATGGAAAAAATCACAACTCAGACCAAAGATGGTCAATGGCTGAATACTAACATTGATGTAAAGTATCGAGTAAATAAAGAGAAAGCTATGACAGTTTTCTCAAATTATACGACTTTGGAAAATGTCAATGATAGTGTAGTATCTCCAGCAGTACAGCGAGCGATTGAGTCTGTTACAGGTAATTATGATATCTACGATATTCTTGGAAATAAACGGACAGAAGTCTATGAAGAGATTGACAAGGCGCTAAAAGAAAAATTTGAATCTTATGATCTTGAATTTGTTTCATTCACAATAACTGATCAGGATGCAGGAGATGAGATTGAAGCAGCAATCAAATCTGAATCTGTCAAACAGAAGGAAATTGACACAGCTAAACAGGAACAGGAAAAAGCTAAGGTCGAAGCGGATACTAAGAAGGTTCAAGCACAAGCTGAAGCGGATGCTGGGATCATCAAAGCAGAAGGTGAAGCCAAAGCTAACAAAGCTAAGTCAGACTCAATCACAGACAACCTTATCCGTATGAAAGAAGCAGAAGCCAGAGAGAAGCATGGCTGGGTTACTGTCAATGGAGCAGGTGGTGTGATTACAAATCATGAGTAAAATATAAACGGCATAGAAACGAGGTGAGCGATGCCTTTTTTTCCAGAAATAAACGAAGCCAAAACAAAAGAAAATGCCAAGAAAATTTTGGAGGGATATCCTCACTGGCGTCGTGTAGCAAATGATACAGATGGTCAGAGAGTAACCACGACCTACTCATTCACGCCACGAAATCCATCGAGTGGTAAAAATAGTCAAGTTGAGAAATTGGCAATTCGCAAAGTTGATGCAGAGCTAGAGCTAGATGCGATAGAACAGGCTGTCAGCAAATTACATGATCCTTTTTATCGTAAAATCATATACGAGAAGTATCTTGTTTGGCATCAAAAAAAAGACGAGACGGTGTACAATGAGCTTGCAATTTCAGAAAGTTCATATTATGAAATTCTTAGTAAGGCTTTATTAGCATTTGCAGAGATTTATCGAAATGGTGAACAGGTCGCAATTTTGGAGTAAAAGCGGAGTAAGTCAAGAGTAAATATACGATTTTGTGTGCTAAAATTATATTATGAAATAATTGTAAAGGCAGGCACATCCTGCCTTTTTGTATGGATTGGAGGTGATGTCGTGAAGAAAGTAGAACCTATTCGAGAACTTGATGATATTGAACGGATGAAAAACTTCTTAAAATCAAAGAGTGAGCGAAACTATGTTCTGATTATGTGTGGTCTTTATTCTGGAATGCGTATCAGCGACATCATACCTCTGCAAGTTAAACATGTGACTAGTGATAGAATAGAAGTCACTGAGAAGAAGACAGGCAAAGTCAAGCGTTTTGCTATCAATCCGGAATTAAGAAAGGCCTTGAATCATTACATTAAAACGAATGAGCTACAAGGATATGACTATCTATTTCCTAGCAAAAAGAAAGTCAGGACGGATGGAGTTCGGATAACTCACATAGGTCGAGTAGCTGCTTACCAAATTTTAAAGCAAGCAGCTGAACATGTTGGCCTGAAGAATATTGGAACCCACTCCATGAGAAAGTCATTTGGCTATCATCACTACAGAAAAAATCAAAATGTAGCGATCTTGATGGAATTATTTAATCATTCATCACCAGATATTACACTTGATTATATAGGTATTAAGCAGGATGAATTGGATGATTCAATGATGAATTTTAGCTATTAAATGATTATTTATTTTACATATTGAGAAAACGTAAATTAGTTTTTAATGAAACAGATGTAAACACTTGTTACACTTGACTTTTAAGGATGTTAGTTTTATTTAACAGAATATAAGATATGTTAAATACAAGAGGGGGTGGGTGCACTAAAAACACCCCTGTTTTGAAAGATACCGATGGGGTATATTTGAGAATACCAATCCCCCTCCCCTAAGAAGAAAGGACCCCCTCCCTAGATGAATACCCCCCAGGATAGACCGGACCGGAGTGGTCCTCACAGAGTCGCTTTTGAAAAGAATAAAAAGATTATTCTAAAGACCAGAAATACTTGTGGGATTTGTGGATTACCAGTGGATAAGTCGTTGAAGTATCCACATCCTTTGTCACCAGTTATCGATCACATTATTCCAATCAATCGAAACGGTCATCCATCAGACATCAACAACCTACAGCTAGCGCACTGGCAATGCAACAGACAGAAGTCTGATAAGTTATATGCTGACGATAGGTCAGCCAATGCTACTGTTGTAGGCAATCGCAACCTGCCACAGTCAAGAGATTGGACAAAGTACAGAGCTTGAAGAAGCCAAAAAAGAAAAATTATATTATTTTTTAAAAATATCAAAAATAATAATGAATGCTTAGAATTTGAAAAAATAACAGATATGTGTGAAGTAAGTCCTAGCAGAGGATAGGGGGGTATCCCCCTCCCACTAGGCGCTCGAGGGCTTCACGCCGTCACTGTACATTTTTTCTCGCGCCAAATCATCACAATGAAAGGAGAACGGTTTGGAATTAAGAGGAATTGACTATCTCAGGAGAAAGTTGACTCTCTATCAGAGCAGAGTTAATCTGAGGTACAAGCATTATGCAATGCAACATCATGAATCACCGACAGGAATCACAATTCCTCCACATATCAGGGTGAAGTACCAAGCTGTTCTTGGTTGGGCTGCAAAGGGAGTTGATAGTCTTGCAGATCGTTTGATTTTCAGGGCATTTGCTAACGATGATTTTAATGTTACAGAAATCTTTAATCGGAACAATCCTGACATTTTTTTTGATAGTGCTATTTTAGCTGCGTTGATTGGTTCATGTAGTTTCGTTTACATTTCGAAGGGTGAAGATGATGAGGTGAGGTTACAAGTCATTGAATCAAGTAATGCAACTGGTGTCATTGATCCTATTACTGGATTGCTTGTGGAAGGTTATGCGGTGTTGGCTCGTGATGATTACAATCGTCCAACGCTTGAAGCCTACTTCGAGCCTAATGCTACTCATTTTGTTCCGAAAGATGGGGAGCCTTACTCGGTTACGAATGAGACAGGTATTCCTTTGCTGGTTCCAGTCATTCATCGTCCTGATGCTGTTCGTCCGTTTGGTCGGTCGAGAATCACTAGGGCAGGGATGTATTATCAGAAATATGCTAAGCGTACTTTGGAACGAGCGGATATTACGGCTGAGTTCTACTCATGGCCACAGAAATATATTCTTGGGCTTGATCCTGATGCAGAGCCTATGGAAAAATGGAAAGCTACTGTATCAAGCTTGTTGACGATTTCTTCTAGTGACAAAGGAGAGAAGCCGAGCGTTGGGCAATTTACTACCGCTAGCATGTCACCTTTTACTGAACAGCTCAGAACAGCCGCTGCTGGATTTGCTGGAGAAATGGGGCTGACATTGGATGACCTTGGTTTCGTTTCAGATAACCCATCATCTGTGGAAGCTATCAAGGCTAGTCATGAGAATTTGCGTTTAGCTGGGCGGAAGGCTCAGCGCTCACTAGGTGCTGGATTGCTAAATGTGGCTTATGTTGCGGCTTGCTTGCGTGATGAGTTTCGCTATACTAGAAGCCAATTTGTGAGAACCACAGTTAAGTGGGAGCCATTGTTTGAAGCGGATGCGAATACGATGACCATGATTGGTGATGGTGTTGTGAAATTGAATCAGGCCTTGCCTGGTTATATCAATGCAGAAACCATTCGAGATCTTACTGGTATCGCTGGAGATATGTCTGCTAGGCCAGTGATAAGCGAGGGCGGTTCAAATGGAGAATGATGTTTTACCTAGTATCTTGCAAGAGGTTCAGGAGAGGTTTGAACGAGATTTTGGCAAGAGTGAGATCGTCAGAAATGCTTTTGCTGCGTTGAAGGCAAAAAAAGCCACTTACAAAACTGCAAATGAGTTTGCGATTGAAATTGGCGATATTCTCTCGAAGGCTCTAGGAGCTTCTCTAAGCGCTGACAAACTACCAGACGATAAAATGTATTACAATATCGCTCAACGTTTGCTGACGGACGTTCTAGGACGAAATCACGAGCTTGTGAGTGGTTATGCTAGTGATGTTCAGAAGAATTTGAATGATGAAGCAAAAATCGGTCTCAAAGTGCAAGTTCCTGAATTGAATCAGGATCGAATAGCTGGTATAGTCAATCGCTTTTCGTCTGAGGAAAATTTTGAAGATGTCAGTTGGTTGCTTGGTGAACCTATTGTGAACTTTACACAGTCAATTATTGATGATACAATCAGGAAGAATGCGGAGTTTCATCATCAGTCTGGATTGCAACCTGAGATTGTCCGAAAATCGTATTTTCATTGTTGTGAGTGGTGTCATGAAGTTCAAGGGAATTATAAATATCCAAGAGTTCCAAAGGACGTTTTTAGAAGACATCAGCATTGTCGTTGTATTGTAGACTATGATCCTAAAAACGGAAAAGTTCAGGATGTTTGGAAGAAAATTTGGCGAAAAAAAGATGAAAGTGATAAAATTGAAGCAAGGAAGAATATAAATAAAAATTCTCAAATGAGCGAAGTGAGAAAGCTAGCGCTACAGAACGGAATTTCTTCAAATCCTATCAAAAAAAGCCGTAAAAAATTGACTGAGGAACAAATAATCGAAGCTGTTAGTGGTGGAGACAAGACAAGAGGATCTTGTTCGTCAGCAGCATTTGCTTATATTGGGAACAAAGGTGGCTATACTGTCTTAGATTTTAGAGGAGGAAAGAGTTGTGATTTCTTTTCTCGAGATAGTAGGATTAAAATGATTGGTAGCCTTCCAGGAGTTGAAATGCATGTTGCTAAACATACCAATGATTTTACTGCAGTAAAAGAATTGTTGGAGAAAGTAGAAAGTGGAAATGAATACTACTTGGCAGCAGGGAGTCATGCAGCAATCATAAGGAAAAACGAAGGTCGTTTCGAGTACTTGGAACTTCAATCAAGAACGTTAAATGGTTTTAAGCCGTTTAACAACATTGTTCTGAAAGAGAGATTCAAAGGTCAGAAGACTCACAGTGTAGCTGGGAGAAGATATGATGCAAATAGCTATCTTATTGATGTGAACTCATTGAAAGATAACCCTGAATTTCACAAGATATTGAGTTTTATCAATACTGCAGATTCTAAACAAATGAAGGGGGCTGAGGGTCGTGAAAGATGATTATGAAGAAGTTAATTGGTCTGAATATTGCTATAAAGAAAATGATGGTGATATAGTTTGGTGGGTTGATACAGCCTGGTTCGCTAGAGGGTTGATGTTAATTACATTTGATAAGAAGAAGTTTTATAACCTTTTTGAAGATTATCCTCATAATATGAGCTCAGAAGAGATTGAAATCTTTGATAAAGAGAATCCATTTTGGGCTGATTTCTTTTCGGACCGAAAATAAGAAATTTGAAGCACTCGAAAGGGTGCTTTTCTTTTTGAAAAATTGAAAGGAGGTTCTGTGTGAGGTATTTATAATTCTATTGCTATAAACTGCTATAAATCACTATAAACCGTTTGGCTTTCCATACGGTTTTCTTTATGTTAAGAAAGGAATAAAAAATGTTAAAAAAGGCAAAACAATTGGCATCGCAAGAATTTTCACGCTTAGCAGGTCGTGAAATCAAAGAAGAAGACTGCTTTGTAGTTTGGTTTAGCAAAACTTTGCAAAATTGGAAGGCTCTTGTTAGTACTAATCAAATCAAGTCTGGTGAAAAATGTGGTGATTATGCAGAAATCACGCATAACGGAGACAAGAAAGAAACTTACGTAGATGTATACACTAAAGTTTCAAACCGAGCTATTAAAGATTAGGAGGTGATCTGATATCTCCCAGCGATAGGGTTATCATGCGATGACGATTGAAAGGAAATTAGAATGGCTAGGAAGAAGAAACTTGGCAATCAGAATCCTACTCAATCGGTGATTTTAAAATACGTCAAGAAAAATTCAAAAGCTAAAGAAGCGATTGAACTTTACGAGCGGACAGGGCTTTCTTGCTATGCTTGGCAGAAAAACCTGCTATTGCCTTTAATGGCAGTAGATAAAAACGGTCTATGGGTGCATCAGAAGTTTGGTTATTCTATCCCTCGTCGTAATGGTAAATCTGAAATCCTATATATTGGTGAAATTTGGGGGCTACATGAAGGATTAAATATCCTACATACTGCCCACAGAATTTCTACATCTCATGCCTCTTTTGAAAAGGTCAAGCGATACCTTGAAAAGATGGGGTATGTTGATGGTGAGGATTTCAATTCGATTCGAGCGAAGGGGCAGGAGCGTATTGAACTTTATTCAACAGGTGGTGTTATCCAATTCCGTACTAGGACATCAAATGGTGGTCTTGGTGAAGGTTTTGATATGCTAATCATTGACGAGGCTCAAGAGTACACGACCGAGCAAGAATCTGCTTTGAAGTACACGGTTACGGATAGTGAAAATCCTATCACAATTATGTGTGGTACACCTCCAACTCCTGTATCAAGCGGAACGGTTTTCACTAAATACCGTGAGACTTGTCTTTTTGGGAAAGGGAAGTATTCAGGCTGGGCTGAGTGGTCAGTTTCTGATGAAAAGGAAATTGACGATGTGGAAGCTTGGTATAATTCCAATCCATCCATGGGCTACCACTTAAATGAGCGTAAGATTGAAGCAGAGCTTGGTGAGGATAAGCTGGACCATAATATCCAACGTTTGGGATTTTGGCCAACTTACAACCAGAAATCTGCTATTTCTGAAACTGAGTGGAATGAGCTCAAGGTTGATGATGTTCCAGAATTGTCTGGCAAGTTGTCTGTTGGTATCAAGTATGGCCAAGATGGAACGAACGTGGCATTGAGTATTGCTGCACGAACCAAGGATGGCCGTTTCTTTGTAGAAACAGTCGATTGTCAATCCGTTCGTAATGGGAATGAGTGGATGGTTGCCTTTTTGCGTCAAGCTGATGTGGCTCAAATTGTCATAGATGGCGCAAGTGGTCAAAAGATCCTGGACGAAGAGTTGAAGGACTACAGAATCAAGAATGTGATTCTGCCGACGGTGAAGGAAATCATCGTGGCCAATGCTCTTTGGGAACAGGGTATTTACCAGAAGACCATTTGTCACGCTGGTCAACCATCATTGTCCAAAGTAGCTACTAACTGCGATAAGCGGAATATTGGCTCAAATGGTGGCTTTGGTTATCGATCGCACTTTGACGACATGGATATTTCTTTGATGGATAGTGCTTTGCTTGCGCACTGGGCTTGTGCTACGACAAAGCCTAAGAAAAAGCAAAAAATCAGTTATTAAAATAAGCGGTCTTGTGACTGCTTTTTTTGATGCCCAAAATTACCGAACTGCCGGGGAAGCAGGAGAAAGGAGACATGAGAATGTCAGAATTTAAACCAATCACTACACAAGAAGAATTTGATGCTGCTATTAAGGAGCGTTTATCTCGTGAGAAAGCGAAGTATAGCGACTATGACCAGCTCAAATCTCGAGTTACAGAATTGGAAACAGAAAACGTTGGCTTGAAGTCAACAATTGAAGCTACTAATCAAAGTAAGGCGGATTCGGATAAGCAACTTGAAGTTTTGCAGAATCAAATCGCTGGTTATGAGACGGCTAGTCTGCGAACTCGAGTAGCTTTGCAACATGGACTGCCTTACGACCTTGCAGATCGTTTGCAGGGAACTGATGAAGAAAGCTTGAAAGCTGATGCAGAGCGCTTAGCTGGTTTTATGAAGCCAGTAAGCAAAGTAGCGCCAGTAAAATCAACGGAGCCGATTGTTCCGAAAGAAGATGATGAAAGAACCATGTATAGAAATTTGGTTCAAAATTTAAATATTGAAGATTAAAAAGGAGAAAAAAATATGTCAGAAGCACAACTTGCAAAAGGAAATCTATTTGATCCAGAGCTTGTAAAAAAAGTTATTAGTAAGGTGAAGGGACATTCATCAATTGCTAAGCTATCACCCCAAAAACCTATTCCGTTTAACGGCCAAAAAGAGTTCATTTTCGACTTTGATTCGGACATCGACATCGTGGCTGAAAATGGCAAGAAGACTCATGGTGGTGTGAGCCTTGATCCTGTTACTATTGTTCCACTAAAAGTCGAATATGGTGCCCGTGTATCTGATGAGTTTTTACACGCCTCAGAAGAAGCAAAAGTTGACATCCTCAGTGATTTTGTGGAAGGATTTTCTAAAAAATTAGCACGAGGGCTTGATATTATGAGTATTCACGGTATTAACCCACGTACAAAACAAGAGTCAAGCATTATTGGAACTAACTGCTTTGATAAAAAAGTTACTCAGACAGTAACTTTCAAAGAATCTAACCCAGATGAAAGTATGGAAGATGCTGTCGGTATGATTGATGGTTCAGAACGTGATATCACCGGAGCAATCCTAGATCCTATTTTTACAACTGCTCTTTCTAAAATTAAAAATGCTGAAGGCGGGAAATTGTATCCTGAATTGGCATGGGGCGGTGTACCTGATGCAATCAATGGATTGGCAGTAGATAAAAATCGCACTGTATCATACTCACAAACAGATCCTAAAAACACAGCGATTGTTGGGGACTTTGAAACAATGTTCAAATGGGGCTATGCGAAAGAAGTTCCGATGGAAATCATCAAGTATGGTGATCCTGACAACAGCGGTCGCGACCTTAAAGGGTATAACCAGATTTATATCCGTTGCGAAGCATACATTGGATGGGGCATCATGGACGCTGCTAGTTTCGCTCGTATTGTGAAAACGGGAGGTTAATCATGGCTGAGTATGTAAACCAAAAGACAGGAGCAACAATCAACACTAATACAGAAATTTCTGGGGGTGATTGGGTTCCAATTGCAGCATACAAACCTTTGGACTCATTGACTAACGCAGCGTTGAAAGAAATCCTTGATGAAAAAGGTATTACTTATGATAACCGCGCCACAAAATCTGAATTGATTTCGCTTATTGAACAAGCTGACTCTGAAGCTCAGTAGTCGCTTGGCTGGAGGTAGAAATGGAAAACTTTGCAACAGTAGAAGATGTTCAAACATTGTGGAGAACATTGAAATTCGATGAGAAAGAACGAGCCGAAGCACTGTTGGAAGTTGTTTCTCATTCTCTTCGTGTTGAAGCTAAAAAAGTTGGTAAAGATTTAGATGGGTTAGTGGCTACTGATCCATCTTTTGCTATGGTGGTCAAATCCGTCACGGTGGATGTGGTTGCTCGCACCTTGATGACCTCTACTGATCAGGAACCAATGACTCAAATGGCTGAGTCTGCTTTAGGATATTCCTTCAGTGGATCATATTTAGTCCCTGGTGGAGGTCTCTTTATCAAAGACTCGGAATTGAAACGTCTAGGTCTTAAAAAGCAAAGATATGGGGTGATTGATATCTATGGGACGGATTAAAGGAATTACTGTAACTTTGACTGGGAAAACCAAGACTGGTCGGGATGACTTTGGTCATCCTATTTATGAGAATACTGAAATTCAAGTAGAAAATGTTCTGGTCGTCCCAGCTTCAACAGAAGATGTCACTAATCAGCTCAATCTGACCGGAAAGAAGGCTTCTTATACGCTAGGAATACCCAAAGGTGACCAAAACGAGTGGAAAGACCGTGAAGTTCGTTTCTTTGGGCGAAAATGGCGTACGATTGGCATTCCTTTGGAAGGTATTGAAGCCATGATGCCTTTAGAATGGAATAAGAAAGTGATGGTTGAAGCGTATGAGTAATCTCAAAGTCAAGCTTATCGGTGCGGGTGTAGGAGCTCTTTTGAAATCAAAAGAGATTCAGGACATCTTGAACAAAGAAGCGACAGTCATAAAAAAAAGATGTGGTCCTGGCTATGAACAAGATAGCCACGTTGGTAAGACAAGAGCCAATGCTATGATTTATCCAGCTACGCGAAAAGCGAAGAGGGATAATTTAAAAAATAACACTTTGTTGAAGGCGGTGCATTAGATGATTGAAATTATTATCAAGAAATATCTTGACGGTCATTTAGATGTACCGTCATTTTTTGAGCATGAAGCTGAAGCTCCCGATAGCTTTGTCATTATTCAAAAGACAGGTGGTAAGGAGCGAAATCATTCTGGTAGTGCGACCTTTGCTTTTCAAAGCTATGGTCCTACTATGCAGAAGGCTGCAGAGCTCAATGTGAAAGTAAAAAGTGCTGTTAAAGGGTTGATTGAATTAGATTCAATCTGTGGTGTCCACCTGAACAGTGATTACAATTTTACGGACACTGAAACAAAACAATATCGATATCAAGCCGTATTTGATATTAATTACTTTTAAAAAGGAGAAAATAAATGGCAACAGAAGCAAATGTAACGACTGCAAAACCTAAAATCGGCGGTGCGGTTTTTTCCGCTCCGATCGGGACTCCATTGCCTACAGATGCAACAACAAAACTAGATGTTGCGTTTAAATCACTGGGGTATATTTCAGAAGATGGTATGACTAATAGTAACTCCCCAGAATCTGAAAATATCAAAGCTTGGGGTGGTGTCGTTGTAAGTTCAGTTCAAAAGGAGAAGGTGGATACGTTCAAATATATGCTGATTGAGGCATTGAATGTGGATGTTTTGAAAGAAGTTTATGGCTCAGATAATGTTTCTGGGGATTTGTCCACAGGGATTAAGATTAAGGCAAATTCAAAAGAATTGCCACATCATTGCCTCGTAATCGAAACAGTTTTGAAAGGTGGTGTACTTAAACGTATTGTTATCCCTTCAGGAAAAGTAACTGCCATCGATGAAATTACTTATAACGATGGAAGTGTTCTCGGATATGGTACGACAGTCACTGCCTTCCCTAACGCTGCTGACGACACACACTATGAATACATCAAAGGAGCTTAATCATGTCAAGACGAAATCATAAGAAAAAAAATAAAGAAGCTGCGCCACAAATTAAAACAATCCGTGGGGTAACTTCAACTGGATTTGCTTTTGAAATCACAAAAGAGCGCTTGGAAAACTATGAGTTGCTTGAAGTTATTGCAGAAGTAGATACAAATCCGGCAGTTTTACCAAAAGTGGTCAAACTTATGCTTGGTGACAAATCAGAAGATTTGAAAAACCATGTGCGGACGGCGGATGGCATTGTTCCTTTGGATAAAATGGGAGCAGAAATTAGTGAGATTTTCACAAGTCAGAACCAGTTAAAAAAATAGCGCTCCTTGCTAGAATGATTCAAACAGACGAAGACGCTCTTGTTTGTGATTTAGCTGAAACCTATGGAATTTTTGACTACAGACAGTTACCTGCTGACCAGGTAGCTGTTTTTGCTTTTGGTTTGAGAGATGATTCACGGATCAAACTAGCAATGACCAATAGCAAAGTTCCTTTTGAAACCTTTTTGCTTGCAGGCGTGCTTGATAGGCTTTCTGCTCTTGTGTGGTTTAAAACAACAGACGGTCAGAAAGGAATCAACAAACCATTAATGGTTGCAGAGGAACTGACAGGAAAAACTAAAGCTAAAGAAAGCAAGGAGATGATCTTTGATTCTGGTGAGGACTTTGAAGAATATCGTCAGCAAATTCTAGAAAAGATTGGAGGTGAGGATTAGTGGCGACAGAAATAGCACAAGCTTATGTACAATTGATACCATCAGCCAGAGGTATTACTGGTAAAATCCAATCACTTCTCAATCCTGAAGCTAGCGCAGCAGGACAAAGTGCTGGGCAGTCATTAGGTTCTAGTCTTGTTAGCGTTATGACAAAGGTTATTGCAGCAGCAGGGATTGGCAAGGCTTTTTCAGCTGCTATCAGTGAAGGTGCAGCGCTCCAGCAATCGCTCGGAGGTATTGAAACTCTATTCAAAGGTTCTGCTGACAAGGTCAAGGGATATGCTAATGAGGCTTACAAGACAACAGGATTGTCAGCTAATGCTTACATGGAGAACGTGACAGGCTTCTCAGCGAGTCTCTTGCAGTCTTTGGGTGGTGACACGAACAAGGCTGCTGAAACAGCTAATATGGCCATGATTGATATGTCAGATAATGCGAACAAGATGGGTACATCGATGGAGAGCATTCAGATGGCATATCAGGGCTTTGCTAAGCAGAACTATACCATGTTGGACAACCTGAAGCTTGGTTACGGTGGTACAAAGCAGGAAATGGAGCGTCTCTTGAATGACGCTCAGAAGTTGACTGGTGTTAAGTATGACATTAACAACCTGTCAGATGTTTATAATGCTATCCACGCTATCCAAGAAAATCTCGACATCACTGGAACAACAGCTAAAGAGGCGGCATCTACTTTTAGTGGTTCTTTTGAATCTATGAAAGCAGCTGCTCAGAATGTCCTTGGTAAGCTGGCATTGGGGGAGAATATCCTGCCTTCTCTACACGCCTTGATTAAAACAACATCGACTTTTCTCTTTGATAATTTTTTGCCAATGATTGGCAATATTTTTTCAGGCCTTGGATTGGTTCTGACTGAAGGGATTAGTCAGATTGCATCTCAGTTTTTTGGGGATGCTTTTGGAAGTGCAGTCTTTGATCAACTATCTCGTGTAACAGGAATCTTTGAGACCTTTTTTGACATGATTTTTGGGTCATTAAGTAAGCAGGATAACATTGATATCCTGACCATGCTTGGATTTAGCGAGGGTGCTGCAACTCAAATTGTAAACATTGCGGATAATATCCGAGTTACTTTTGAGAATATCGGGGTTGTTGCTGGTAATGTTGCAAGCATTGTTGTTGATTTCGTTGGAGATCTGTTAGGGATCAAAGACGGAGAGCAGGGAGTGAACCTGTTAGGTTTTGCATTTGAAGGGATCTCAGGCTTTATCAGAGAAGCCTCTGAAAGTCTTAGCAAATTTACATCTTGGTTGAAAGATTCGCCTCTTGCGTTAGATGCTTTAAAATTGGCTGTTGTTAGCATTACGAGTGCATGGGCGGGCTATAAAGCTGTTTTAACGCTAACAAAAGGAATTGAAACAATCAGGAATGCAACTCTGGCTATTACGAATGGTCTTATGCTGGCTCAGTTCGTAAGAACCGGTGCACTCACTACCGCAGAAGCGGCGAATGCGGCTGCTACTATGGGAGCAAGTGGAGCGTTCGGTATTTTTAATGCTGTGTTGTCTGCCAATCCAATTGGGTTAATTGTAGCGGCAGTGGCAGCATTGACTGCTGGTCTTGTATGGTTCTTCACACAAACAGAAACTGGTCAGCAAATTTGGTCATCTTTTGTGGATTGGATCAAACAGGCTTGGCAGGGAATTGCTGATTTCTTTGTCGGTCTTTGGTCTGGTATCTCTGAGGGTGCTAGCACCTTGTGGGATGGAGTTGTTACAACCTGGAATGCTTACATTGAGTCTTTGAAGGCCATGTGGAATGCTGTTGTAACATTCTTTTCTGACTTGTGGGTAAGGATTCAAGAGGCAGCATCTATTGCATGGACAGCTATCACAACGGTAGTGATGGCTATTGTTCAACCGTTCATTGACGGATTCATGAATGTTTGGAATAACATTTCAGATGGTCTTACTCAAATTTGGGAAGGGATTAAGATGATATTCCAAGGTGCTTGGGAAATCATTAAATCAATTTTCTTGGGTGCTCTTTTGGTCATTATCGACCTTGTGACAGGGAATTTTAACCAGCTGGGAGCTGATCTTTCTCTAATTTGGGAAGGCATTCAAAATGGCATTTCTCTGATATGGGAGGGGATTAAAACATATTTCTCTGGAGTCGTAGATGCTATTGTTGGTTATGGTATTGCTGTTTTTGAAAACTTTTCTGCTGTTCTTAGTGCGATTTGGGAGGCTATCAAAACAGCTGCATTTGTTTCCTGGGACTGGATAAACACCACTGTATTAAATTTGATTTCAGGCTTAGTTCAGGGTGCGCAGAATATCTGGGATAGCTTTATGAACTTCCTTTCTAATTTGTGGGAAGGTATCAAGTCAACGGCAAGTAATGCTTGGAGTTCTCTAGTATCTAGCGTTTTAAGCATTATCAATGGTCTCGTATCCGGGGCGCAAAATGCTTGGAACAGCATGTCTAATGCGGTATCTAATCTTGTAAGTAATGTAACTGGATTCTTCAATCAATTGTGGAATATTGATCTGTATGGTGCAGGTCAAGCAATCTTGCAAGGTTTCTTGAATGGTTTGCAATCTATGTGGTCTTCCGTCACTGACTTCGTTGGTGGTATTGCTAGCTGGATTCGTGACCACAAAGGTCCTATCGAATATGACCGGAAATTGTTGATCCCTGCAGGTACTGCAATCATGCAAAGTTTAGACCAAGGATTAAAAGAACGTTTTAAGGGTGTGAAGCAAACTGTTGGAGGTATGGCTGATGAAATTTCAGATGTATTTTCAGGAGACGGTCTTGATCTGAATTCCTCTGCGTCCGTGACTAAAAGTCTTGAGGCACAGTTGGCTATGCCGTCAGCTCAATTTGAAGCACATGAAAATAAAACCGTGTCTGAGATAGCGATTCTGAGAGCAAGTATGGAGAAGATCCTTACTGCTATCCTTGAGAAATCGTCAGATGTCTATCTAGACAATGACATTATCTCACTCAAAACCTACGAACAACACGGTGCTATTTATGCGAGGGGAGGAATTTAATGGATTATATGATCATCAACGGTTTTAATACATCAAGCCTTCCTGGATGTGTTGTGACAGATTTTGGGAAGGTGGAGGCTGCTAAGCCGAAGGGAGAGAAGACTGACCTTTATGGAGTCAATGGCAGTTATCGTGTGTTAGACGGTTCTTTCGACAGTTACGAAAGGACCTTCATTCTTCACGTTAAAAAAATGGTTGAGATTTCAAGTATTCTTGATAAATTTCAATCGAATGATAATGTTTTGGAGTTTAGCTATCAGCTTGGCTCTTTGTTCTATGCTAACTTTGTGACTGCTAGTTTTGAACCTTTTGGGAATCACGCTTGGAAGTTAGAGATTAAACTTGACATGCAACCCTTCCGTTATCAAAAAACTGTAGATCCTGTTGTTCTTACTGCATCTGGTACAATCAATAATCTTGGGACGATTTATTCGGAACCAATTATCGAGGTTGAGGGGGATGGCGACATCTCCCTTACAATTGGTCGGAAGACCATGTATCTTGCAATTAAGACCAAGGCTACGATTGATTGCAGGCAGGGCAAACAAAACATCTACAATGCAACTGGTGCAGTTCAGAACACGCTTCGGAAACGTGGAGGTTTCTTAGAAATTCCGACTGGTAAGGTTGGTATTTCATTCACTGGAACCGTCCGTAAGATTACTATTCGACCGAATTGGAGGTATAAGATTTGATTTATTTAACAAATGGGAATATGCCTCTGAATGCTGCTTATGCTGATGAAATCGTTCAAGAGGACAACAGCACCTATCAATTGAGCTTCCGATTTCCGACATCTGATTCCTTATGGGAGAAGCTGAAAGAGGAGACTTTTCTAACTGCTGATGACCTACACGGTGAGCAGGATTTCGTCATCTTTGAGGTCGAGAAGAAGCATGGCTATATTCAAGTCTATGCCAACCAAGTATTCACCCTCTTGAATAACTATGTGGTCAATCCTATCTCATTGGACAGGCAGACTGGTTCGACTGCCTTGAGTCGCTTCGCTGGAAGTATCACTCGTGACAATCCGTTCTCGTTCTTCTCTGATATTGAAGATAGACACACCTTTAATATTGGCTCCAAGAATGCTATGGAGGCATTCGCGAAAGATAAGCACTCGATCATCGGCCAATGGGGTGGCGACCTTGTTCGTCATGGTTACCAGGTTAGACTTTTGAAAAAAGGCGGTTCAGAAAATGAATCGCTTTTTATGTATAAGAAAAACCTGTCTAGCTATCAGCACAAGACGTCTACTAAGTCTTTAAAAACTCGAATTACTTTCATCGCGACTGTAAAAGGTGAGGGAGAGAAAGCACCTGATCGCACATTCACGGTTACGATCGATAGTCCACTCATTAACAAATACAGTCAAATCTATGAAGATGTGATTGAGGTTAATGACCAGGATGTGAAGGATGAAGCGAGTCTTCGCAAGTATGGTGAGCAGTATTATCGAACATCGCTCTGTGACATGATGGAAGATAGCCTTGAGATTGAGGTTGTCGGCCAGAGCGATGTGCCTGTTCAGATGTTCGATATCGTGAGTATCTTCCACGAACGTTACAACCTTGATTTGCGTAAGAAGATTACTAAATATACTTACTCACCGATGGCCAAAAAGTTAAAATCTATCGGCTTCGGTCAGTTCCAGTCTGGCCTTGCGAATGCAATTGGTAACGCAGTGAGTGATGCTGTCAAGGACGAAGCTCAACAACTTCAAGGTAATTTCGAACGGCAGTTAGCAAGAGAGCTCAAGAATGCGGATCTCGCTTTTGATCGCAAAACTGAAGAACTGCAGAACGAGTTCGAAGATGGGTTGAATGCTACTAGAGCTAAAGCTGAAGAAGTAAAGAGAGAACTGTCTGACACTATCAATCAGCGTTTCAACAGTTTTGACAACGGCCCATTACAAGAAGTCAAGCGTAGGGCTGAAGAAGCCTTGAGAAACGCTGGTGCAAGTAGCTTACTTGCTCAGGAAGCCAAGCGGATTGGGTTGGATTCTGTTGCTAAGCTTGAAGCATTCAAGAGACAGGCTACCAGCGCTCAAACAGCTTTATCGGGTGATTTGGACGCTCTGAAACGGACTATCGCGAACGATATCCGACCGAAACAAGCACATGTTGAGACCGAGATTGCCAAGCAGGTTGAAGCACTTAACAAGACTAAGAATGAGTTGGCTGGTGTGAAGTCAGCGCAAGCGACGTATGAGGAGACGACGACTCGTAGGTTGGCAGAGTTGACCAACTTGGCCAATGGTAAAGCTAGCAAGTCAGAACTCACACAGACGGCCGAGGAATTGGCAAGTAAGATAGCGAGTGTGCAGGTTGCGCATAGAAATCAAGGAGATCGTGTCTCAGCAATTGAATCCAACTTCAAACAGCGCGCTGATTCGCTTGATGCTGGTGTGAGCCGTCTGACTGAAGGCTTGAGATCCAAGGCTGACATCAGCTCGCTCAATGTGACTGCCGAGAATATCAGACAGTCCGTGAAGAGTCTCGAGACAAATACGCAGAACAAGCTAAATCAGAAATTGAGTACAGCTGAATTTGAAGTTCGTGCTGGTTCTATTCGTCAGGAAATCCTGAACGCAACCAAGGATAAGGCAGATAAGACTTTGGTTGTAGCTGAAGCTGGGAAATTGCGAGAAGAATTTTCGAAGATGAAAGTCGGTAGTCGCAACTATGCTGAAGACTACGACTTTTCAAGAGGACTTTGGCACTATAGTCAAGGAGATAACAGTCCACAAGATTGGACTATCTCAAACGGCGAATACAACGTCAAAGGCACGACTAACACTTGGAAGCAGATGCAAATTCATTCTAAAGAAGGGAGTCGTTCTTCTTGGAAGAGTTCGACAGCTCTTCTTGATTTAGAAGTCGGCGAAACCTACACACTTTCGTTTCAAGGGATTTGCTACTCTGGCTCTTCAAGTGTTTGGCTATCACTAAGGGCTAACCGTACAGTTTCCGGTAATCCTGAAATTATACCTGGCACTTTCAACCTCACGTCTAGCTGGCAGACTTATCAAGTTACTATCCCAGCATTGACCAAGCCTGATAATTTTGACTTCTGGCGAATTATTCTTGGTTATGACGGAATTGGCCATGTGGCATTTCGCAAGGTTGAATTGACCAGAAGCTCGACTCGTATAGATGCAGGTCCTGCTTCTGAAGATGGCAAGACAGACCTGGTCGTTGCCAAGTCTGAATTTCAGAAAACTGCTGAAGGCTTGCGAACTGACTTGTCAGCTATTCAGGAATATGTCAATAAAGACGGCCAGAGACAGGAAGCCCTACAGCGTTACACTCGTGAGGAGAGTGCAAAACAAGCGACGGCTGTACGTGAGCTAGTTGCGAAGGACTATGTAGGCAAAGCGACTTATCAAGAAGATGTCCGCGGAATCAATCAACGAATCGAAGAAGCCAAGAAAAATGCAAGCAATGAACTTACAACTCGACTTGCGAATTATCGGCAGACAGTCGATGGAAAATTCACGGATATTTCCAGTCAAGTTACGACTTATAAGCAGGTTACAGATGAAAAATTTGGAAATCTATCAAACCAAATTGTAAACAACAAAAATAGCACAGATGATCAAATCGAAAATGTAAGGAACCAGCTGGCAAAAAAAGTAGAAGTAACTGACTTCCAGCGAGTTCAAGAAACAAGTCGTCTCTATGAGCGAATTATTGGTAGCAACGAGAATGACATTACTGACAAGGTCGCTCGCATGGCTCTGACTAATCAGTTGTTCCAGGTTGAAGTCGCTAAAAGACTTGGAAGCGACAATAACTTAATCGTCCGCTCTAAGTCGATGGACAGGCATACACTTGTTAATGAAGGCGATACGAAGAGAGTCTTCGTGAATAACGGTATATTTACAATTCGATGCACTGGCAATTCAGATTATACCTTCGCAGGATTCACACTACCACTTTACATTGATAGATTGGCCAGAGGTGAGACATATACCCTTAATTTCAAGTACCGCATCATGGGACGATTAGACCATAATTTCACGGTTGTTGCTAAAAATCACCAATCGAACGAAGGAATTTTCTCTTCAAATATAGCAACAAGCTCAACTGCAGTTTCAAGCGATTGGAAAGAATTCAACGAAACATACACTATTAGTAGAGATTTTGAGTTTGGGAATAGCAAACTTTATCCACTTTATTTTTATTTGGCCAAAAATGGCTGGGTTGAAATCAAAGAGATTATGCTCGTTCGTGCCATTCAGACGAACGGATATAAAGTTAGTCAACTGGATGATATGTCTGAAGCCGTTCGCTCGGTTCAAACTCAACTAGCTGGCTCATGGGCCGTCCAGAACATCAATAGTGCAGGTTCAATCGTTTCGCAAATCAATGCGACTAACAATCAAATCTTGATTGAGGCAGAGAAGATTCGTTTGAAGGGTAAGACCTTGCTTGATGAATTGATGGCTATTCAAGGTTATTTCAAGCGATTATTTGTCGGTGATGCCAATGTCGGAACGCTCAATTCAGACATCATTAGAGCTAACTCTATCACAGCAGACAAGCTGGTCATGGATATAGCTATGGCCAGACGATTCGTCTCAAGTGATATCTTCACAGATACGCTTGCTGCTAAGGAAGCCTTTATCAACAAACTTCGGTCAGTCGTAGTCACCGCAACCTTGCTTGAAGGTTATAGAGGTCTCATCGGTGGATTCCAGATTGGGACGCACGAGAAAGACTCGTCAGTGTACTGGATAACTGGCCAAAACCAATTTTCTGTCGGTATGAGTAACGGATCTGGTCATTGGTCGCAAACAGCTTTGTGGGTCAATTGGGGTAACGATTGGGGGTATCCTGGAGATTATGCATGGTACGTGAAAAACAACGGCAAAATGTATTGTTATAACACGGCAGAATTTTGGAATACGCCAGTCATACACGGTAATCTCCGTGTTACCGGACACATTTACTACAACAATGAGAACTCAGGAAAAACTGGTTATTGGATTCACTCGTCTAAATACTCAAATTTTGAGCCTTCGGATAACTATCTTTACCTCTATTACAGCGGTTCAGGATACGACTGGATTCCGATGAACAAAGAGATTTCAGACCGTCGTTATAAATCGAATATCGAAGCTAGTACAGTTTCTGGGCTAGATGTAGTCGAAAGTCTGAAGACGTACAGCTATCGCAAAGAATACGATGGAAAAATTGAGGATATTTCTTGCGGAATCATGGCGCAAGATGTCCAGAAGTATGCTCCTGAAGCATTTTTTGAAAATCCTGACGGCGCATACTCTTACAACACATTTGCTCTTGTACCTTATTTAATCAAGGCCATTCAAGAGCTCAATCATAAAATAGAAAAATTGGAGAAAACAGCATGAACGAACAAGATAAACAAATCAGCAGCCTAGCGATTAAGTCGCTTGGTGAAAAAGTCGGTAATGAGGCTACTCAGTCAGCAACGCTCGAAGCCCTCTACACAGTAACTGCGATGGAGCTTGAGCAGATGAAACGAATCATCGAATCAGACGAAGAGCTCAAGGCTAAATTTGAAGAAGTGAAAGGACAAATGACAAATGGCAATTAACAATTACGAACTAGCGACCAAACCTTATACTCGTGGTTTTGGAGACAATGTTACAACCGTTGTAGAAATCCGTTTGCAAGACGGGAATCGTTATAGCACTAACCAGCGGGAATTGGCTGGTGACCGTACACAAGACCAAGAAGACGTCTTGATTCAAGATGTGCTGGACATCCTAAACGCTGAGCTAGATCCAGGAGCTGCAATCGTCAAAGCACAAGCGCAGCTTGAACAAGCTGAGCAGAAGATCGCTCAAAATAAGAGCGAGCAGGACAGGCTTTCTGCGCTTGCAAATAAAATTGATAAAGTAGTGCGAGTGATGGCTCAGGATTCAATCATGGGTGAAAAAATCGCCTACGGAACAACTTACAAGGAGCTTGTCGAACTCTTCCCATTTGCCGAAGAAGGCAAGACCTATCAATCAGGTGATATGTTTGTCGTTGAAGATCCTGAACACGCTGAATTGAATGGCGAGGGCAAGCGTGTCTTGATTCAGACAAATCAGGCTTTCACTTACAAAGGTGAATCTCTCAAGCAACTTGAAGGTGGACCATCTCAAAATGGCCTTCTTGCAATCTGGAAGTGGGATGGCCAAAAGAATGGAAGTGATCTTGAAACTACTCGAGTTTCTGCATAGTAGATTGGAAGTGGTCTGATTGGAATTACTAGCATTTCTGGATAAATTAAGTCCGATTCTAATCGTAATCATTCCTAGCTATTTCTCTTTCAAGAGCACGCAGAATACGAAAGAGACTGACAAACAAATCAGTCTCTTATCTGACAAAATTAGTGCTATTGAAAAAACAGTCTCAAATGTTGAGAATATTGGCAAAGATAATAGCAAAGGATTGAGTGTTATCGGAAAAGGTCTTCAAAGATTACAACGTTTTCGATTACAAGAAAACCTAAAAAAAGCAATAAGACGAGGCAATACCAATCAGCATGAGATTGAGGAATTGTCTCGTCTTTATGAAAGTTATGTTGAGCTTGGTGGCAATGGAGCTATCAAGGTACTGTATGAAAAATTTCTAGCATTGGAAATTGTGGAGGAAAATATAAATGCAACAGATTAACGAAATTTTACTAAACGGAGCCATCAGCATCCTGGTTATTTTGCTAGGTATCGTAGTCAAGTCAATCAAAGACTACCTTATTAAGAAGGGTGGCGAACAGACTGTCAAGATTGTCGAAATCTTGGCCCAAAATGCAGTAAATGCAGTTGAACAGGTCGCTTCAGATACTGGGTACAAAGGTGAAGAAAAATTGGAGCAAGCACGAACTAAAATCCGTGCAGAATTATCAAAATATAACATCAGCATGACTGACAAGGAACTTGATACATTTATCGAGGCGTCGGTTAAAGAAATGAACGATGCGTGGAAAGGGGAGTAAGGATGGATATTGATACAAGCAGATTAAGAACTGACTTACCTCAGGTTGGTGTACAACCTTATCGTCAAGTACATGCTCACTCAACAGGAAATCGAAACTCAACCGCACAAAATGAAGCAGACTATCACATGAGAAAGGACCCTGAACTAGGGTTCTTTTCTCATGTGGTTGGTAACGGTCGTGTCATGCAAGTAGGACCCGTAAATAACGGAAGTTGGGATGTTGGTGGTGGTTGGAATGCTGAGAGTTACGCAGCAGTCGAATTGATTGAAAGCCATGGCTCAAAAGAAGAGTTCATGCGTGATTACAAGCTCTATATTGAACTTTTGCGAAACCTTGCAGATGAAGCAGGTTTGCCGAAAACACTTGATACAGGGAGTTTAGCTGGAATTAAAACGCACGAGTATTGCACGAATAACCAACCAAACAACCACTCAGACCATGTGGATCCATATCCTTATCTAGCAAAATGGGGAATCAGTCGTGAGCAATTCAAAAAAGATATTGAAGGAGGTCTGTCTGAAGCTGGCTGGAAACGCAATGAAACTGGTTGGTGGTGGGAGGAGTCGGATGGTTCTTATCCGACAGACCGTTGGAAGAAAGTCAACAATGAATGGTTCTACTTTGATAATCGCGGCTATTGCCTAATCAATCGATGGTTCAACGATGGGAAGGATTGGTTCTATCTTGACAAACGTGGCGCAATGGTTACAGGCTGGATGTACATCGGTAATTACTGGTATTATTTCAAGGCAGACGGTCGTATGGCTAAAGGCTGGGTGAAATACCGAGAAACCTGGTACTATCTTGATGAAAAAGATGGCGACATGAAATCAAATCAATTCATCAAATCAGGCAACGGTTGGTACTATCTCAAACCAGACGGCAGCATGGCAGACAAGCCAGAATTTACAGTTGAGCCTGATGGGCTCATCACGACAAAATAAAACAGAAAGAATAAAAAATTATTACACTAGACCGCAGGCAATAGCTTGCGGTTTTTTTGTTTGCTCTGAAAGTAGAAAAAACAGTGAAAAAATCACTGTTTTTCTTGTAACGTATAGGCATAATCAGTCATACTGATAGCATGTTTTAGGCGCATGTTCATAATATCTGATACGCCATTTTTATATTTATCCACGGCCTGAATAGATACGCCACAGTTTTTGCTGATAGCATAGGCTGTGGCGTTGTCTAAAAGCCAGCGGATAGCTTTAATATCTACTGACATATATTACCTCGTAAAATACCAAATCGCAAATAGGAGTAGAAGAAGTCCAATAATAAATTCAACTTTTTCACGCTTGGTGGTTTTTCTAATTTTTAGATTTACTTTCATTATTTTTCCTGTTATAATTTAAGTACACCCCCGAAGGGGTGGATAGTGATTTCTCACTATCCAAATTCGATGTGCCATTCAAAGCTGATTATAAATAAGTTTATTTTGATGACTAGCTTATTTGTTTTTACTTTGAGTGGCTTCTTTTTGAACTTAAACATTTTATTTTCCTTTCTACTAGTTTCCTTGTCTAAGGTTTCCTCCTTAACCTTATGTATCTATTATACAACTAAAGTTGTATAAAGTCAATAGTTTTGATAAATTTTTTTCAAAAAAACAGTGACATTACTCACTGATTCTTTTGTAAACTATTAGAACTAAATTGCAACCTTCTCAACTATACGGGCAAAGGTGAGTATGAAAATGAATACGAAGATGAATACGATTTAAAAAAATGACACGGGCAAAGGTGAGTATGAAAATGAATACGAAGATGAATACGATTTAAAAAAATGACGAAAATCAACGGAAATAATTTTAAATAAAAATAAGCAAAAACTCAACTAACGATAAGTAACGGAAATCAATTGTAAACACAAAATTCTTATACCATAGTTCGTGACAGTTCCTGTTTTTTTTGATAGAATCATACAGTATGCCCTTGGGCACAAAGTAAGAACTGGGACTGTCTTTCCCAGCTTCGGAGGTAAAAAATGTCAGATTCACCAATCAAATACCGTTTGATTAAGAAAGAAAAACACACGGGAGCTCGTCTGGGTGAGATTATCACGCCACACGGAACCTTCCCAACTCCTATGTTTATGCCGGTTGGGACTCAAGCAACGGTCAAAACCCAATCGCCAGAAGAATTGAAAGAGATGGGGTCAGGGATTATTCTCTCTAATACCTATCACTTGTGGCTACGTCCTGGAGATGAACTCATTGCGCGTGCAGGTGGGCTTCATAAGTTCATGAACTGGGATCAGCCTATCTTGACAGATAGTGGTGGTTTCCAAGTCTATTCCCTAGCAGATAGCCGTAACATTACAGAAGAAGGGGTGACCTTCAAAAACCACCTCAACGGTTCCAAGATGTTCCTTTCACCTGAAAAAGCCATCTCTATCCAGAACAATCTAGGCTCAGACATTATGATGTCCTTTGATGAATGTCCTCAATTTTATCAACCTTATGATTATGTGAAAAAGTCAATCGAACGTACTAGCCGTTGGGCTGAGCGTGGATTAAAAGCTCATCGTCGTCCACATGACCAAGGATTATTTGGGATTGTGCAAGGCGCAGGATTTGAAGATCTTCGTCGTCAATCAGCTCGCGACCTTGTTAGCATGGACTTCCCTGGATACTCTATCGGAGGGTTGGCAGTAGGTGAAACTCATGAAGAGATGAATGCAGTTTTGGACTTCACCACTCAACTTCTTCCTGAAAACAAACCTCGCTACTTGATGGGAGTGGGAGCGCCAGATAGCTTGATTGATGGGGTTATTCGTGGGGTCGATATGTTTGACTGTGTCTTGCCGACTCGTATCGCTCGTAACGGAACTTGTATGACTAGCCAAGGACGTTTGGTTGTCAAGAATGCCCAGTTTGCGGAGGACTTTACCCCACTTGATCCTGAGTGCGATTGCTACACATGTAAGAACTACACCCGTGCCTACCTTCGTCACTTGCTCAAGGCCGATGAGACCTTTGGTATTCGTTTGACAAGTTACCATAACCTTTACTTCTTGCTCAACCTTATGAAGCAGGTTCGTCAGGCTATTATGGATGATAATCTCTTGGAATTCCGTGAGCATTTTGTTGAAAAATATGGCTACAATAAATCAGGTCGTAATTTCTAAGATTAGTAGACCAAAGCTAAAATCCTAAGTTTTCTCTTAGGATTTTTCTTCTTTTTTTGATAAAATAAAGGTAGTATGGAATGAACATTAGATGGTTTTTTAACTACTCTAATGAACGGAGAATAAACTCGTATGCGTATAAAATGGTTTTCCTTGATTAGGATTACAGGCTTACTCTTGGTACTCTTGTACCATTTTTTTCAGACGGTTTTCCCAGGAGGTTTCTTCGGGGTTGACGTCTTTTTCACCTTTTCAGGTTTCCTAATTACGTCACTTTTATTAGAAGAATTTGGACAAAAAGGTAAGATTGATATCTTAGGATTTTTTAGAAGACGTTTTTATCGGATTTTTCCACCGGTCGTTTTAATGATCCTTGTCGTTATGCCCTTTACTTTCTTGGTTCGGCAGGATTATATAGCCGGGATTGGTGGTCAGATTGCTGGTGTCCTTGGTTTTATGACCAACTTCTATGAAATGTTAACAGGGGGAAGTTATGAATCTCAGTTCATTCCTCATTTATTTGTTCATAATTGGAGCTTGGCTGTTGAGGTTCATTACTATATCTTGTGGGGCTTGGCGGTTTGGTTCTTGTCCAAGCGGGTAAAATCATCTGGACAATTAAGAGGTCTAGTCTTTCTTCTATCATCAGCTGTCTTTATCATCGGTTTTCTTTCAATGTTTATCGGTAGCTTTATCGTTTCTTCCTACTCGACGCTCTACTTTTCTAGCTTTACTCACGTCTATCCTTTCTTTCTAGGCAGTATTTTGGCATCTTTGGTAGGTGTTCGTCAAACGACTACTCTTGTTAAGCGTTTAAATAATACCTGGGATTTGAAAAAGACCTTGCTAGTATTCGGGGCAGGTCTCGGAGTTTTGCTCTTATTGACCTTCTTCGTGAAATTCAATTATCTCTTTGCCTACTTGCTTGGCTTCTTGTTGGCAAGTTTAGCTGCACTTGCTATGATTCTTGCTACTCGAGTCTTGCATGAGAAAACACCAAATATTGAGGAGCCAAGGGTGATTAGCTTCCTAGCTGATACCAGTTACGCAGTATATCTCTTCCACTGGCCGTTTTATATTATTTTCTCCCAATTAATGGGAAATATACTAGCAGTGATTCTCACCACTATCTTTTCTTATCTCTTTGCAAGCCTTTCCTTCTATGTGATTGAACCTTTCATTGCAGGGAAGAACAGTAGCTTATTGCAAAAGGTAAAAGAAATTCCGCATATTCAACCAATCTTTGCGGGTAGCGTCGGATTTCTTGGCTTGCTGACACTGATTGTGATGCTTATTGCCCCCCAAGTAGGCGCTTTTGAAACGGATTTGATGGTAAATGGCCTCAATCAAGCCCAAACCAATATTACCCGTACGAAAACCATGGCGGATCAAGCAGAAGCAAGTCGCTACAATATTGCCGAAGGTGTATCCATCATTGGAGATTCTGTAACCTTGCGTGCAACACCTGGACTTAAAGAGGTTCTACCAGACGCTCAGACAGATGGTCAAGTAAGTAGAAATACCAAGCAAGCCAATGCTATTATGCTCAATCACAGTCAGAATAAAGTCCTCCCTAAAATAGTCGTTATTGCTACTGGAGTGAATAATCCTGAGGATTATAAGGCTGATATCGATTCTTTGATAACAAATCTACCTAAGGGGCATCAACTTGTACTTATGACACCTTATGAGGGTGATACAACTCAAGCAACTCAGCCTTATGTAGAACAGTATGCTAGCTATGTGCGTGAAGTAGCTCAAAAGTATCCTTACATTGAGGTTGCGGACTGGAATCAGGTATCTAAAGATCATCCAGAGATTTGGAAAGGAACAGACCAGGTTCACTTTGGAAGTGATAATGCCAAACTAGAAGAGGGAGCTAAGCTCTATGCAGAAACGATAGCATCAGCTATCAAGGCCTTGGCAGATAAACCTGTGAAGTCAAAATAATATCTAAAAAGTAGAGATGACCTTTCTCTACTTTTTCTGTTTAGAAAGTATGTCTTAGAAGCTCAATCATTCTCTAAGCTTATCTCTTTAACCTATGCCAATATCCCCGTACTCTAGGTTGTTAGATCTTTGGGTAGTTTGTCTCAACTATGGCAATCACTAGGCTTTCGTTTTTATGGCGGATTACGTCTTGATTGGGAAAAACTTGCCAAATTGTCAGAATTATGAGAAAATAGGTGCAGTTTACAAATGGAGGGAATGCAATGAGAGAAGATATCAAAATCAATGATCGTGCTTTAGCATTAGAAGATCAAATCATTGACAAGCTAGAAAAAGTTTACGATACAGATGTGGAACTAGATGTCTATAATCTTGGCTTGATTTACGAGATTCATTTGGACGAGGCTGGTCTTTGTACAATTGTCATGACCTTCACCGATACTGCCTGTGACTGTGCAGAAAGTTTACCCATCGAAATCGTGGCAGGTCTGAAACAGATTGAAGGAATTGAGGATGTCAGGGTTGAGGTTACCTGGTCGCCTGCCTGGAAGATTACACGCATCAGTCGCTATGGTCGCATAGCGCTTGGACTACCTCCACGATAGTTATCTATTTTGAAAAATACAAAAAGCAAGCTAGTTTAGGCTTGCTTTTGATTTGCTTATTTTTTACCAGATTGTTCCATATTCCAGAAATCTGTAACGGCACCACGTGATGCAGAAGATACGGTATGGGCATACTTACCAAGGACACCACGGCTATAGAGTGGTGGCAAGGTTGTTTCTGCCTTGCGTTTTTCAAGTTCTTCTTCGGATACGGCCATGGAAATTTCTTTTGTATCTTGGTCGACAGTGACGATATCGCCTGTACGGAGATAGGCAATTGGTCCACCATCCTGAGCTTCAGGAGCGATATGTCCAACAACCAGACCATAAGTACCACCAGAGAAACGCCCGTCTGTCAAGAGAGCAACCTTGTCTCCTTGACCTTTACCAACAATCATTGATGAAAGTGAGAGCATCTCAGGCATACCAGGACCACCTTTAGGTCCAACAAAACGGACAACGACTACATCGCCATCAACGATTTCATCTGTCAGAACGGCCTGAATAGCATCTTCTTCTGAGTCAAAGACCTTAGCTGGACCAACGTGACGACGCACTTTAACACCTGATACCTTGGCAACCGCACCTTCTGGTGCAAGGTTCCCGTTCAAGATGATAAGCGGACCGTCCGCACGTTTTGGATTTTCCAATGGCATGATAACTTTTTGACCTGGTGTAAGGTCTACAAAGTCAGCTAAGTTCTCAGCAACAGTCTTACCAGTACATGTAATGCGGTCTCCATGAAGGAAACCATTTGCCAAGAGATATCTCATAACCGCAGGCACACCACCGACTTCGTAGAGGTCTTGGAAGACATACTGACCAGAAGGTTTCAAGTCGGCCAAGTGAGGCACACGTTCTTGGATCGTATTGAAGTCCTCAAGTGACAAGTCAACATTGGCAGCATGGGCAATGGCAAGCAAGTGAAGAGTGGCATTTGTAGAACCACCGAGTGCCATAGTTACAGTGATAGCATCTTCAAAGGCTTCACGAGTCAAGATATCTGATGGTTTGAGACCAAGTTCCAACATCTTAACCACAGCACGTCCAGCTGCTTCGATGTCTTCTTTCTTATCAGCAGATTCAGCTGGGTGAGAAGAAGAACCTGGCAAACTCATCCCCAAAACTTCGATAGCAGTAGCCATAGTATTGGCAGTATACATACCACCACAACCACCAGGGCCAGGGCAGGCATTACATTCGAGACGTTTCACGTCCTCAGCTGTCATATCACCGTGATTCCATTTACCGATTCCTTCAAATACAGAAACCAAGTCGATGTCTTTGCCATCCAGTTTTCCAGGGGCGATAGTACCACCGTAAGCGAAAATAGCTGGGATATCCATATTGGCAATGGCAATCATAGAACCAGGCATGTTCTTGTCACAACCCCCGATAGCTACAAACGCATCAACGTTATGACCACCCATAGCAGCTTCGATAGAATCCGCAATGATATCACGTGACGTTAGAGAGAAGCGCATACCAGGCGTTCCCATGGCGATACCGTCGGCTACGGTAATGGTTCCAAACTGCACAGGCCAAGCACCAGCAGATTTGACACCTTCTTTAGCCAATTTCCCAAAGTCATGCAAGTGGATGTTACATGGCGTATTTTCCGCCCAAGTCGAAATCACTCCCACAATCGGTGTTTCAAAGTCCTTATCTGTCATACCAGTTGCACGAAGCATGGCACGGTTAGGTGATTTTACCATACTGTCATAGATGCTGCTGCGGTGACGTTTATCTAATTCTGTCATTCAAGTCCCTCCCATTTCAGTTTGTTCCATTATAGCACAATTTAAAAGCAATGAACAGAAGAAAATTCTTGAATTTTCAGAAAATTCTATACAGAAATATTTTTTTAAAAATTTTGCATTTATTTCTTGACTTTATAGATTAAAGTGATATCATTTAGATATCAAATACAGGAGGTCATTCTGATGACTGAAAAACTAATCAATTCAAAACCAAATGGTGTAGTAGCATTGATTCTCATTGAGTTGGCACTCGTACTTGGCATTTTTATATTTGTAATCGGTGCTGGTTCAGAAAATATTTTTGGAATTATTATCGGACTTTTATTAATCTTAATTTCAGTTCTAGCTCATGCTGGTTTAAAAGTTGTCAAACCTCAGGAAGCACTGGTTTTGACCCTCTTTGGTAATTATACAGGTACCATCAAAGAACCTGGTTTTTACTTTGTCAATCCTTTTAGCATAGCGATCAATCCTGCAAACCACACTCGACTTGGTCAAAGTGGTGATGTTAGCACAAAATCACCTTTTTCAGGGATGAAATCATCAAATGGCAATGATGTAAACCTTGAAATTGGCAAGAAACAGATTTCTCTCAAAGTTATGACTTTGAGTAATTCTCGTCAAAAGATTAACGATTGTTTAGGTAACCCTGTTGAAATCGGAATCGCGGTAACTTGGAGAGTTGTTGATACAGCCAAAGCAGTCTTCAACGTAGATAACTACAAAGAATATCTTTCATTGCAATGTGATAGCGCCCTTCGTAATATTGTCCGCATTTATCCTTACGATGTATCTCCTAATGTGGATACTACAGGTGATGGGCAAGCCGATGAAGGAAGCCTCCGTGGTTCTAGTGAGATTGTAGCTAAACGTATTCGTGAGGAAATTCAAAGTCGCGTAGAGGACGCTGGTTTGGAAATCCTTGAAGCACGTATTACATACCTAGCTTATGCACCGGAAATTGCTGCCGTCATGCTTCAACGTCAACAGGCATCTGCTATTATTGATGCACGTAAGATGATTGTCGACGGCGCTGTTGGAATGGTTGAAATGGCACTGGAACGTCTCAATGAAGGAGAGTTGGTTGAACTAGATGAAGAGCGTAAAGCTGCCATGGTTTCAAATCTCCTAGTCGTTCTCTGTGGCAATCATGATGCACAACCAATTGTCAATACAGGAAGCCTTTATTAGAAATGGCAGAAGCTAAAAAAAAGCAAATCCCCCTTCGACTTTCGAATAAGTTATATACTGCACTCGCATCATGGGCAGAAGATGACTTCCGATCAGTCAATGGGCAAATCGAATATCTTCTCACCGAATGCGTCAAACAACGGAAAAAAGACGGAAAATACGTCTCAGAAACCATTGATGAACCATTCGAGATTGATATTTAGTCTATTTTCCTATCCATAAGATTGGATAGGAAAATTTTTTAATCTTTTTTTGTCAAGTAACTTTACTTTACAAAAAAGTTTTGATATACTATTAAAGTTGATGAAAATCAAACCTAACTGAATTATATCTTAAAAGGAGAAATCAAAATGGCAGTACCTGCACGTCGCACTTCAAAAGCGAAGAAAAACAAACGTCGTACGCACTACAAAGTAACAGCTCCATCTGTAAACTTTGACGAAACTACTGGAGATTACTCACGTTCTCACCGTGTATCACTTAAAGGATACTACAAAGGACGTAAGATCGCTAAAGCTGCATCAGCTGAATAATAGAAGGGAGATACCATGCGCGTAAATATTACACTTGAACACAAAGAATCTGGTGAACGCTTGTACCTTACTTCTAAAAACAAACGTAACACTCCAGACCGTCTTCAATTGAAGAAATACTCACCAAAACTTCGCAAACACGTTGTGTTTACAGAGGTTAAATAGTGGGTCATTACGTTTCAGTAGAAACGAAAAAACCTTGATTTAACGCGATTCTTGAATTTTCCAATTTCAATGTATTGCAATAAAAATCAACCGAATGACTACACTTTTGACTACATTTTTTGTGAAATAAATTAGATGTTCGGATATATAGAAAACGCTCTAGTCATATTTGTACTGATCCCAAAAAGTTAGACAATTAATTTAAGCAAAGGATTTAGTTCTGTATTGTACAGGACTAAGTCCTTTTCTACCATTTGTCAAGTATATCAAGGTATTTGATGAAAAATAGTTTGATTTCCATAGTCAAACTAAGGAAATTGTCTTTTTCTGAACTAAAGTTTAGTGAAAAAAGTGTACACTAAACCAACACCTTATCTGGTGATTTTTTTGATAAGGCGTTACAATAATATGGCATAAACAATTTTACCGATTTTGGGTAGAAGTATAATCGTAAAGTTTGTTATGCGTTATAAGGTAATACATTGTTCTAA
>NZ_JASHCG010000009.1:0-101362 GCF_047464215.1 Streptococcus infantis | reverse complement strand
GTTTTAGGAACTTTGACAACTTTAAGAAACGAATTTTCATCGCTCTGAATATAAAAATGGAGAGGACAACGATTGTCCTCTCCAGATGTTAGCTTTTATTCAACCCACTACAGTTGACAAAGAGCCAGAAAAGAAAGGTAAAAGAAAGAGGTTGGGACAAAAGATCCCTACCTCACTTTTTATTTGCAATCAAACTTTGACGCGGTAGCTGATTGGACTTTTTGTTCGTCTTTTAGACTCCAAAAACTCCTAATCATCTTCGCGGGGCTGGGACTACGAAATCGAGACTTTGTCTACCGATTTCTTTCCCACCGCCTTTTCTTAATTAAAATCGAATGATTTCTCTTGTTTTTTCATATGAGGAAACAAAGCGATTTGTTACCCCTGGTTCAGCAACTTCCAAAGCTTGGGAAATCTTTTCGAAAGATGCTTGATAATCAAAGGCATTTTCAAAGATTTCTAAAGATTCGTGGAAGGCTTGTTGAATCCCTTCATCAAATGATCTGTAGCGGTTAGAGTATTGAAGTAATTGTTCAGTCAAGGTAGCATGTTGTACGATGCTGTATGTTTCTGTTTCCAGAATTTCCATATCGTGAGTTGCAATTTCTAAAATACGGTTGACAGACTCAATGTTGACTTGCGACTGTTCTAACTCTGCCATCAAGTCTTCGGTACTGTGGCTAGCTGCAAAGAACAATTTCAAGAAGTTCTGTGGTATTCCTGGAAGATTTCTCTTTTCCATGTAGCGCTTGATCGTGTGGAGGCGATTGACGTAAACATTTGCCTTTTGACGAGCATTAACATCATCTTTTTCAATTTGTACCAGACGTTCGCTAACTGAAACTTGATCATCTTCAATTTCTTTTAATGTAGCTTGAACATTTTCTAAACGTTCTTCTAATACAGAATAAGCTTCAGAATATTCCTCTTGTTCTGAAGTCAAATCACTAACTGTAACTTCTAGGGAATCCAAATCCACTTGAAGACGACGGACGTGATTTACATCACTCTCAGACATCAAGTAAGTTTTGTTCAAGCGTTCAATATCTTTCACCAAGACTTGATTGTTGTCTTTTAAGTGGTCAAGATAGGTTGGAAGTGTTGCTAACAAGTTCTCAACAACCTTATGTGAAGCAATCTCTCGTGTGAAAATATTATAGAGAGCATTGATTTCTTCTTGAATCTGAGTGTTTTCATATTCAGCATTATCCAATTCCAATTTTTTAATATTTTCTTGGTTGTTCTTCAATGCTTCATACAATAACTGCAAACGTGATTCAATGTCAGTTTCTACAAAGTGATAGTTGGCATCAAGCAACTTACGATAGCCAGCCTCCAGATCTTCAAGTTGATCAGGGAGTTCAGTCGTTAGTTTAGTAACAATTGCTGGAATTCTCTCTACGATATGTGTCAAAGCGAGAATATGGTTTTCAGCATTATCCAAAATTCCTGCTGCTTCAACTGGATCTCCTGAAGAGTTTAGCGTCACAAATTGAGAAAATTCTGATTGGATATTCTCCAATTGTTTTTCAATTTCAGGAAGCGCTTGACCATATTTCTCAGAATCTTCTGCGACCGCCTTCTGTAAGCTTTCAAATAAATCTAAAGCATGCAAGACACGACCACTATTTTTTGATTCTTGTTTTTCTAGATCTGCCAAAGCATTTCGAATGGAAGCAATATCTTCTTCGATAAGGGTAATCTGGCTTTCAATTTGATCAATTTTGTGTTGAGCTTTTAAGAAGCGAAATGAATTATTGTACCCTTCTGCTTCAAAGAGATTATTCTCAATATCTGCAAATGAGTTGAGGGATAAGTCTACCCATTTTTGGTTCCACTCTCTAAATGCAATCTGACTTTGACCAATCAGATGCATATTCTTAACAGCTTCTACTTCATCGTTAACTGGAAGGTTATACAACTCTTCCTTTCTTCCTTCTAGTACTGCGAGCCTCTTTTCATTTCGTTTGCGTAACAAAATCGCTACAACATAAGCAATGATCAGAAGAGCCGCGATTACAATCATAATAATAATCAACAGATTATCAGACATATCAAACTCCTTTTTATACTTGAAACAATTGTAATGATTATATCATATTTTTCAAACCATGGGAACTATTTCCAAATTTTTTTAAACGTCAAGCGTACTGTAAACAGCATTTTCTTCAATAAATTCTCGACGTGGTTCTACACGGTCACCCATGAGCATATCAAAGATTTTATCTGCTTCTGCAGCATCATCAACTGATACACGCGCCATAAGACGATGTTCTGGGTTCATGGTTGTTTCCCAAAGTTGATGGTCATCCATTTCTCCAAGACCTTTATAACGCTGAATAGTTGGTTTTGAACGTCCTTCACTATAGCGAGCTAAGGCTTCCTGTAGACGGATTTCTTGATCTGCTCCAGGTTGGATGTATTCTTTAATTTCACTGCCGACCTTAACACCGTAAATTGGTGGTTGAGCGATATAAACATAACCTGCTTCTAAAACGGGTTTCATATAACGATAAATCAAGGTTAACAAGAGGGTACGGATGTGAGCTCCATCGACATCGGCATCCGTCATGATAACGAGTTTTTGGTAACGGGCCTTGCTAACATCAAATTCAGCACCAAAGCCTGTTCCCATAGCTGTGAAAAGGCTACGGATTTCTTCATTGGCAAGGATTTTATCCATGCTGGCCTTTTCAACGTTGAGGATTTTACCGCGAATTGGTAAAATTGCTTGGAATTCACGGTCACGACCGGACTTTGCAGAACCTCCCGCTGAATCTCCTTCGACGATGAAAAGTTCAGTTTCAGCTGGATTGTTTGAGGAACAATCTGCTAATTTCCCTGGAAGGTTTGAAATCTCTAAACCAGATTTCTTCCGAGTAACCTCACGCGCACGCTTGGCTGCTACACGCGCCTTAGCCGCCAGAATCCCTTTTTCAACGATACGCTTAGCAATCTGTGGATTTTCCATTAGGAAGTCTGAAAATGCTTCACTAAAGAGGCGGTTAGTAATCTTAACAACTTCACTATTTCCAAGTTTAGTTTTCGTTTGTCCTTCAAACTGAGGATTTGGATGTTTAACCGAGATTACCGCTGTCAATCCTTCACGGACATCCTCACCTGTTAGATTATCTTCGTTATCTTTTAGGAGTTTGTTTTTGCGAGCGTAGTCGTTAATGACACGGGTTAGGGCTGTACGGAATCCTTGTTCATGCGTTCCACCTTCATGTGTATGAATGTTATTAGCGAAACTCATGACATTTTCATGGTAACCAGTTGTGTACTGCATGGCTACTTCAACTGTGATGTCATCCATTTCTCCATCGGTGTAGATTGGATTTTCAAAAATGACATCCTTGTTTTCATTGATATACTCAACGTAACTCGCAATCCCACCTTCGTAGTGGTAGTGTCTTGTTTGTTCAAGTCCCTCACGCTTGTCAGTGATAGAGATTTGAAGACCACGGTTCAAAAAGGCTAACTCCTGAATCCGCTTGTTTAATTTATCAAAATCAAAAGTTGTTGTTTCTGTAAAAATCTCTGGGTCTGGCGTGAAGTGTACGGTTGTACCTGTTTTATCTGTATCTCCAATCACCTCAAGGTCAGCAACAACATGTCCACGACGGTATTCTTGGTAATGGATTTTTCCATTTTTATGAACACGAACATCCAACTGAGTTGAGAGGGCATTTACAACCGATGAACCTACACCGTGAAGTCCACCTGAAACCTTGTAACCGCCACCGCCAAATTTACCTCCAGCGTGAAGAACGGTAAAGACAGTTTCAACGGCAGGACGGCCTGTCTTTTCTTGAATATCAACAGGGATACCACGTCCATCATCAACAACCGTAATAGAGTCATCTGGCTCAATAAAGACCTGAATATGACTAGCAAATCCCGCCAAGGCCTCATCGATAGAGTTATCAACGATTTCCCAGACTAGGTGGTGAAGACCTTCTTTTGAAGTCGATCCGATATACATTCCAGGACGCATACGAACGGCTTCCAGACCTTCCAAAACTTGAATCTGACTGGCATCATAATCCTGTGCCTGTTGGTTTTTGATTTCTTCTGTCATTTTTTCCCTTTTTCTTTTTTTCCTTTTTCTTACATGTCTAATACTTGTCTCAATGTCACGATATTTTTAAAGAGATGCGTCGCTAAGCCTGCTGCTTGTCCAGCTTCAATGTCTATAGGTCGATCACCAATAACGATACCAGAACTAATCTTATACTTATCTCGCAAATAGATCATAGACTCTGGATTTGGTTTTCTCTTAAAACCAGAGCTAGCTGTTACTACTTCTGTAAAATAGTCAGCAATACCAGTCTTTTCAAGGATATCCAAAACTTGGTCATTGCGATGCGAAACTAAAAAGTTCCGTCCTCCCTGGTCTGAGATTTCCTCCAATAAATCAGGTACTCCATCAAACAAGGCAGGATGTTCAAGCTCTCGCGCTTCGTTTTCCTTGTATTTTTCTAAAAAATGCTCTATTGTTGGGGCAAATTGGTCAATCGCAAAAGCAGTTGACACTTTCAAGGCATTGTAAACTTTATCATGTTCTTCTTCGATTCCAAATTGAGCTAACGTTTCCACAAAAGCCGCGGTCGAAGTCTCATAATTATCAAGTAAAGTTCCACCTAAATCCCAGATGTAATCGTGATATTTCATACCCTTCATTATAGCATTTTTTTATCAAAAAAGCGACGATTTCCTTCTATTTTAACAGTAAAAAACGAGAAGAATCCCCTAATTGATAGATTCCTCTCGTTTTAGTTAATCTATTCCAAACACATCACGATAGAGCATGGCTGCTCTCAAAGCATTTGCATCTCCACCAAGTTGTTCTACTAAGTTATAAGCAAAGGCAAGGGCAGTTGCTGGACCGCGACTGGTAGTCAACTGACCATCGACAACTACTGTTTCCTTTCGATAATGGCCATCAGTAATTTGCTCTTGGACACCATCATAGCAGGTGAACACTTTATCCTTGAGGAGACCAGCTCGATTCAGTACAATTGGTGCTGCACAAATGGCTGCTACTTTTTTACCAACTTGCTCACATTTTTGAAGTTCAGCAATCAATTGCTCATTATCACGCAAGTGAGCTGAACCTGGCATACCTCCTGGTAAGACAATCATGTCGTAGTCAGATAAATCACCATCAAACACACGATCTGCTTGTACTTGGATGGCATGTGATCCCGTCACTCGGTCTTCAAAACCAACCATATGACAAGTAATATTGGCACGACGTAATACGTCCACAACTGTTAGGGCTTCGATTTCTTCAAAGCCCTCTGCTAAGATAACTGCTACTTTAGCCATGATTTACTCCTTATTTAACTTTTTTCAAAACAACTTTCTTACGTTTAAATCTTGTCTTACCGCTCTTTTCTTCGGCTAGATGCGTTTGATAACTCATCGATAGAAGCAAACCAACACCAATCAGATTACTGATAATGGCCGATCCCCCTTGGGAAATGAATGGGAGAGGAATCCCTGTCAGAGGAAGGAGGCCTGTCACTGCACCGATATTTTCAAAGATATGGAACAAAAGCATCATAATAAATCCAGTTGAAATGTAGGTATAAAATTGGTTATTGGACTTCAGAGTGATTTTTAACATTCGATAGATAAGTAGGAGATAAAGTGTAATTACAAGGACAGATCCGATAAAACCAAAATCTTCTGCAATGACTGTAAAAATCATATCACTCTCACGAACGGGAATGAGGAGATTGGATACATTAAATCCTTGACCAAACAAGCCTCCACTACCGATGGCGATTTGCCCTTGGGCCTGTTGATAGGTGGTCGTTTGTGCATAATCAAATGGATTGAGCCAAGCAAGGATACGGTTAATCTGATAGGTTGGCATCCCGATTTGATGTATGAAAGCACGCCCATCTTTTGTGATGAAAATTGCCAAAAATCCTGCAATTCCCGATACAGCTGTTACAAAAATTGGAATGATGATTTTCCATGATACTCCAGAAAGCAAGACCAGTCCCGCAAAGATTGCGACAAAGACCAAGGCCGTTCCTAAGTCACTCTGCAGGGCCAGTAAACCTAAGACTGGCAGCGTGAAGATAATCATCCACAGTATCAAGAGGAAATCTAAAGGAATCGTTCGTTCACTTTCCTTGTGTTTCTGTGTGAATTGAACAACAACCCGAGCCAAGATCAAAATATAGGAAATTTTCATGAATTCGGAAGGTTGGAAAAGTGTCACTCCTCCAATTGACACCCAGTTTTTAGCCCCTGTTGCTGCCACTAAATTAGGATTGTAAAAAATCAAGGGTAAAACCATAAGGGCTAGACCTAGGGCATAAAGATAGGGAGTCGCCTGCCATAAAAATTTTGTATTAAAGAACATGACTACAAAGCTGATGATAATTCCCAAGACGATCCATGCTAGTTGCTGACCGAGAATTGGCCAAATATTATGTGGATAGTCATGACTGACAGCTATGTAAATAGCCACAACTCCAATCACCAGCAAACAAAATACTGGTAAAATCAAACTATAATCGACTCGAGAGTCGAGAGAACGTTTCATAAAGGTCTCCTTCATTCTTTCAGATGTTTATTTTATTTTTTGTGTAAAAATTCTTGAACTTTTGAGAATACTTGCTCTTTGCCAACTTCTCTCACTCGACTAGTCTGTGACAAGGCCTTGCTAATCTGCTTTCCATATCGCTTGCTTGTCATTCGGCTATCCAAGATAAGGACAGATGAGCGCTGTCCAAGACGACGCATGGTTCTACCAATCGCTTGTTTGAGGCGAATAATAGCCATAGGAAGTTGATAGTCATAGAAAGGATTTTTCCCTTCAAGGCGGAGTTCCTGATTCATTTTTTTCGTAAAGGGATCTTCTGGATTTTGGAAGGGCAAGCGTGTCACCACTTCAATCACTCGAGGATGAGTCGCAAAATCAACTCCCTCCCAAAAACTTCCTGTCCCTAGTAAGAGTTGAGAGTCTCCTCTTTCAAATCGTTTCTTGAGTTGAGCAGGATCTCCGTTCTTATACTGGGCTAGATGAGAAAGAGATAGAGAGGCTGATACCTGCAACAAAAGGTCTTTTGAAGTAAATAAAACGAGCATGGGTTCCTCAAGATAGGACAAATCTTCCAGCAATTCTACGAGAGCTTGAGCATAGTCTTCTTGAGAGGTTTCTGTCACCAATGGAAAATCCTTAACGACCAAAATTTCTTGATTTTCTTGAAAATTCTCATCCAGTCTGTCAAAAGCTGCATGCGAGAATCCCATTAGTTCTGGTAAAGATACTCTGCTACTAATTTCCAAGGTTGCAGAGACAGCTAATAGCTGACAAGTCTCTGGAAAAATTTCAGAAAAGAGCAGACGTTGATTGCGACTGGAAGAAATGACAACCTTCTTGCTAGACAAGTCTGAGGCTGATAGCCAAAATTCTCCATCAGTGCAGAAAAAGCGCTGATAGTCCTGGAAACCTTGAACGTCTAGCTCAGAGAAATCCTGTTGGAGTTGTGCTATTGTAGTCGTCGGGCACATTCTTCGTTTGCCAGATAGGAACTGATCCATCAAGTGACAAAGCTCAAAGCGAATACTCTCCATCAAGCGTCTCTGAAGCATCCCTTTTTCGCGAACCAAGGCTTGATCTAGCTGGTCTACTATGTCGTTTAAAATGAAACTCTTTTGTAAAAGACTTTCCAAAGTTAGTAAGATCTTCTGGGCCTCATCCAAAATCAAGAGACGGCCCTCTAGTAGACTGGGATCATCCTCAAGTCGGGTAACGAGATAAGCATGATTGGTCACAAGTAGCTGGCAAGAGCGAGCTTTTTTCTGCCCCCGTCTCCAAAAATCCTCCAACCAAAAGAGAGAAGCTTTGGGAAGGTTCCCATCATGTACTAGATTTGGTAAAAACTGCTGGTAGCGATAGAGCTGTCCAATCTCATCTAAATCTCCAGTTTCTGTTTCGGTCAACCAAACTAGAAGTTGCATCTTGAAACGTGTGTACAAGCGATTGGACTCTTCTTCCTCTAGTGCATGATGAAAGGCATCCAGTTTAAGATAATTCTGTGGTCCTTTCAGACTATGAATCGAAAGGTGAAAGACCTCTTCCAATCTACGAGCTTCTTCTTGCATGACTTGATTTTGCAAGATTTTAGTCGGAACACTAAGGAGAATTCCTTTTTCATTTTCTAGTGATAAAGCGGGCAACAAATAGCCGTAGGTTTTTCCGATCCCCGTCTGAGCCTGAACAAAGGCAAGCTTCTCATTCTGTAGAAAAGTTTGAACCTTCTGAGCAAAGCTAGCTTGCGGAAGTCTATCTTCCAAATTCAACAAGGCAATATTGGTTTGAAAATCCTTGGAAAGTTTTCGTGGAGAAAGGACTGATTTTTCTTTTCTTAAAAATATACCTTGCACCTCAACCAAATCATGTTCTGCAAGGATTGACTGCTTCTGATAAACTTCTTCAATGACTAGATAAGACTCATATAATAAACCATCTGACAAGTTTAACAAGCGTTCCAACAAGCCTTTAGGCAGTTGAAACATTTTTTGACGCATACAGAGAAAGAGCTCTGCTGTTGCCTGAGCATCTGATAGAGCAGTATGGGCTTTTTCTAGTGAAATTCCCAACTCTTGACAGAGAATCCCCAGATTGTATTTTTCAAGTTGAGGATAAAACACCTGAGCCAACTCGACTGTATCGATACGGGGAGTACGCAATTCATAGCCCTCAAAAAAGAGGAATTCTGCTAATAAATTAGCATCGAATTGAACATTGTGCGCAACAAAAACACCGTCCTTGACCAAGTCAAAAATTTTTCCAGCCACCTGAGGAAACTCTGGTGCCTCTGCTAGTCGCTGGTCGGTCAAGCCCGTTAATTCTTTGATATGAGAATCCAAGGGTTCGTGGGGATTGACATCCGTTGCAAATTGGTCAACAATCTCGCCATTTTCAATGACCACGATTCCCACTTGGATAATTTTTGCCCTGCTTCCGGTACTGGTCGCCTCTAAATCCACGACAACGTACCGATCATTTCTAAAATTCATCATTAAAAATTATATCAAAATTTGCACCATTTGACACCCCTGAACTTGATTTGAAGAGTCAAGTTTCTTGCAAGTTTTTTCAAAAAATGATTGAATAGAAGTGTAGAAAAGGAGTGACATCATGAACCCATTAGATCTGTTTAATCAAGTAAAAGAGCTAATCGAGAAAAAAGATTTGACTGCAGCAAAAACCTTTGTCGAAGAAAATAAGGATCAACTCGGTGAGTATCTTAACCAAGCACAAGCTTTGGTTTCAGGCTCAGAAGGACTTAACGGTCTTGTAAATAAGGTCAAAGGCCTCTTCTAATAGTCAAAAGACACCTGAAAACCTCAGGTGTCTTTTTGTATTTTCTTCATAAAGGCTGGGATATGTTGACTGATCGTGGTTGGCAGAACTACAAAATTATCCTCAGCCAGTTCTTGGGCAATTGCTGAATGTAAATAAGTCGCTACTGTCACTCTTTCATAGAGACTTGCTTGGGGAAATTGGCCTGCAAAACCGGCAATCATCCCAGCTAAGGTATCTCCCATTCCTCCAGTCGCCTGATAGGGACCTCCAACTTCCAGCTGATAAAAATCAGCTTGACCAGCTTGCCAGATTCGAGTCGCAGAACCTTTTTGGACTAAAATCGTTCCTAAAGGGAATCTCTTCAAAGCCTCTCCTGTTTCCTCGGTTCCATGGGAATCCAAATCTAAGCCTGACAAGACTTGCCATTCCCTTTGGTGTGGAGTTAAAACAAGATGAGCTTTAGGAAATTTCATTCCCGTCTTCGCTAAAATGGATAGGGCTCCACCATCCAGTATGAGAGTCTGGTCTTGATTTGAATGATGAAAGACTGTTTGAAGTAGCTTTTCTCCACGCTTATCATCCACTAGTCCAGGTCCAACCAAGACAATACTAGCCTTCTGCAACTGTTGCTCAAGCAATTGCTTATCATCTAGGTCAAAAGCCATAGCCTCCGGAAGATGGCTATGTAGAGCTGGAATATTCTCTTTATCCGACGCTACTGTCACCAATCCTGCGCCACTTCTAACAGCCCCTAAGGCAGCCATAATAATGGCTCCCCCATAGGGATACGTCCCCCCAATCAAGAGAAGACGACCATAGTCTCCCTTATGACTAGAACGAGGACGCTCGATGATTACTTTTTTTAGTAGAGCTTGATCAATCTCTTTCATACACTACTCCTTCAACTTATCCTTACCATGTAGTACTTGATTAACCTTAGTATTCCAAGCCTGTAACCCTTCTCCCTCATAGTCTAGGTAAATCACTCTATCTTGTAATTGACAAGGAATCAAACCTTCAAAACAAGACTTATCTTTTGAAGGAATAACACACAAATGAAGAAAGGTATCCAAATCTAAACTATCTCTTACCTTCGCAACATGATAGCCATCAAACATATAACCTGGTGCTTGAATTAATTCTTCATACAGAAAATGAAAACTAACGCCAGGAATGAACTTTTCTTGTAATTCCTCCTCAGACGGTGCCCGTCCTAACAAACGCTCCATAGCCAGTCGGTAACCCGAAGTCGTATTAGACCATCCGAACATAATATAGTCAAAATAGTCTGCTGGATCAGAAGCTGCATTACGACTATCTGTAACTAGTTCAGCCCCACTTTTACCAAATACTTTTACCGCCGACATGAGTTTTCCAGTCTGAAAAATAGCCTGAGCCACCTCAACTGTACAAGTATGACTACAATAATTTGAAGTAACCAACTTCCTCTGAATATCATAGGTAGAAGCTACAAGGCGATGACTTGGTCTGTACGGAGGAAAATAGCTATGCTCTTGCAAGTAATCATGAATTCGTCTATTTAATTCATGATTCTCACATTCCACAATGGTCTGACGATGATGGTTCTGTTCGTAAGCAATAAACTTTGCTAGCTTCTCCAATTCCCATTCTTGAATCTGAGGATAGTTTTCAAGAGCAAATTGATAGATTCCATCCCACTGAAGACTATAATCTGCATTACAAACTTTTACAATCATAGTCCTTCTCCTCACATTCTCTTACTTTCATTATACACCTCACTACCCAATTAATAAAGAGAGTGGGACAGAAATCGGTAATTCGTTAGAATTCGATTTCGTCGTCCCACCTCCGCACAGTTGAGTAGGGCTGTAAAAGCTGATGAAATCAGCGTAGTAGAGCCCACTCAATCACTGCGTCTTGCTCGACAATCCAAAGACAATTTAGAGGCTAGGACTTTTGTCTCAGCCTCTTCATTTATAACGATTAGCTTTTTTAGAGCTGGAAGTTATCAGCCTTATTTTTCTTTACGTTTAACTGTTAGTAGAGCTACTGATAAAACAAGACTGAGACTTGCTAGGAAGGTAGCTGTATCAGATCGACTTTCACCTGTTTCTGGAAGTCTTGCTGCACTTGCTTTTCCTGGATTATTTCCAGAAACCTCTCCATGAGCTAATTCTACTGGTTCTTGATTTTGTTCTTTATAGACAATCGCATAAAGTCCTAGATCTTTGGTGACAAATTCAACTGTGTCACCTACTAACGTTACCTTTTGAACCTGCAAGCCTTGATCTAAGCTCATGTGATAAACCTCTTGAACCTGACCCTTGACTGGCAATCTCACTAGAACTGCACCTTTTGGATCAACCATTTGGTTATCTTTATCCAGCAATTTCACTTGATAAGCATCGTAGTGTTTACCAGCTAATTCTTGGCGTAGAACCTTTTGAACTTGAAGCTTGAGATTAGCATCCAAGTCTTGAGATAGTCCTGCTACCAGAACTCCAGTTTCCTTATCAGATAAGATTTGAACCTCTGCAGCTGGTTTTTCCACACTTGGAGCTGGCTCATTTCCCACTGTAGCCAATGTTCCTGTGTATTCTGGTAACTCGTTTTTAGCGGCTTCTACTGCATTAACGCTACCTGTAAATTCTGAGACTTCGTTCTTAGGGGCTTCTACTGCATTGACACCACCCTTGAATTCTGGGATTTCTACTACTGGAGCTGGTTCGTCGCCTACTGTGCCGATTACAGCTGTGTATTCTGGCAACTCATGCTTAGCAGACTCTACTGCATTGACACCACCCTTGAATTCTGGGATTTCTACTACTGGAACTGGTTCGTCGCCTACTGTGCCGATTGCATCTGTGTATTCTGGTAACTCATGCTTAGCGGCTTCTACTGCATTGACACCACCCTTGAATTCTGGGACTTCTACTACTGGTGCTGGATCATCACCTGCTGTACCGATTGCATCTGTGTATTCTGGCAACTCATGTTTAGCTGCTTCTACTGCGTTAACACCGCCCTCAAATTCTGGCACTTCTACTACAGGAGCTGGATCCTCACCTACTGTGCCAACTGAATCTGTGTATTCTGGTAACTCATGCTTAGCGGCTTCTACTGCATTGACGCCACCATCAAATTCTGGCACTTCTACCACTGGAGCTGGATCGTCTCCTTTACTTATTGTCGGTGCTGGATCGTCTCCCACCTCTTGATAGAAAGTAGTCATTTCGTAGAACTCTGGTTCTCCACCTTCCCAAGAAACTTTTACATCGAGAATCCGTGGATTTTTTCCTGAAAGGGCAAAGGTTTGGAAACTTGATCTTACTTCACCCAAATTTTTCCATACTGATTCACCAGCATCATTCAAGGTACGAACTTGGACATTTACTTTTGCACCTTCTGGCAAGTCAGCAATCAATCGAACATGATTGACCTTGGTTTCTTCAGATAAATGATAAACAAGCTCTCCTTTATCTTCAGTAGCTGCATAGCTAGTCAATACATTACCGTCAGTCATATTTTTCTCCAGGTTATCCGCTTCTTCGCTACCAGTTCCTGTCACTGTAGGATTATTTTCAGGATTGATAAATTCACCATCATTAATCACGATTTCGCTAAATCCTACAAAACGAGCATTATAATCCGCTGTAAAGAGAACACGCATGAACTTAGCAGTTACAGGTTGATCCAGAATACCTTCAATATAACGATTTCCTGGGTTTGCAGAATCATGTGTCCAGCCGTCGGTCAAGGAATTATCTCGAATTTCATTTTCCACACCATCTCCGACTGTTACAACATCCGTCCAATTCTTACCATCTTCACTGACTTGAATCTTCCCATCACGCAAATAATTACGCTGAGCATCCTGAATATAGGCACGAATCTTCTTGACTTGACGAGTGGTGCCTAGTTTCATGACAATTTCCCCGTTTTTACGTTGGTAATCAGAAAATTCTACAAAATTATTAAAGTCCCCATCAAACAGTTGACCAAGGTTGTGTACGCGACGAACATCATTAGCACCATAATATTGGTGAATACCCATAGTGGTTGATGAGAGTTCAGTTGGGTCCACTTCTTTTGTCTTAACGACTAATTTTCCAGTAGGAAGCGCTTGGTCCTTATCTGTCTTGTTCACGATACGTACATAGCGCACCAAGGCGTGTTCTGGAAGTTGGTCAGCGGTCATCCATTCCACTTCATTTGCCGAATATTCCAGTGTCAAACCTGTTTCACCTGCACCTTCAAGTGCAATTGAACTAGCTTCATGGAGTCGGTCCAATTTCAAACCAAGATAGCCATTTGCTGGAATATTATTCCCTTGAGGTAAGATCATTTCATAACGACCACGGCTGTCCACTACTGGCGTTTCCCTCAAGCTGTCAACATTGGTGACGGTCAAATCAGTATTTGGTGTATCGACGTCAACTGTAAAGTCCGCAATTCTCCACCATTTGCTGAGAACTTGTGTATTACGGATACGAACGTATTGTGCTGTGAAGTTCTGGCTAATATCTGAAATCCGATCCCCAGTTAAGGTCTGAAGGGTCTTCCAGTTTGTACCGTCTGTAGAATATTCGATGACACCAGCTGCTAGTTTGTCACCTTCCCCTTGAACTAGATGAATATGTTTTACTTTCTTAGATCCACCCAAGTCCATTTGAACCCAAGCATTTTCTGGAGTCACATTTGTTTGATTGGCATGAGCCATCATAGATTCGGTGTTATCTTTGCCATCTTGCATTTGAAGCACACTGGTTCCATATTTGTAAACTAGGTTTGGACTTAGGGTAATGGTCCCCTTTACCTTTTTGCTTCCAAGTTCGAGCGGTCTATTGACGGCAATTTCACGCATGGCAAGCCAAGCATTATCCTTCTTAGCTGTCGCACGCATGCGAACTGCTTGAGCCTTAATATCAAGGTCTTTAAATTCAAGTGTCCGTTCGCGACCTGTGTAGGCTGGACTTGTGAGAGCTACCCAGTCCCCTTGTTCGTTTTGATACTCGACAAGGGCATTTCCAAAGGTATAATTATCGGCTGTCTTTGTTCCTGTGGCAAAAGCAAGAGTATGAACCTTGATGGCTTTATTGAAACGAAGTCCTACATAATCATCTCGTTCAATAACGGTTGTCGTCTTGACAATCGCATGAGTATCCAAGTCGCCATCTGTTACTTCTGCAAGACCTCCTTCTATCCCCGCACGGTTGGTAATAAAGGTGGTCACAAGTTTATCTGGATGAAGCATGGTCTGGATATGCGTTGCCAAATATTCTTTTAAGTTATTGATAAATGGACGAATATGTTGCACTCCAAACTCTGCCCGTTCATAATGGTCTACATAGAAGAAGGAATAACTAATGGACTGATCGTAATACTTAACCCCAGCATAGTAATGTTCCCATACTTTAGCATCATTCTTTTCAGCCAGACCTTCTGTCGCTGTCAGCAAGGCTTCTAAAGCATCCATCTGGTCCACTGTATTATCTAACCAGTAGTGGATTTGGTCAATAAGCTTCTTGTCCCCTTTTTCTTTCAGAAGGAGGGCGTCAGCCTTCAAGTTTGCAAAGATACCCTTTAATTCTTTTCTCTCTGCGTCTACGTTTTGACCAGCCTTCAATTTATTATAGAAGTCTGTCAATTTAGGTGCAAGCTCAACAGATTCTTCCAATTTTGTGACATGGGGAGGACGGTTTTGGTTGCGCATATGCTTACCAAGTTCACGAAAGGCTTTTGATACATCACTTTCCTCAAAATTTCCATTGACCACATAGTTAAAGGCCATATCATTGATTCTTTCAGCTTCTTCCGCACTTCTCCATTGTTTCCAACCATACTGAGCCACATCAAAGAGGGCTACCTTTGAAGCTTCGGATTGTTGCATCGGATTTAGCATGATGCCCTGCGCCAAGGACAAATCAACATTGGGATGTAAGAATTTTTCACCACCACCCAGAATCAAGTGTTGCTTGGTATTATCATTACAAGGCCAGTTGATCCAGAAATGAATCGGACGATACTTCTTGCCACCTTCTGTCAAATTCTTCTTCAAATTTGTTAGGAAGGTTTGGTCAACTGCACCCCAAACTTTTCCTCCTGTTAGAGTTAAATGGACCGTTTCTGGAAGGCGTTCGTTGAGCGTACGAAGTTCATCTTCTGTCCCTTGTCCCATATACCAGGCTGGAACGAAAATCATATCTTTACGAAGGCCACTGTATTTTGTTTCTTGTTCAGTTAGCCAATTTGTCAGGTCAGTCATTAACCGAACATAACTATTGTAGCCACCAACAGGCCAGGCCGCATCATCAGCTAGAACCCCAAATTCACGCACACCTGCATCCAGCAATTGGGTGAATTTCGCTTTAATGACATCTAAATCTTGTTTATATAATTCATCCGTGTCAAAACGCATCTTGTTATGCATAAATGGATGGATGGTCCATACATAGCGAGTCTTTGTTTCATTCCCCACACGAGCTAGATCACGAATCTTTGCCATTTTTTCTTCTGGATAGAGTTCACGCCATTTAGCATTGTGATAGGGATCGTCTTTTGGCGCAAAAAAGTACTGAGTTAGCTTTAAGTCGCCACCATAGCGCATCAACTCCTCACGGTTTTCCTTAGTCCAAGGATTTCCATAATAGCCTTCGATAAAGCCACGATTCTTCACTTCTGCATAGTCTTCTACTGTCACATCGCGAAGAACTGGGACAGGACTCTCCTTCAGCATCTGTTTCAAGGTTGTTAGTCCAAAGAAGACAGCATCCGTATCCTTTCCAACGATCGAAATTTTATTGTCCTTCACGCGCAAGACATAGGCATCAATTTTATCGTATAGACCAGACGAAATATCTTGGACATCTTTTTCTGCCAGAGGAGCTTTCCCACGCACTCCAAGGAAAATGTTGGTCGCCCCTTCTGTAGCTTTTGTACTGGTAGTGTAAGACACATTACTAGCTTGGAGAACTTCTTTGGCACGGTTACGTGTATAAATATCTAAGCCATCGCTAAAGACAAGATTTACCTTTCCTTCTAGAGCAGTGACGCCATCGCCATAAGTAACCTTTTGAGGTCTTGGAAATACCGTATATTCTTTTTTAGCTACTTGAGATTTTGCAGCATCAATTTCTGCTTTACTTGCAGGTTTATCCGTCGTGAATGTATCAGCTTTTTCCACCGTTCCATTTACTTCAGCTGGTTTCGTAGGTTCTGTTACTGCATTGGTCTCAGTAGGAGCTACTTCTGTAGAAGCATTTTCTACGGTGGTACTTTTCTCCTCTACTGTAGAATTTTTAGTTTCTACTGGTTTTGAAGAAGTTTCTTCGAGAACTTGGGACTTAGCCACTTTAGTCTCTGAAACAAAGTCTGCCTCTGCACTTTTAATAGCGCCTGCCAATTCTGGTGATAACTTATCCTCTGGTGGAAGCTGTGTAAGACTTGTTTCTGCTTCTAGTGCGGGCTCTGTCTCTGCAGCTTGTACCATACTGGCTCCAAAGATACTCGCGCCAACCATAACTGAAGCTGCTCCTATTGCAAATTTTCGAATGCTATAATGACAACGTTTCTCAAAAAATTGATGATCCATCTTTCTTCTATTCCTTTCCTCCAACCACTCATCTAAGCGGTTTCATCCCTATTTAAAAAAATGGAGAGAACCTAGAGGTCCTCTCCATATGGTTGTAGCATTTTTCCATCCTATCCACTGGGATAGTCCAAGTATTTCTACAATCAATCAGCAATGTAGAGTTCCAAACTCTATTTTTCTTTACGTTTAACAGTTAGTAGAGCTACTGATAAAACAAGACTGAGACTTGCTAGGAAGGCAGCTGTATCAGATCGACTTTCACCTGTTTCTGGAAGTCTTGCTGAATTTGCTTTTCCTGGATTATTTCCAGAAACCTCTCCCTGAGCTACTAGCCCATGAGCTGATTCTACTGGTTCTTGATTTTGTTCTTTATAGACAATCGCATAAAGTCCTAGATCTTTGGTGACAAATTCAACTGTGTCACCTACAAGCGTCACCTTCTGAACCTGCAAGCCTTGATCTAAGCTCATGTGATAAACTCCTTGAACCTGACCCTTGACTGGCAATCTCACTAGAACTGCACCTTTTGGATCAACCATTTGGTTATCTTTATCTAGCAATTTCACTTGATAAGCATCGTATTGCTTACCAGCTAATTCTTGGCGTAGAACCTTTTGAACTTGAAGCTTGAGATTAGCATCCAAGTCTTGAGATAGCCCTGCTACCAGAACTCCAGTTTCCTTATCAGATAAGATTTGAACCTCTGCAGTTGGTTTTTCCACACTTGGGGCTGGTTCGTCGCCTACTGTACCGATTGCTTCTGTGTATTCTGGTAACTCGTTTTTAGCGGCTTCTACTGCATTGACGCCACCATCAAATTCTGGGATTTCTACTACTGGAGCTGGCTCATCGCCTACTGTGCCGATTGCTTCTGTGTATTCTGGCAACTCGTTTTTAGCTGCTTCCACAGCATTAACGCTACCTGTAAATTCTGGGACTTCTACTACCGGAGCTGGTTCGTCGCCTACTGTGCCGATTGCTTCTGTGTATTCTGGCAACTCATGCTTAGCGGCTTCTACTGCATTGACGCCACCATCAAATTCTGGAATTTCTACTACCGGAGCTGGTTCGTCGCCTACTGTGCCGATTGCTTCTGTGTACTCTGGCAACTCATTTTTAGCGGCTTCTACTGCATTGACACCACCTTCAAATTCTGGCACTTCTACTACTGGAGCTGGTTCGTTGCCTACTGTGCCGATTGCTTCTGTGTATTCTGGCAACTCGTTTTTAGCGGCTTCTACTGCATTGACTCCGCCCTCAAATTCTGGCACTTCTACTACAGGAGCTGGTTCGTCGCCTACTGTGCCGATTGCTTCTGTATATTCTGGTAATTCATTCTTAGCGGCTTCTACTGCATTGGCACCGCCCTTGAATTCTGGGATTTCTACTACTGGTGCTGGATCCTCACCTACTGTGCCAACTGCCTCTGTGTATTCTGGCAACTCATTCTTAGCGGCTTCTACTGCATTGACGCCACCCTCAAATTCTGGGATTTCTACGACTGGGGCTGGCTCGTCGCCTGCTGTCCCAATCGCTTCTGTGTATTCTGGCAATTCATGCTTGGCAGCTTCAGCAGCATTGACGCCGCCCTCAAATTCTGGCACTTCTACTACAGGAGCTGGATTGTCGCCTACTGTGCCGATTGCATCTGTGTATTCTGGCAACTCGTTTTTAGCGGCTTCTACTGCATTGACGCCACCCTCAAATTCTGGAACTTCTACTACCGGAGCTGGCTCGTCGCCTACTGTGCCAATTGCTTCTGTGTACTCTGGCAACTCATGCTTAGCATCCTCTACTGCATTGACGCCACCCTCAAATTCTGGGATTTCTACGACTGGGGCTGGCTCGTCACCTGCTGTCCCAATTGCATCTGTGTATTCTGGCAACTCATGCTTGGCAGCTTCAGCAGCATTGACGCCGCCCTCAAATTCTGGAACTTCTACGACTGGAGCTGGCTCGTCACCTTTGCTAGTAGTAATGACAGGTTTGACCTTAACTTCAACAATTCGATCTTGCGCCTCAGTCGTATCTGTATGAACAGTTGTACGGTTAGATCCTAAGACCTCAACATAATCAACTCTTTCACCGTTCTTACCTTCTGAGATTACACGACGTTCATCTTGAGCTAAATCATTATTTTCACGGATGATTTCTTTAAATAGAATTGGAGTCTTCACAACTTCTAGACTTGGTCGTTCGAGAACAGGACTTTGGTCGCCTTCTTCAGGAACTACACGGTGACTAGGTTTGAAATGAATACGATATTCCTTGACAAGACTACCATCCTTAGCAAGAAGACGGACAAGAGTAGGAAGGTTATCCTGACTAGACTCAACAACCGTTGTCACACCGTGACCACTTGCTTGAGCAGTCACCTGTGGTTTAGTGCCATTTAAGCTCACTGTATAATCTGAAACCTCAGGATCAAAGTTTTCTAATGCTTTTCCAGCAACCGAAATGGATACTGAAGGAGTTTCCTCATCTCTTGCTTTAGCAGGAGAGTAAGCACTAAACTCGACCATTGCTAGACCATTAGTTGTCGATTTACGAGTCATGCGTGCTCGAATAGCTGATGTCTCAATTGGATCAAAGGTAAATTCAATCGGCTTACCAGCCACGATTTCTCCAGATGCCTTATAAGGAATTTCTTGCCAGTTTTCTGCCTTGTTAAATGGATGATCCGCATTTTCTTCATAACGAGAAATAGTACTTGGTTCTGTATAGGCAGGCCCAACATATCTTTCTAGTACCATTTTAGCTGGTGCGTCTGTTCCACTGTCTTTAAAGAATTGAATGGCTACTTTTCCAACAGACTGAGGTGTAATCTGGCCATTCTTCTTAAAGAGAATTCCCACAGATGTTTCTTGGTCCTTCGGAGTACGAGACCAGTTAGTCCAACGTCCATCCTCGTTAAAGTGCCCATCGTTGATATAGAAAATCTTATCCCTAGAAGCTGCTTGTGTATCATTTGTAGTAGACGCAAAGGCTTTAGAATCAGTTGCATTATTGCTTGCATTTTCTGAAATGACTTGATTACCTTTTGTAAAAACTGTTACTTGCATCTTGGTTGTTAAGTCTGTTCCTAGAACATGACCAAGAACTTCAAAACTACCTTCTTGGGCAGTCGCATGTTCTGGCACAGCATCCCATTGGACAGCAAGGTTAGCTTTAACCCAGCCAGCTTGTGATGGATAGTAGACTGTTACCTCGGCAGGCAATTGAAGTTGATCGCCAACATTCAAGATCTGGGCACTATTTTCCGCAGCTACTGGTTGTGTTGACTCTTTTTCGTCATCACGGAAGATACGATATTCTTTAAGAACAGTTCCATCCTCAGCTTTCAAGATAAGACGTGTCGCACCTTTTTCACTTGTTGCTGGAACAACTGTCACCAAGCCATTGTTGCTGGCTGTTGCAGTGATTTCCTTGCTTGTTTGAGGAATATAATAATCTGTCTTAGATGGATTGAAATGTTCGAGCTTCTTACCATCTACTTGGATAGAAATTTCTGAGCTGGTAGCACTTGGAACCTTACTTCCTAAAATAGTAATTTCTGTTAAACCAACACCAGCCTTTCCATCTGCCTTCTTCATACGCATACGAACAGCATAAGTTTCAACCTTATCAAATGTAAAGTGGTTTGTTTGACCTGCAGATAATTGTCCAGGAGCGTGAAGATTTTCTACAGCCTTCCAGTTGGCAGCATTGTTAAATGGATGTTTGGTATCTCCTTGAGCATGATTGACATCGTTTGGAAGATCTGGAACTTCTTGGCCGACGTAGTATTCGATGACATATTCTTTTGGAAGTCCGATTGCACCGTCAGTGTAGAAATCAACTGATAGATTGTCTACAAATCGTTTTGTCAAATCACCTGAATTACCAAACAAGATAGACGCCCAATCATTATCTGTACCTGTTTGCCATGTAGTCCATCGATTCTTAACATCTGTATTGGTTCTTGAAACTGTCAAGTCGTTCAGGGTACTTGCCGAATCATCCCCACCCGTATTGGATACAATAGCAGCTGGCAATTGAGAACCAGTCCACTGTTTAGAGATATTATTTCCAGCAACAACTTGACTAGAAACACGGACATGGGCCTTAGTAGTCAGATGGCTACCAACCAATTGACCCTTGATTTCATAGATACCTTCAGTCTGACTAAAGTTCTCAGGAACCTTGTCCCAAAGGACATCTTTATAGACAGTTGTTCCATTAGAATGGTAGGCACGTACGTTAGCTGGCAGTTGAACAGTTTCACCCTTAGGAAGAGTAAGGCTGATTTCTTCTGCAACCTGCAAACCTTCTACAGTCACATTGGCAAGAGCCTCAATATCTGTACCTTCGACATGACCTTTAAGGGTAAAGTTATGATAGTAACCAAGTTCTTTGGCATCTACCTTGTCCCAAGTTACAGCTACCTTACGAGGCAAGCCCTTATCAAATTCTGCTCCGATTTGATCAGGCAAATTCGGTTGCTGATTGATATCTGTAGAGATAGAAACAGGATGTAGTTTGACAATTTTCTTGTCTACTGTATTTTCTTTTATCACAAGTTCAGTTGCTACAGACTGAGTCTTATCAGTTTGATTGTCAATACGAGGAGTGAGGGTTACGCTACCTTTCTTGTAAAGAAGTAAGTTCTGACCATTCACCTCAAGATGTCCACCATCAGCTGACTTAGCTTCCAAATGGATATCTGACGCTGAAAATTCAGTTTGTGAACCATCTTCGTAGTGCCCAATGACATGATAAGGGAGGACTTGATCTTCTGTTGCATTTTCTTTTCCTTCAACACTTACTTCCAAGCGTGTCAAGGCAGGAGCTTCCTTCACAAACTGAATCAAATAAGTTTGAACCAAATCGCCCTTCTGGTCACTCAAGAACACAGAAGCCTGATAATCATTGGCAGCTGAGGCTTGCTGAACGGTTACTTGATAGCCAGTAGTTTGTGCACCAACATTTGGAATCTTAGCTGTATAAGGAAGGGATACTCGGTAGTAGGTCTTTCCAGGCTCAAAGTTTTCAAGAGACTTGTCACCAACCGTGAGACCTGTAACAGTACTTTCTGTTTCCTGATCACTTGCGATAAAGGTTGCCGTAACCTCGTAGTCATTGCCTTCCAATTTACCAGTTGCTTCAGTACGTCCACCTTCTTTTGTCAAGGCAGATGGATCTTTCAAGGTCCAAGAAACGACATTCGCATCAACCAAGTTACCATCTGACAAAACAGCCGTTACCGTTTTATCCAAATCTTCTGCTGCTGTTCCCACTGGGACAGTCGCAACTTTAGGCAACCACTTATCGAGTGCAACCACCTTAACAAGGGCTTCAGCCTTGGCTTCGAGTCCTTCCACACTACCAAGGACTTTTTTCTCACCAGCACTTGAAAGGAGATCTTCTGGGATGTCCCAAGTCACAGCTTTTTCTTCGACACTACCATCGCTATAAATAGCTGTCACAGTCTCTGGCAATTTTGGATCCTCGCTGACATCAGTTCTTGCCTTAACTGGAGCATAGGCTACAAAGTGACGATTTTCTTTCTTGCCTGAAACGGTTGTGACTGTTGCCTGATCTGAAGCCAAGCCTGCAGAATCCGCATAAAGAGTGAATTTACCTTCTTTTTCAGTAGATTTTACAATGACAACACCTTTACCATTGAAGGCTTTTCTTTGCCATGTACCATCTTTCTGAGCCTTATAACGTTCACGGCTAGCTTGTTCCCCATTGTCCACACCAACGATTTGGCCTTGGCCATGAAGATTGAAATGAACAAGATTATTGGCAGTTGGTACAACATTGCCGTCTTCATCAACGATTTCATAATGGATATAAGACAAATCTTTGCCATCTGCAGTGATGACATGCTCTTCCTTGGTGAGACGAACTCTAGCTGGCTCCCCTGCTGTTGTCACACTATCACGCGCAATCTCTTTTCCATTTTCATCACGAGCAATAGCAGTTAAGGTACCTGGTTTATAGTCAACCAACCACTCAAGATACAATTCACTTGGTTTAGCTCCCTCGTGATAAGGGCGACCATCTTCAGTTGTTTTCTTAACAAATTCTTTCTTACCGAGGGACTCATTGTTCAAGAACAATTCTACGCTAGCGGCATTTGAGAAGGTCCGAACTGGAACCTTGCCATTGACCAGCATATTACGTTCCTTGAGCGTTTCTTCTGTCCAATTCCAGTGAGGCATGATACGAACAGTTGGTTTTTCTTTGGCACTATACCACTCACTACGGTATAAATAGAAATCATTCTTAGGCAATCCTGCCGTATCAATAATACCAAAGTAAGAGCTTTTCACTGGTGTATTATCCTGGTTATGCCAAGGTGTAGGTTCACCGATATAGTCGAAACCAGTCCAGATGAACTGACCTGCATAGCCAGCACGATCACGGTCAAAAGTCCAAGATTCAGTAGCTGTTCTACCCCAGGCTACACGATCATTACCATAGTCTGACTGTTCATAGTGACGATTTGGACGATTGTCGTGCCAGAGTAAATGAGCAGGATCAAAATAAGAATCACGAGTTCTAGTTGCTGAAGAAGTTTCAGAACCGTAAATCAACCAGTCTGGATGTGCTTTACGAACTGCATCATAATTACGCTCACCATAGTTCATACCAACAACATCCATGATTGCTGCTAATTCTAAGAACAAGCCTGTAGAAGCACGACTGAATTTATTTTCACCCATAGTCACATAGCGTTCTTTATCAATTGCTTTGATGACAGCTTTCAAACGCTTGGCTGTTTCTAGTGAACGTTTTCCACCATCAGCCTCATCCACTTCATTACCGAGCGACCACATGATGATTGAAGGATTATTTTTATCTCGTTCAACCATGGTTCTCAGATCAAAATCAGACCATTTTTCCCCCTTCTTGGCTTCTGGGTGAGTTGCATCTTGGTCAAAGAAACGTCCATAGTCATACGTTTTCTTGCCACGATACCAAGTATCAAAGGCTTCTTCTTGCACCAAAAGTCCTAGACTTGCCGCAGCATCAAGCAACTGTGGACTTGCTGGATTGTGGGTTGTACGGATAGAGTTAACTCCCATATCTTTTAGGAGTTTTAATTTTCGGTAGGTTGCCTTATAGTTTTCTTCTGCCCCCAAGGCTCCATTATCATGGTGAATACTAACTCCATGGAATTTCATTCTCTCACCGTTCAGTGAGAAGCCTTCTTTAGCTGTCCAGTTGAAATAACGATAACCAAAAGTATCTTCTGTCACATCAACTAGCTGACCTTCATTATAAACCTTTGTTTTTAGAACATAGAGCTGAGGATGGTAGCTTTTTATTGTCCAGAGAGTTGGTTTATTAACCAAAATCGTTTGCTTAAAGTCTGCTGTCTCATTTCCTGCTAGGCTCTTAGTTACAGAACGAACCAAATCTGAAACAGCCTTACCTTCCTTAGTAAAAATCTGTTGCTCCACAAATACCTTGGCTAAAGTCTTGGCAGTATTTTTGATCTTGCTTTGGATTTGTGTTTCAACGTTGCCATCTTTTTGTTCAGCTAGTTTTGGAGTTGTAATATGATTTCCATTTTCAGCTACCTGCACCTTGTCGCGATAGCTCAGAGTTACATCGCGATAGATACCACTTCCTGAGTACCAACGACTACTTGGTTGCTTATTGGTAACTTGGACAGCAATGGTATTTTCACTGCCATCTTTATTTAAAAATTCAGTGATGTCATATGAAAAATGATTGTAACCACTTGGATAATGGCCTACAAATTTACCATTGACATAGACCTTAGAGTCCATGTAAACTCCATCAAAATTGATCCGAACATCTTTGTCCTTAGCAGCTTCATCTACCGTGAAAGTCTTGCGATACCAGGCAGTACCCCCGTTTAATTGACCACCTTCATTTCGAGCAGGAGACTTGTGATCAAAATCAAAATAGATACTCCAGTCATGAGGAAGGTTCAACTTAGACCAATCATGAACATCTACATCTTTCTTAGAAAAATCACCCTGAGCGTTTAGTTTAAAATACCAGTCTTTGTTGAAATTTTGTTTTCTTTCCTGCAAAAGTTGGTCTTCTTTTTCCTTCTCTTTTGTCACTTGAGGCGATTCACTTGCAGAAGCTTTTTCTTCCTTGCTTTTATCGTCCGTTACAGGTTTATTCTGATTAGGTGTATCAGTATGTTCTTCTCGAACTGCTGGCTTTTCAGTACTCACTTCTGCCACTGTAGGTTCTTTCTCATTCACTTCAGCTGCAGGTTTTTCATTTTTTTCGACTTTGTCTTTTTTAGGGCTAACTACTTCCGCTTCCTTTTCTTCCTTAGGACTTGTAGCCTCAGTCATCTTTTCTTCAGTTACTGGTTTTGCGGGTTCAACCGCATCATTTACTTCTCCAGTAGCTGAATCTTGTGGGCCATTTTGCTCAGCTTTTGCAATGGCTGCAGCAACCTCATCTGGAAGCTTATCTAAAGGTTGAACTTGATGAATCGTTTCTTCGCTGGGACTAGTTGTTTCGGTTTCCGCAGCTTGCGCTACCTGAAGACCAAATATACTAGCTCCAATCATGACAGATGCCGCACCAATTGCAAATTTACGAATACTAAAATGACAGCATTTTTCAAAAAATCTCTTATCCATTAAATCCTGATTTCCTTTCTTATATATTTAGTAAGCGATTACATTATTTACCAAAAAATAAACCTCCTCCCAGAACGCCAACTAAATTTTTAGATATAAATATTGTTAACCTTAATATATCAAAATAGTAGAGAATTTTCAATAATTTGTAGAAGTTTTACTGCAATTTTATTAAAATATGTGCAAGAAAAAACAAGTTCATTTTTTAGAACTTGTTTCTTCACTATATAAAATCAATGCTTGTATTATCTATCCAAACTACGCAATGCCGCCTGATAAGTCTGCTCCATCAACATAGTAATGGTCATAGGTCCAACTCCACCAGGTACAGGTGTGATATGGCTAGCGATTGGTGCAACGGCATCATAGTCAACATCTCCACAGAGCTTGCCATTTTCATCTCGGTTCATCCCCACATCAATAACAACAGCCCCAGATTTGACAAAGTCAGCAGTCACAAACTTAGCACGACCGATTGCTACGACAAGAATATCGGCCTTAGAAGCTACCTTGGCAAGATTGTGTGTTCGTGAGTGGGTCAAGGTTACAGTTGCATTCTTAGCTAATAACAACTGGGCCATTGGTTTACCGACAATATTAGAACGACCAATGACAACTGCATTCTTACCTTCTAGTTCAATCCCATACTCGTGAAACATTTCCATGATGCCAGCTGGAGTTGAAGGGATCATAACTGGATGACCAGACCAAAGGCGCCCCATGTTGAGCGGATGAAAACCATCCACGTCCTTTTCTGGATCAATAGCCAATAAAACAGCTTCTTCATCGATGTGTTTTGGTAATGGTAACTGCACCAAAATACCATGCCAAGCTGGATCTTGATTGTATTTGGCAATCAAATCCAACAATTCCTCTTGGGTAATGGTTTCAGGAACTCGCACAACTTCACTTTGGAAACCTGCAGCTATCGCTGAACGTTCCTTGTTACGAACGTAAACCTGACTGGCTGGATTGTCCCCAACCAAAATAACCACCAAACCAGGCACCAAACCTGTCTCTTCCTTCAATTTCGCAGTCTTTTCAGCCAATTGTCCTTGTAGCTTGGCTGCTAAAGCCTTGCCATCAATAATCTGTGTCATGTGTTTTCTCTTTTCTAACAAATATCCTCTATTATAACAAAAAAACGCTCGACCTTCTAACACTTCTTACCTAAGATACCCTATAGTCTGAAACTATAAGAAAAAGCCCACTTGGAGCTTTTCATGATATTCTTACAAAACCTTACTCAAAAACTCCTTGGTTCTTTGTTCTTGGGTTTGTTCAAAGACCTGCTCTGGAGTTCCATCTTCGACAACAACACCGTCAGCCATAAAGATGACACGGTCTGCCACTTCACGCGCAAAACCCATCTCATGCGTCACGATGACCATGGTCATACCTGACTTGGCAAGTTCTTGCATAACCGCTAGTACTTCCCCTACCATTTCTGGGTCTAGGGCAGAAGTCGGTTCATCAAATAGCAAAACATCTGGTTCCATGGCTAGACCACGCGCGATAGCGATACGCTGTTGTTGCCCGCCCGACAAGCTTTGTGGATAGGCATCGGCCTTATCTGGCAAACCAACCTTCTCCAAGAGCTCATGCGCTCTCTTTTCAGCCACTTCCTTACTTTCTCCCTTAGTCTTAATTGGAGAAAGTGTAATGTTTTCCATAACTGTCATATTTGGGAAGAGATTGAACTGTTGGAAAACCATTCCCATCTTTTCACGCATGGCAAAGAGGTCGTTTTTCTTATCTGTAATGTCTACTCCTTCAAAGATAACCTTTCCTTTTGTCGCTTCTTCGAGGAGATTCATAGAGCGAAGGAGGGTTGACTTACCGCTACCAGATGGTCCGATAATCACCACAACTTCCCCTTTTTTGATTTTAAGATCAATCCCTTTTAAAACTTCATTCTTCCCAAAGTTTTTATGAAGGTTTTCAATTTTTATAAGCGTTTCAGTCATTATTTTTTCTCTCCTTGTCCCATACGATTTTCAAAAGCTTTCAAGGCTAGTGTCAAGATAGAGGTCATAATCAAGTAGTAAAAGGCAGCAAATAAGAGTGGAGTTAAAGGCAAGTAGGTGGTTGTTGACACCGTAGTAGCTCCATTCCACAATTCCATAACACCGATTGCTGACAAGAGTGAACTATCCTTGATAATGGTAATAAACTCATTCCCCAAGGCTGGCAAGATATTCTTGATAGCCTGTGGCAAGATGACATAGCGCATGGCATTTTTAGGACGAATCCCTAGAGAGTAAGCCGCCTCTAATTGACCTTTAGGTACTGCATTGATACCAGCACGAACTGTTTCTGATACATAGGCACCACTATTCATAGAGATAATGATAATCCCTGGAATCAAACGTGAAAAATCAACTCCCAAAACTCCAATCTGAATTGTCGGAGCATTGATATGCATAAGAGCAAAAGCAATCATGATCTGTACCATCATAGGTGTTCCACGGAAAATCCAAATATAAACATTGGCAAGCCAAGCTATGGGCTTCATTTTTGAACGTTGAGCAAAAGCCAAGACTACTCCTAAAATTGTCCCAAAAAAGACAACCAAAACAGAGATCAAGACTGTTACGAGAGCACCATAGTTAAAATATGGCAGATATTTAGGTAAAAAAGAAAAATTCATAAATCCACTACTTTCTAATTTCTAACTTAAAACTTGTATGAGTATAACATGTTTTGAATAAAAATTCAATATTTTTCCTTTTATTTTCAATAAAATTTCAAAGAAAACAGAAATAGCGAGAAATCTTAGTTTTTTCTAGTCAAGTGGATACTCTTTATGGTAAAATAGTAACGATAAGAAATGGAGGAGAATCAAAATGGAATCACATTTGGTTAGAATCATCAACCGCCTAGAAGCAATGACAAAAGATGGTGGTAACTTAAAACGTAACTTTGAGCGCGAGGGAGTTGTTGTAGCTGAAGTTGCTTTTAACCATGATGAAGAAAATGGCCCAATCTTTACACTTCGTGATGTTGAAGCTCGTGAAACATATACTTTTGACAGCATCGACTTGATTGCGATGGAAATTTACGAACTTCTATACTAATAATAGATATACAGAGGTTGGGACAAAAGATCCCGACCTCACTTTTTATTAGCAATCAAACTTTGACGCGGTAGCTGATTGGACTTTTCGTTCGTCTTTTAGACTCCCAAAACTCCTAATCATCTTCGCGGGGCTGGGACTACGAAATCGAGACTTTGTCTATCGATTTCTGTCCCACCCCCTTTCACTAACGAGAATCCTTTTTGTATGACAAATAGGATTTTTTTCTTGCTATCAAAATCTTCTCCAGATTAGCGCTCTACTATTTATAGTGCTAGTATCCAATCTTTTTACTTGAATTGCCCAATAATCATGATATAATTAAATTATATACTTGTTTGACTATTTTTGACCTTTTAGATTTAGTCAAAACTAAGAAAGAAATGAGGTGGCGGTATGCTCTGTCAAAACTGTAAAATCAATGACTCAACGATTCATCTTTATACCAATCTCAATGGACAACAAAAGCAAATCGACCTTTGTCAAAATTGCTACAAAATTATCAAAACAGATCCTAACAATAGCTTATTCAAGGGCATTACAGATTTAAACAACCGTGATTTTGATCCCTTTGGAGACTTCTTTAACGATCTCAACAACTTTAGACCTTCTTCTAATAACAACAATATCCCCCCAACTCAGTCAGGGGGTGGATACGGTGGAAATGGTGGCTATGGTGCCCAAAATCGTGGTCCTGCCCAAACACCACCACCAATCCAGGAAAAAGGACTCTTGGATGAATATGGTATCAATGTTACGGAGATTGCCCGTCGTGGAAATATCGACCCTGTGATTGGCCGTGACGAAGAGATTATCCGTGTCATTGAAATCCTCAACCGCAGAACAAAAAACAACCCTGTCCTCATCGGTGAGCCCGGTGTTGGTAAGACAGCTGTTGTCGAAGGTTTAGCTCAGAAAATTGTTGACGGTGATGTTCCCCATAAGCTTCAAGGCAAAGAAGTCATCCGCTTAGATGTCGTTAGCCTTGTTCAAGGTACAGGTATCCGTGGTCAGTTTGAAGAGCGCATGCAAAAACTCATGGAAGAAATTCGTGAGCGCGAGGATGTTATTCTCTTCATTGACGAAATTCATGAAATTGTCGGTGCTGGTTCTGCTGGAGAAGGGAATATGGATGCAGGAAATATCCTAAAACCAGCTCTTGCACGTGGCGAACTCCAACTGGTTGGTGCTACTACCCTCAATGAATATCGCATCATCGAAAAAGATGCTGCCCTTGAACGTCGTATGCAACCTGTCAAAGTTGATGAACCAACTGTGGAAGAAACCATTATTATCCTGAAAGGTATCCAAAAGAAATACGAAGATTACCATCATGTTCACTATACTGACGGCGCTATCGAAGCGGCCGCTACCCTTTCTAACCGCTACATCCAAGATCGTTTCTTGCCAGACAAGGCTATTGACCTTCTAGATGAAGCTGGTTCAAAAATGAACTTAACCTTGAATTTTGTAGATCCTAAGGTCATCGATCAACGCTTAATCGAAGCAGAAAATCTCAAGGCACAAGCAACCCGCGATGAAGATTTTGAAAAAGCAGCCTACTTCCGTGACCAGATTGCCAAATATAAGGAAATGCAAAAGACCAAGGTAACGGATCAGGATACTCCAATCATCAGTGAAAAGACAATCGAACACATCATCGAGCAAAAGACTAATATTCCAGTTGGGGATTTGAAAGAAAAAGAACAGTCTCAACTGATCAATCTAGCAGATGACCTCAAGGCTCATGTTATTGGCCAAGACGATGCTGTAGATAAGATTGCTAAGGCTATCCGTCGTAACCGTGTTGGTTTAGGTACTCCAAACCGTCCAATTGGTAGCTTCCTCTTTGTTGGTCCTACCGGTGTCGGTAAGACAGAACTTTCTAAACAACTGGCCATTGAACTCTTTGGTTCTGCTGATAGCATGATTCGCTTTGATATGAGTGAATACATGGAAAAACACAGCGTTGCTAAACTCGTTGGTGCCCCTCCAGGATACGTAGGCTATGATGAAGCTGGACAATTGACTGAGAAAGTGCGTCGCAATCCTTATTCTCTCATTCTCTTAGACGAGGTAGAAAAAGCCCATCCAGATGTTATGCATATGTTCCTTCAAGTCTTGGACGACGGCCGTTTGACAGATGGTCAAGGTCGCACTGTTAGCTTTAAAGACGCCATCATTATCATGACCTCAAATGCAGGTACAGGTAAGGCAGAAGCTAGTGTCGGATTTGGTGCTGCTAGAGAAGGCCGTACTAACTCTGTCCTTGGGGAATTAGGCAACTTCTTTAGTCCAGAATTTATGAACCGCTTTGATGGCATTATCGAATTCAAGGCTCTCAGCAAGGAAAATCTCCTTCAAATCGTTGACCTCATGTTAGATGATGTCAATAAACGACTCTCAAGTAATAACATCCATTTAGATGTAACAGATAAGGTTAAGGAGAAACTTGTAGACCTTGGTTATGATCCAAAAATGGGAGCTCGTCCACTCCGTCGTACAATCCAAGATTATATCGAAGATGCGATTACAGACTACTACCTTGAAAATCCAAGCGAGAAAAACCTCAAGGCTGTCATGACTAGCAATGGTAAAATCATGATTAAATCAAAAAATAAATTGGAAACAGTTGACTCAAATGACTAATTCCACATACTAAAAGAATGTTCTTACTTGACAGTAAGAGCATTCTTTAATATGATAGAAAGAAAGCGCACACATAAAGGAGAAATTTATGACGAATCCAACCTTTGGAGAAAAAAAAGAGGGTGTAACCTACAAAAATAGATATGGTGTTTATGCAGTCATCCCTGACTCAGCACATGAAAAGATTATCCTCGTTCAAGCTCCAAATGGTGCATGGTTCTTGCCTGGTGGCGAGATTGAAGCAGGCGAAGATCATTTTGAAGCTCTCAAACGAGAACTAATTGAAGAATTGGGTTTTACAGCTGAGATTGGCACTTATTATGGACAAGCAGATGAGTATTTCTATTCCAGCCATCGCGATACCTACTACTACAATCCAGCCTATCTCTACGAAGCTACTTCTTATCAAGAAATCCAAAAACCTTTGGAGGACTTCAATCATCTAGCTTGGTTCCCAATCGATGAAGCCATTGCTAACTTAAAACGTGGCAGTCATAAATGGGCAATTGAAGCTTGGAAAAAACAGCATCAAGTTTAAATTAACTTTTCCAATTTTTCCAAAAAGTGCTATAATAGAAATAGAAACACAGGAGGAAAGCCTATGAAGCTCATCAACACTACTAATTCTCACTCAAACCTTGTTAAAAGCCAACTGGAGAGTACCGACGCTACACTCGTAGAAGTCTACTCTGCAGGCAATACTGATGTTATCTTTACTCAGGCACCGCTTCATTATGAAATCCTCATTTCCAATAAACATCGTGCTATTCGCGAACAAGAAATAGAAAAAATCCAAGAATTTTTCTTGAATCGCAAGATCGAAAAGCAAAATATCGATGAAGCTAATATCAAGACCCTCTACTCTGAAAAATTGATTGAAATCTCAATCCCAACAAAATAAAACTTAGCAATATTTGGACAACACTCTAAAAATTCTAACTTTTTAGAGTGTTCTTTGTCTGTCTAATCCGATTTTCTAGAATCAGATTCAGTGTTACAGAAAGAGTTTTTTAACAATCCTTCACTTACTAAATTTGGCAATATTTTTGTAAAAACTCGGTACTTGATCATCAAAACAATTAATTTTACTATTATAATTTACTAACATTAAAAAAGGAGCCCATCAATGGAGAAAATAGTATACAGGAAAGCAAGGCTAGACGAATACCAAAAAATTGGAAAAGTAATAGCCGATAGCTTCTTTGACTATCCATTCTTAACTCTAATCATAGATGATCTCAAGAAACCTGAAAACTATCCTGCTTTCTTAGAACTCTTGGAAAGTCTCCTTACTTGCCTCTATATCAAAGAAGAGACCTGCTTAGTAGCTGAACAAGACGGAGAAATCCTAGCTGTCGCCTTATTACAACAAAATGATTTTTCTATCTTATCTTACTTGCTAAATGGTGTCATAAAACTGTTTCGCTACATTAGCCCACGAAATTTTTTGAAGTATCTTGATCTAGTAGACCGTTCCGAAGAACATTTGAAAAAATCAAATAGCTTTGACTGGTATTTGATGCTCCTTGCGGTCAATCCATCCGTTAAAGGGCAAGGAGTGGGCAGTGCTTTTCTTAGAGATGCAGTCGAGCCTTATGTCAAATCCAAGGGCTGCAAGCGCTTAGGGCTCATTACCAGTACAGAAAAAAATGTTCCATTCTATAAAAAGAATGATTATGTATTGCTAGATTTTATGGAGTTAGAGTACGGGACTAAGTCCATTGGTAACTGGGCTTTTTTGAAGAATATCGCTCAATAAATCATAACTAAAAAGGAGTTTAAATCAACTCCTTTTTACTTTATTTAACTGCTTCTTTCAAGGCTTCTACCTTATCCAAGCGTTCCCATGGAAGGTCAATATCTGTACGTCCCATGTGTCCATAAGCCGCTGTTTGACGGTAGATTGGACGTTTAAGATCTAGCATTTGAATAATCCCTGCTGGACGAAGGTCAAAGATTTGACGCGCTGCTTTTTCAAGCTTGCTTTCCGCTACTGTTCCTGTACCGAAGGTATCGATACGAACAGATACAGGTTGAGCTACACCAATGGCATAAGCCAATTGAACTTCTGCTTTCTTAGCGAGACCTGCAGCAACTATGTTTTTTGCAATGTAGCGAGCTGCATAAGAAGCTGAACGATCAACCTTAGTCGCATCCTTACCAGAGAAGGCACCACCACCGTGACGTGAGTAACCACCATAAGTATCCACGATGATCTTACGACCAGTCAAACCTGAGTCTCCTTGAGGTCCTCCGATAACGAAACGACCTGTTGGATTGATGAAGAATTTAGTTTCGTCGTCAAGATAAGAAGCTGGAATCACTTCTTTAATAACCTTGTTAATCACATCTTCATGGATTTGGTCGTTGCTCACTTCTGGATCGTGTTGAGTTGAAATAACGACTGTATCCACGCGTACTGGCTGGTCATTTTCATCATATTCAACAGTAACTTGTGATTTAGCATCTGGACGAAGATAGCTAATTTCACCAGACTTACGAAGTTCTGCCAAACGACGAACCAACTTGTGGCTGAGTGAGATTGGCAATGGCATGAGTTCTTCAGTTTCATTAACCGCAAAACCAAACATGAGACCTTGGTCTCCAGCTCCAATCAAATCAAGTGGATCTTGATCTGCGTTTCCACGAACTTCCAAGGCTTCATTAACACCTTGGGCGATATCTGGAGATTGCTCTACCAATGATGGATGAACTCCTACTGTTTCAGCTGAGAATCCATACTCAGTGTTGGTATAGCCAATCTCTGCAATCGTATCACGTACCACACGGTTAATATCTACATAGGCATTGGTTGAAATTTCACCAAAAACATGAACTGAACCAGTATAAACAGCTGTTTCAGCAGCAACGTGGGCTTCTGGATCTTGCTCTAAAATAGCATCCAAGATAGCATCTGAAATTTGGTCTGCAATCTTATCTGGATGCCCCTCAGATACAGATTCAGACGTGAATAATTTACGTTCTGACATAAAAATGTCCCCCCTTAAAAAAATATTCGTTATAGAGTTACAAAGTACTGGTAGAGAATCGATAAACGATGTTCACTACCACCTTATCGGGACCATATAACCTAACTATTATAACACGAATCTTTGAAAAATACTCGTATGATTACTATTTTTCTTAATCGGAAAATGTTTTCTAATCTTAACAAAATAAAAACTCTTAAAGTGGATAGGATTCCTAACTTCAAGAGATTTCTTAAAAACTAATTATTTTCTAGATAAAACTCAAAACGTTCTCCGACGTATTGGCTCTTTACATACTCGAAAGCCGTACCATCATCAAAGTAAGAAACCTGAGTCAGTCCTAAAATAGCATGCCCCTTTTCTACTTCCAGATAATGAGCAATTTTTTCCTTGGCTAAGCGAGCATAAATAGTCTGGTGAGATTTACCAATCCGATAACCATGTTTCTGTAAGGTTTGAAAGAAATGCTTGGTTACTTCTTCTTTCTTGAAATTCTTGATAAATTTCTCAGGAATAGAAGCTACTTCATAGACAACCGGAACCTTATCTGCATAGCGAACACGTTCCATACGGATAATATTTTCAGTAGCCTTAATCCCTAATTTTTCAACTTCTTGCTCATTAGGGATCGTTCGACGATAGGAAATCAGATGACTCGATGGTGTTTTACCCTGAGCTTTTACAATCTCCGTAAAACTAGTTGTTCCACGCATTCTTTCCTGAACACGAGTACTAGAAACAAAGGTCCCGCTCCCCACACGACGCTCCAAAACTCCTTCCTCGACCAAAAGGGAGATAGCTTGACGCAGTGTCATACGGCTAACCTCAAATTCCTCAGCTAAGTCTCTCTCGCTTGGGAGTCTCTCTCCAATTTTCCAATTTCCCTCATCAATACCTTTTTTGATTTGGTCGTGAATTTTCATATAAGCTGGTAACATGCTTGCTCACTTCTTTTCTTTATTTTTTCCATTGTACCGTATCTCATATGTAAAAGTCAAACATCACTTGTTTAGTTGGTAATTACGATTCATTTATGATAGAATATTCAAGAAGATATTTCTTTTAAGAAAGGGAAAAGATGACCAACATTTCAACTGATTTGCAAGATGTCGAAAAGATCATCGTACTGGACTATGGTAGCCAGTATAACCAACTTATCTCACGTCGTATCCGTGAGATTGGTGTCTTTTCAGAACTAAAAAGTCACAAGATTTCGGCTGACGAAGTCCGCGCTATCAATCCTATCGGGATTGTACTTTCAGGTGGTCCAAACTCTGTTTACGAAGAAGGATCATTTGATATTGATCCAGAGATTTTTGAACTTGGAATTCCAATTTTAGGAATCTGCTACGGTATGCAGCTTTTGACTCACAAGCTTGGAGGAAAGGTTGTTCCTGCAGGTGACGCGGGTAACCGTGAATATGGACAATCCACTCTTACTCACACTGAGTCTGCTCTTTTTGCCGGTACTCCAGACAAACAATTGGTCTTGATGAGCCACGGGGATGCTGTTACTGAAATTCCTGCTGATTTCATTCGTACTGGTACATCAGCTGACTGTCCTTATGCATCAATCGAAAATCCAGATAAGAAAATCTACGGTATCCAATTCCACCCAGAGGTTCGTCACTCAGTTCACGGTTATGATATCCTTCGTAACTTCGCTCTCAATATCTGTGGTGCCAAAGGCGATTGGACTATGGATAACTTCATCGAGATGCAAATCAAACAAATCCGTGAAAAAGTTGGAGACAAACGTGTTCTCCTCGGACTTTCTGGTGGTGTTGACTCTTCTGTTGTTGGGGTTCTTCTCCAAAAAGCAATTGGAGATCAATTGATCTGTATCTTTGTAGACCACGGTCTTCTTCGTAAAGGGGAAGCTGACCAAGTTATGGATATGCTTGGTGGTAAGTTTGGTTTGAACATTGTCAAAGCAGACGCTGCCAAACGTTTCTTGGATAAATTGGCAGGTGTTTCTGATCCTGAACAAAAACGTAAGATTATCGGTAATGAATTTGTCTATGTCTTTGATGATGAAGCAAGCAAACTGAAAGATGTGAAATTCCTTGCGCAAGGTACTCTTTATACAGACGTTATCGAGTCAGGTACTGATACTGCTCAAACTATTAAATCTCACCACAACGTTGGTGGACTTCCAGAAGACATGCAGTTTGAACTCATCGAACCACTCAACACTCTTTACAAGGATGAGGTTCGTGCCCTTGGTACTGAACTTGGTATGCCAGACCACATCGTGTGGCGCCAACCATTCCCAGGACCAGGTCTTGCTATCCGTGTCATGGGTGAAATCACTGAAGAAAAACTTGAAACAGTCCGCGAATCAGACGCTATCCTTCGTGAAGAAATCGCTAAAGCTGGTCTTGACCGCGACATTTGGCAATACTTCACTGTTAACACTGGAGTTCGTTCAGTAGGTGTTATGGGTGACGGTCGTACTTATGACTATACCATCGCTATCCGTGCTATCACTTCTATCGACGGAATGACAGCTGACTTCGCTAAGATTCCATGGGAAGTTCTTCAAAAAATCTCAGTACGTATCGTAAATGAAGTTGACCACGTTAACCGCATCGTCTACGATATTACAAGTAAACCACCTGCAACTGTTGAGTGGGAGTAGAATTAACAAACTTAAAAAAGCCCTAGAAACCAATGTTTCTTAGGCTTTTTATTTTACTTTGACAACATTTTAACAACTAAAAATCTTAATCTTCTTCTGCCCTTAAGAACTTTTAACAATTTAGGTACTTTCTTAATTGTTCTTTATACCATTCTTCTCACTACTCTGCTATTATCGAACAAGCCTGAACTACAGTAGGAAGTATTATCACACTCAATCTCACAGAACTAATCTTAATGTTAAGGAATATCCTTTTCATTGCTCAAAAAAACAGTAAAACCACTTGGTCCTACTGTTTCATTTTTAAAATGTCTGACGCTTAGCTTTTCGCTCTGCACGTCCGCGGGCACGACCTTCTGCTCGCTTGGCTTTACGACGTTTTTCATCGACCGCCCACTGGATTTTTTTCTTATATCCTGGTTTGACTTTTTTCTTTTTCTTTTTAACCAAGCCAATCATTTCGATGTCCAGTTTTTCCTGTTTCTTCTCACGATTGGCACGGCGATCACGGTCATAGGTATCTTGGAATTCTCCGTCTTTGACCACCTTAGGTACAAACTTGATCCCTAGTTTCTCCAACTCACGAATATCAGAATCATCGCTTGGTTGGTAAAGGGTAATGGCTGTACCAGGTAGACCATTACGTCCAGTTCGTCCAACACGGTGGACAAAGAAGGACAAGTCTTGTGGAATAGCATCATTGATAACGTGGCTGACTCCCTCAATGTCAATCCCACGCGCAGCCAAGTCAGTCGCAACGATGTACTCAAAATCAAGGTTCTTCACCTGATTCATGATCCGTTTACGTTCACGAGGAGCAATATCTCCATGAATCTTAGCCACCTTTAAGCCTTGGGCTGTTAAGTATGTATGCAATTCATCTGCACGTGTCTTAGTATTGACAAAAATCATGGCAAGATATGGTTGCATGACTTGAGTCAATTCATAAATCTGGGCATTCTTATCACGACCCTTGGTCGAAATCAACCAGTTGTCAATCGTGTCAGAAATAACTGTTTTGGTCTTGATTTTTTCCATAACTGGATTAGACAAGTATTTTTTCAAGAATGGTTGCAGTTTTTGTGGGATAGTCGCTGAAAAGACCATAAACTGTAAGTCTTTCGGAAGACTTCCTGCAATCTTATCAACTGTTTCCAAGAATCCCATATCCAAGGTCATATCAGCTTCATCGACTACAAAGGTCTTAGCCTTGTGGATAGCCAAATCACCCGATTTTACCAAATCATAGATACGACCTGGTGTTCCAATGACGATATGGGGCTGGTTGCTTGCCAGTTTGTCAATCTGACGTGCCTTGTCCGTACCACCAACGTAGTTGACAACACGAATTTCAATTTCTGAGTGCCCTGCAATCTGGCGGGCTGCCTGGTAAATCTGAGTCGCCAACTCACGACTTGGAGCTGTGATAACGGCTTGCACACTGTCGCTTTCTTCATCCAACTGTTGGAAAATTGGAAGCAAGAAAGTATGAGTCTTTCCTGAACCTGTTTTTGATTCACCAACCAAGTCTCGACCAGCCAAGACAATAGGAATCAACTTATCCTGAACCTCAGTAGGAGTCGTAAACTTCAACTCCTCCAAAGCTTCTTCTATATATTTTTTAAATTTAAATTTCGTAAATGACATAATATCCTCGATTCTATCTACTCATTATACCACATTTTGATGCATTACAGTTAAACTTTCGATTTAGATAAACCCACGGAAATTTCAGTAAATTCAAAATCTGCCCGAATAAAGACAAGAAAAATACTCTCTGTCCATCCTAAACAAAGAGTATTAGATTTTCACGTAAGCTTCCACTCTTCTCTCAGCCAATCACAAAAATGATGATAGCGTTGCTCAAGAGCTTCATGATGCCCATAAGCATCAAAGGTGGAATATGTTGAGGGAACTTTCTCTGATATCAAATCATGTACTTCCCTTGCAAAAATAGGAGCCTTAGACAGGCGGTTGGAATGATTGGAACCTTCTGTCAGACCATTTTGCAGATAAATCAGACTTTGACTCTGTATCAGGTCATGTTCCCTGCAAAATTCTGTAAAATCAGGATACCAGAAGGAACCACAGATAGAAAAGATACAGGTCACAGGTAGATGACTACTATAGAGACTATAGACAGCAGCAAGCCCCCCCAGTGAATAGCCACCATAGGCAATCCGACTTTCATCAATCAAGTAGTCCTTTTGCAGAGTTGCTAGAATCTCTTGAAAGAGCTTCTGATGGTATGCATCTACCTTCCCACCAAAATCTGGGGCCCCTTCTTTCAAAGACTTAGACTGCCAGGGTGTAAAGTCATCCAGACGGTTTTCTGGAATCAAGCCCACCAAAATCACAGATTGGGATAGGTCTGACAAATAGTCCAATTGTCCATCATTTAAAAGTACAACTGGGTAGGCTTGTTTAGAGTCATAGGTTGAAGGAAGGCTGACCCTTACCTGAATCCCTTCCCAGTTAAACTCCTTATTTCTTGATAAAGTCATTGATTTTTTCAAGGGAATCAATCACTGCAGGACCGTAATCCATCAACTCATCGTAAGAGATGGTCATGATTTTTTGGTTCTTGATTGCTGGGACATTTTCCAAAACAGCATTTGCCTTCATCAAATCCACTGCTTTTTCATCCAACTTTTGATTGCGGTCACTAGTTACATAGATAATCAACTCTGGATCCATTGATACTAGATTTTCCAAGGTCAAGCCAGAAGTTCCTGTTGCGACATTAGTATAACCAAGTTGGTTGAGCAAACTTTCTTGTAGGGCTGACTTGTAAGCACCAAAGGTTTCGTCGTTATAAGCAACCATAATCAGAGCTTTTTTCTTTTCACCCTGTGTTTCTGGGTTGGCTTTTTTAACCACATCGATTTTAGCTTGTAATTGTTCTGCGTATTGATTCGCCTTGTCTTGGACATTGAAAATGGTACCAAGATTCTTCACATCTTCTACGATATTTCCTAAATCTTGTTGGATAGTTGAAAGTGAAGCTTTTTGCGTATAAACAGGGATTTTATTTTCATTCCAAGCACTAATGGTTCCCATTGACTTTTCAGAAAACATCATGTTGCGGCCCATCAAGGCATCTGGTTCATAAGAAAGAACTGTTTCTTGTGAGACTGATTTTTTATCACCAATATGAGGGATGGCTTCAATTGCTTCCTTGTATTTACCAGTTACGGCATTATCAGGATTGAGCATACCGGCAATTTTATCCTTCAAACCAAGTTCAAGTAGAATTTCAGTTGTTGAAAGATTGTTAGTGATGACCTTTTCAGGAGCCTTTTCAAAGACTTGTTCGACTTCATTTCCTTTAGCATCATAAGTTTTGATAGTTACAGGGTAGCTGGTTTCTGTATTAGCTTTTTGACTAGCTTCTGTTGTAGCTGGTGCAGATGATGTTTCTTTAGATGCGTTACCACAAGCTACCAAAGATAAGGTAGCTACTGTTACAAGTAAAATACTAAGTGTTTTTTTCATGTTTTTATTTTCCTTTTTAATTTTTATAAATAGTGAATCATGGCTTGCTGATCTTCTGTCCAAGTAATCTTACTTTGAACGCCATAGACAGCCTGCAAAGACTCGGGTGTGATGGTCTCTTTTGGAGTCCCTTGGTAAACAATTTCTCCTTCTTTCATCAGATAGAGATAGTCTGAATAACGACAAGCCAGCTGAATATCGTGTAATACTGCTAGTACATTGATATTGAGATGTTTGACAATGGTTAACAAGTCTAGCTGGTACTTGATATCCAAATGATTGGTCGGTTCGTCTAAGAGCAGGAGAGTCGGTTCTTGGGCCAAGGCGCGTGCCAACAAAACCCGCTGCTTCTCTCCTCCTGACAGAGAAGAGTAGAGTCGATTTCTCTTTTCGAACATATCTACCTTGACCAGAGCATCCTCAACCAAGGCAAAGTCTTTTTCTTTTTCCTTTTGTAAGAAAGCGAGATGGGGTGTTCTGCCCAGCATGACGATTTCCTCAACCGTACAATCAAATTGTAACTGATTAAACTGTGTGACGACTGCCATCTGCTTTGCCGTTTCCTTGACGCTCAATTGTTCCAGTGGCTTTCCATCTAGAGAAATCAAGCCCTGATCAGGCTTTTCCTGTCGATAGAGGAGTTTCAACAAGCTAGTCTTCCCACTGCCATTTGGTCCTAAAACGGTATGAAATTGGTTGCCCTCAAGTTTAAGTGAGACTCCTTTGAGAATTTTTTTCTCTCCGATTCCAAAGTGAAGATCCTGACACATTAAGTCCATATCAGACTCTCACCTCCCTTCGCCTACTTCCAACCATGTAGATAAAGAAAGGTGCACCTACTAGGGCTGTGAAAATTCCAATCGGTAGTTCAGCATTTTGAATCAAAACGCGAGCAAAGACATCTGCCCAGACGACAAAGAGGGCGCCTAGTAATGTTGCAATTGGAAAAAGCCTTCTATAATTTGTACCAACCAAACTTCGGGCTAGATGAGGTGTTATCAAACCGACAAAACCGATGATCCCACAGGTCGATACCAAGATAGCTGTCATCACAGCTACAATCGTTACATAAAGATACCAGTAAAACCGTAGAGGAATTCCCAATGTCAAGGCAGCTTCATCTCCCATCATCATGGCATTGAAAACACGATATTGTGTAGAGAAAAATAAAAAGGCGATTCCCACGACTACTGCTGGCAAAGTTAAGTGAGCCCATGAGGTCCCCGCTAAAGAACCCATGGTCCAAAACTTGATAGTCATAACGCTATCAGCATTGGCACCAATAGAGATAATAAAGTTTGAAAAAGCCAAAAATAGGGCATTCACAACCGTTCCTGATAAAATCAGGCTGGAAGTTGTCATCCTGCCTTGCATGGAAGCAATCAGAAGGACTGCAAGTGTTGCTAAAATCGCTCCTAGGAAAGAGCCTAGACCAATCATAACTTTAAATCCAAGAATAATACTCAAAGTTGCTCCAAAGGTTGCCCCGGCTGAAATTCCTAATACATAGGGCTCTGCTATTGGATTATTGACTGTTGACTGCATAACACTGCCACACATGGAGAGGCCAGCACCAACAATCAAAGCAAGAAAAACCCGTGGCAATCTCATATTCCAAACAATAGCAAGCGTAGACTTTGAAATGTTTCCTATCTCAAAAGGAGCCCCTAACTGATTCAAAATTATCCGATAGGTATCACCCAAGCTAATTTGAACAGATCCCATAGAAACTGCCAGAAACAGAGAAATCCCCAAAGCTCCTAACAGGATAGCTAGTAAAAAACAATATCTCAGGTTTTGATGGTTTCCATAAAATTTGGAAAGCATGAACCCCTCCTTTAACAAAGATTAAAAATTTTGACAATTTTAATAAACAGTATACCACATTTCTAAATCATGAGCAAGACTAGAAAAAAGCACACAAAAAAGCCCTCTGAAGACAGAGAGCGATTTGAGCTCGGGCTAAAATCCTAGTGAAAAAGATGAAACTCATTGTGTTCATCGAACACTGTGTCCTTTCCCTATTTTCATACGGATTTTTAACTCCCTTAGCATCATGATTCTTACTGGATAAAACGTTTATAGACTAGACGGCAAGCCGAAGATTGTACAAAAATGTTAGTGAAACAAAAAATCTCCCCGAAGGGAGATCATTCTGGTTTATTTTACCTTACAGTGCTAGGAACCGTAACCGAAGAACATACTTGAGTATATCGAGGTAAGGTGACAAAAATAAAAAGCCCTCTGAAGTCAGAGAGCTTGATTCTTGCTGGATAAAACGTTTGTAGACTAGGCGGCAAGCCGAAGATTGTACTGATGGTACATCGAGGCGAAGCCAACGAAGTATAGAAACGTTTTAGACGCAAGATTAGCGACGAAGTCCTAGAGAGTTGATCAACTCACGGTAACGGTTAACGTCGTTTTTACGCAAGTATGCAAGCAAGTTACGACGGCGACCGATTTTCTTCATCAATCCACGGTAAGTAGCGTGGTCTTTTTTGTGTTGTTTGATGTGTTCGTTAAGGTGGTTGATTTCCCATGTAAGGACAGCAACTTGAACCTCTACTGAACCTGTATCACCTTCGTGACGTGCATATTGTGCAATGATTTCATTTTTTTTCTCTTTTGAGATTGCCATGATGTTTCTCCTTTTTATTTGGCTTCATCCGAGTGACAGGTTGGCATGCCTGTAACCAAGAAGAAGTTATTTGTCTTTACGACATTTCTTATTCTACCAAGAACTAAGTTCTTTGTCAACTGATTTACTATTCTTACCGCAAAAGTGCTATAATAGTTATAGGAAGGATATCTAAGTTGACATCTTGAAAAGAGAGGTGATTACCATGCGTAAATTCTCGCAATATCTCCCCTACTATCTGGTCATATTTTTCTTTTATTGGCCACTTTATGAGCTGTTATTATGGACTATTACTGAAAACTATATCTTGAAGGAGCTCACCATCGGCAACGTTATTATCTTCTCTCCACTGGTGACTTTCATAGTATCACTATTCTACTCTTATCGTTTCAAGTTCTCAGTTTGGTGGTTAATTGAAGTTGGCTTGCTCTTTTGCTTTACCATCATTACTTTCGGAGAATTTATCCTTCTCTACTTCCTAGCCTATGAAATCTTTGCCCTCGCGGGTATGGCTGTCGGTGTAGCTATTAAGAATCTAGTGCAAAAACTGAAAAGGAAAAAACTTTCACAAAATCCTTGAAAAATCTCACAATCATGCTATAATAATGCATAGAGACAAGTCACTTAGCCCCTTTCTACCAGAGAGTGCGTGGTTGCTGAGAACGCATAGGAAGCCTAAACTGATACTACTCTACTGACTTTTATGCAAACATAAAACGGTGGCCACGTTAGAGCCAATCAGAGGTGTCCCTCTTTTTTGAGGAACATAAATGAAGGTGGAACCACGTTGCGACGTCCTTTTTAGGATGTCGCTTTTTGTTTTTCTTGATTTAAGACTGCAAAATAGGGAAACACCTCTGCTTTATAAATAATGGATAACCAATATAAGGAGAAAATCATGATTCAAATTACTTTCCCAGATGGCGCTGTTCGTGAATTCGAATCTGGCGTTACAACTTTTGAAATTGCTCAATCCATCAGCAATTCTCTAGCTAAAAAAGCTCTTGCTGCTAAATTCAACGGCAAACTCATCGACACTACTCGTGCGATCACTGAAGACGGAAGCATCGAAATCGTGACACCTGATCACGAAGACGCTCTTGACATCTTGCGTCACTCAGCTGCACACTTGTTTGCACAAGCCGCTCGTCGCCTTTTCCCAGACATTCACTTGGGGGTTGGTCCAGCTATCGAAGATGGTTTCTACTACGATACTGATAACCAAGCTGGTCAAATCTCTAACGAAGATCTTCCTCGTATCGAAGAAGAAATGCAAAAAATCGTTAAAGAAAACTTCCCATCTATTCGTGAGGAAGTGACTAAAGACGAGGCGCGTGAAATCTTCAAGAACGACCCATATAAATTGGAATTGATTGAGGAGCACTCAGAAGACGAGGGTGGCTTGACCATCTACCGTCAAGGTGAATACGTGGACCTTTGCCGTGGCCCACACGTCCCATCAACAGGCCGCATCCAAATCTTCCACCTTCTCCATGTAGCTGGTGCCTACTGGCGTGGAAATAGCGACAATGCTATGATGCAACGTATTTACGGTACAGCTTGGTTCGACAAGAAAGACTTGAAAAACTACCTTCAAATGCGTGAAGAAGCCAAAGAACGTGACCACCGTAAACTTGGTAAAGAGCTTGATCTCTTCATGATTTCTCAAGAGGTTGGTCAAGGGCTTCCATTCTGGTTGCCAAATGGGGCTACTATCCGTCGTGAATTGGAGCGCTACATCGTCGACAAGGAAATCGCTGCTGGTTACCAACACGTCTACACTCCACCAATTGCCTCAGTAGAACTTTACAAGACTTCTGGTCACTGGGATCACTACCGTGAAGATATGTTCCCAACTATGGATATGGGTGATGGGGAAGAATTCGTTCTTCGTCCAATGAACTGTCCTCACCATATCGAAGTCTTTAAACACCACGTTCACTCTTACCGTGAATTGCCAATCCGTATTGCTGAAATCGGTATGATGCACCGCTATGAAAAATCTGGTGCTCTCACAGGGCTTCAACGTGTACGTGAAATGTCACTTAATGACGGTCACACTTTCGTAACACCTGAACAAATTAAAGATGAGTTCCAACGTACGCTTCAATTGATTATAGATGTTTACGAAGATTTCAACTTGACTGACTATCGTTTCCGTTTATCATATCGTGATCCTCAAGATACTCACAAATATTTTGATAATGATGAAATGTGGGAAAATGCTCAACGTATGTTGAAATCAGCTATGGATGACATGGGACTTGACTACTTTGAAGCTGAAGGGGAAGCAGCCTTCTACGGACCAAAATTGGATATCCAAGTGAAGACAGCTCTTGGTAAAGAAGAAACTCTTTCTACAATCCAGCTTGACTTCTTGCTCCCAGAACGCTTCGACCTTAAATATATCGGAGCTGATGGTGAAGAACATCGCCCAGTTATGATCCACCGTGGGGTTATCTCAACGATGGAACGCTTCACAGCTATCTTGATTGAGAACTACAAGGGTGCCTTCCCAACATGGCTTGCACCACACCAAGTAACCCTCATCCCAGTATCTAACGAGAAACACGTTGACTACGCTTGGGAGGTAGCGAAGAAACTTCGTGACCGTGGTGTCCGTGCAGACGTGGATGAGCGCAATGAAAAAATGCAGTTCAAGATTCGTGCGTCTCAAACTCAAAAGATTCCTTACCAATTAATCGTTGGAGACAAGGAAATGGAAGAGAAGGCTGTAAACGTTCGCCGTTATGGTCAAAAAGAAACTGAAACTATGCCGGTAGATGCATTTGTAGAATTGATTCTTACAGACATCGCTAACAAATCACGAGTTGAAAAATAAACGATAAAACCTGGGATAAAAATTCCAGCTAAATAAAGAAGCAACAACTGAAAACGTTGTTGCTTCTTTATTTAATCCGAGCTAGTAGTGATTGGTCAAACCACCACACAAGATTTGCTTCCTCGAGTTAGAAAAGGTCAATATCCTCAATCCTTGTCTGCTTCATTTTCTTTTACGAGATCTTTTTGTGAATCTTTTTCAGAGAGTTTTTGATCGATATACTTATTAATGGTTTCATAAAATTCCTTGGTCAACTCACTATCTAATTTTGTCGAATTATGGACTTGATTGACTTTCAATTGAACAGATTGAATACCGTAAGAGGCTTGTTTTTGGCGAATTGTTTCTAATTCTTCTTCTGAAATCGGATCTCCAACAACTGTCAAGACCAATTCATTGCTACTTGACTTGTAGACTTTATTAATGATCGTATGATTGGCGAACTCTTTGCCTACAAACTGTTTGATCCCTTCTTTTCGCGCTTGATCTATCGTCAGAGTGACTGCTGAATAGCTGGCTGGAAGAACCAATAATACAATTAAGGATATCAACCCAATTCTCATTTTAATGTTTAGCTCTTTAAATGAACTTAAAGGAGATTTTCTCATTAAAATTCTTGTTCCAACAATATTGGTTAGCATGATAAAGACACAGTTGATCAAGAAAAGATAGAGAGCTCCAAATAAAAATCGTACATTTCCATTAGCTAAGCCATATCCTGCAGTACAGATAGGTGGCATTAGAGCTGTTGCAATGGCTACTCCAGGCACAATATTGTTTGCTTCTTTTTTCCTTGAACCAATTACACCTGCAATCCCACCAGCAATAGCAATGAGAACATCCCAAATGGTTGGAGATGTTCGTGCAATCAACTCGCTACTTGCATAAGATAAGGGAGAAATCCAGAAATACAGAGTCGAGACAAGCAAACTGACTAATACTTGAGTAAATAAAACCTCTAGAGATTGCTTGATTAAACGCGTATCAAAAATAGCTAAACCGAATCCCAGTCCAACAATCGGTGTCATAAGAGGGGAAATCAGCATGGCTCCAATAATGACAGCTGTTGAATTCATATTTAGACCTATAGAGGCAATAAAAATCGCACACATCAAAATCACTGTATCTCTTAATCGAACATGAAGGTCATCATATAATTTCTCACGGTATTCACGTGTTGAATAGTTTCCGGTCATTGGTTACTCCTTTTATTTCATATAATCTTGTTTCTGCAAAGACGATGGCAGAGAAACTTCTGTCCAATCTTACATATTTTTAATTCTCACCTGTCATTCTTTTGAAAATTATCCTTTAAATATCCATCAGTCCATCCTGCATATTATATCAAAAATTTTACAATCTTTCTCTGAAGAACTCAATCAATTTGAAAGATAGTGAAAGGTAGAAATTTTTGTTTCCTTATCCGAAAAAGAAAAAAACGTTATCTCCTCTGAAAGAAGATAACGTTTTAATGTTTAAACATGATGAGTGTGTTTGGTTTTCCAATTTTGCATCATGCAAATCGGTCAAGGTATTGCGATCCCCAAGGTAAACCCGCAAATTATAGCTACTAAGATAGAGTATCCAATATAATCTAGGATTCCTCCGTCAAAATAACTTTCTGACTTTACATTATATCCTTTATTTTTATATTTGAACAATCTTGCGATAACTTCTTGAAGTAATCATAAAGATTAGGACATAGACTAAAGCAAAGATACCACAGATAGAAAGGGTTACACTTAACATCATGGCTGAATCAACAACACCAACGACCTTGAGAATCAGGCTCAACATGTGATAAGCAAAAGCCAGATGAAGGAAGGCAAAGGCCAGAGGTAGGAAGAAAACAGTCAAGACCTGCTTGTTAATGGTTTGCTTGATTTGTTTTTGATCCAAACCAACCTTTTGCAGAATGACAAAGCGTTCACGGTCTTCATAACCTTCTGAAATTTGTTTATAGTAGATAACGAGTACAGTACCAACCATAAAGATGATAGAGAGAAAAATACCGATAAAGAGGACTCCACCAAAGAGAGCGTTCATTTCGACAGTTGACTCACTCGCAATGTTTGCACCGTAAACCATACCATCCTCGTTCTTGAGATTGTGACTGAAATTATTCACATACGCATCGAAATCATCAGATAGCTTTAACTGTTCCTCTTTACTTGCTGTCACATCCATTCCACCATATAGCTGAGTGTATATAGCAGAATCCTGGTATTTATCTAAAAAGTCCTGCAAATTTGAGACAACAAGGTAGTTATAATCTGAGATCAAAAGTACATACTGGTTAGCAACATGGTCTCTGAGGAAATCTTGCTGGATTTCTTGCTTGATCGTATAGTTCTGATTGTTCAGACTGAATGCTTTTTGACCTTTAAGGCCATCGTTCTTAGCGAATAGTCCCACCTCATTATTCGTAAGGTTCAGCTTTTGTCCAGTCATTTTTTCATAATCCTTTTGATCAAAGACTAGGAAAACTGTCTTGGGCATAACACTATTTTGACCTTTTGCAAAGGTGGTTAATTTGGTACCATCTTGACTAGAAAGGCCGAAACTTGCATAGCTAAGAACATCCTTAGTGCTGATTGTTAGGTTCTTTTCCTTGGCATACTGAGTTAAAAGTTGGTCTAAATCCTCAACTTCTACATTTTGTCCTGAAATTGACATATCGTGAGGATACAGGAGTTTTTTAATATTTTCAGAACCATTGTAGATACTGGTTGCTGCCGACATGGTGACCAAAACCATGGTGGAAAGGATGGCAATAGTCGCTAAACCAACCGCATTTTTCTTCATACGGAAAATGAGGTTAGAAACAGAGATGAGATTATTAGGTTTGTAGTAATATTTCTTGTTTTTCTTGAGCATTTTCAAGAAAACTGTAATCCCAGCATTGAACAAGAGATAGGTTCCTAAAATGACCAGTATTACAGCTAAAAAGAAGGTAGAAATAGCTAATAGAGCATTTGTTACGCTTTGAGCTAGATAATAGCCACTACCTAAAGAGAGTAGTCCCAAGATTGTCTGAAACACTAGGAAACGCCCCTTCTTCTCACCTTTTGCTTTCTCACGAGATAGTTGGAGAGCATCCATACGGATAATGCGGATAGCATTTAGGATGACAATGACTAAAAAGATAAAACCAAATACCAGAAGGATGGAAAGGACTACGGACCATTGGAATGTGGCTACTAACTCCACTTTCATCTTTGAAAGTTTGAGCAATAAAGCGAAAATCAGATTATCAAAGAGGGCACCAATTCCAATCCCTGCAGTGACTGTTACTAGCCCAAATATCAAGAGTTCCTTAAAGGTCATACCAATCAAATGGCGTTTTTCTAAGCCCAACATGCCATATATACCCAGTTCTTTGGAACGATTTTTCATGACAAAACTATTGGCATAAAGTACGATAATGGCAGATGCAAGTGTCACTACGATCAGACCTAGTTGAAGGGTAAATTGAATAGAAGATCCACCCCGCATTTCTACCATTTTAGGATTAAAAGTTAATGAATAAAATAGATAGCTGATAGTAACTGCAAGGAGAACTGCTAGTGCAAAAGGGTAATAGAGTTTGCGGTTTTTGATTAAGTTGGAGATGGCCAACTTATTGGTTAGTCGAAACATATTAGTTCACCTCACTTGCCATAACAGTCAAGGTGTCAGAGATTTCTTGGAACATCTGACGTTCAGTTTTTTCACCACGGTAGATTTGATTGTAGAGAATGCCGTCCTTGATGAAAATGACACGTTTAGCACGGCTGGCTGCAGCTGTTGAGTGGGTTACCATGAGAATGGTTTGACCTCGCTCGTTAATCTCATCGAAGACATCTAGCAGTGCTGCAGATGACTTAGAGTCTAGGGCTCCTGTTGGCTCATCAGCGAGGAGAATTTCTGGTTCTGTGATGATAGCCCGTGCAACTGCAACCCGTTGTTTTTGCCCTCCAGAGATTTCATAAGGGTACTTCTCCTGCAATTGATTGATGCCAAGATTTTCGGCCGTCACGACCAATTTTTTCATCATTTCTGTAATAGGTTTTCTAGACAATACCAAAGGGAGTAAGATATTGTCTTTAACAGAAAGCGTATCTAACAAATTGAAGTCTTGGAAGACAAAGCCTAATTTTTCACGACGGAAGCTTGATGCTTCAGAATTTTTAATGGTAGCTGTGTCAGTTCCGTTTAGGAAGACCTGCCCACGCGTTGGCTTGTCAAGCATAGCAAGAATATTGAGTAGGGTTGATTTACCAGAACCAGACTCACCCATGATAGCAACGTAGTCGCCTTTTTCAACGGTAAAGTGAATATCTTTCAGGGCTTCTACTTGGTTGCCTTGAAAGCGAGTTTTATAAATCTTTTGAACGTGTTTTACATTTAATAGTGTCATTTTAACTTCTCCTTTTTAATATCCCATTAATTGAAACTGAGCTTGCATCATTTCGATGCCAAGCTGAACTCGCTCGATATCCTTTGGACTCGGCTTACTTGTTTGTTTCTTTTGTAAAATTGTTTTCATGGTTTCTCTCCTTTTTCTTTATGCTCTAAGTTTACTCCAAAAAAAGATGGCTTGCCATAACATAACCTTACAAAAGAGGCCTTTAATCTTACATTTTTGTAAGATTACATTTTTTATCTAATTGAAGCCGTTTTTCTCACCATATCAAGGTCTAAAGAAGAGCTTGAAAGGTTTCTTCCAAGCTCTTCACAATTCTTTTCATTCAATCAGTAAATTCACTTCAGAGAACTTAATCCTCACAGTTGTTCCTTGCCCAAGCTCGGATTCTATTTGAATCTGATGTCCTAATTCTTGGCTGATTTTCTGGGTTAGATAGAGCCCAAGTCCAGACGACTGCTGGGTCATTCGACCATTATAGCCTGAAAATCCGCGTTCAAAGACTCGCAATCGATCACTATTTTTGATGCCAATCCCTGTATCTTTGATGCAAAGTTCCTGACCTTCCATGTAAATTTCAACTCCACCTTCATTTGTGTACTTGAGGCTATTTGAAAGGATTTGTTCAAGGACTACTAACAGCCATTTCTTGTCTGTAACAATGCTTCTATCCAAGTCATGCAGATTGATACTAATACCTTTCTGAATAAAGAAAAGGGCATATTTGCGAATGACTTCCTTAACCAAGTCTTCTATATTTTCTTTCTTCAACACCAAATCATCATGGAAGCTTTCCAAGCGTAGATATTGGAGAACGAGGTTGGTATAGGAATCAATCTTAAAAACTTCCTGTTCCAACTGTTGTTTCAGTTGACGATCCGCCACCTCGCTCACTAGGAGTTTACTGGCCGCAATCGGTGTCTTTATCTGATGAACCCAGAGAGTATAGTAGTCTACTAAATCATTGTAGCGGTTTTCAGCATCTGATTTCTTTTGGTAGAGCTCAGCTTCGCTTTTCTCTAATTTTTCAGTTAGAAGGACTTCCATTGGTGACTTAGCTTCTCTTTCGCCATAGAGCAATTCCTTACGATAACGTTGCAATTCCATCCAAAAATCCCATATCAAGAATATAAAGGAAAAAACTGATGATAGAAGGAAAAAATAGTTAAAGTAAGGTCCTTGACTAACAAATAGGACATCAAAAAGAAAGATCAGACCCGTCAATAACAAAATAAAAGCGAAAAAACGACTACGCGAACGGATATAAGCTAGAAAAAAACTTTTGAGTTCAACCATGTTTCAATCCGTACCCTATTCCTTTCTTGGTTTCGATAAAACCAATCAAACCTTCTTCCTCTAGTTTCTTGCGCAAACGAGCGACATTAACGGACAAGGTATTATCATCGATAAAAAAGTCACTGCTCCAAAGTTCTCGCATCAAATCATCACGCGCCACGATATTGCCTGCATGTTCAAATAAGACACGTAAAATCTGAAATTCATTCTTGGTTAGATTGATAACTTTTCCATTGACATGCACATCCATAGACTTGGTATTGAGGATAACTCCTGCATACTCTAGAAGACTCTCGTCCCGTCCAAATTCATAGGAACGACGCAATAACCCTTGTACCTTGGCTAAAAGGACCTGCTGGTCAAAAGGCTTGGTCACAAAATCGTCTGCTCCCATATTAATAGCCATCACGATGTCCATAGCCTGGTCTCTTGAAGACAGAAACATAATAGGAACTTTGGAAATCTTGCGAATTTCCTGACACCAATGATAACCATTAAAGAGAGGCAAGCCGATATCCATGAGAACCAGATGAGGCTCAGACTGAACAAATAGCGTCAGAACTTCCATAAAGTCTTCTACCATGACTACTTCAAAACCCCATTCGGAGAGCATTTTCCCAACTTGTTGACGGATTACTGGATCATCTTCTACTAGTAAAATCTTATGCATCTGCTCCTCCTTTTTTTATATTATAGCAAAATTCTTCTGACTACTAGCGAAATTGATGCAAATCTGATATGATAAAAGTTAAGAAAGGAATTCTCATGGCCAATATTTTTGACTATCTAACTGATGTTCAATACGATTCTTTTTATGATCTTCCCTTAAATGAACTGGATGTACTTGCTTTGACAGAGCTGACTTATCTTCCTTTTGATAACCTATTGGACCAGCCAGTCAATCGTTTAAGCGATGTCGCAATACGTGTCCCTCGAGAAAGTACCATGTTGACCAATAAAGAACGTCTGCAACTTTTAGACCAGCTTGCCCAACACAAACGTTTTAAAAATTGCAAGCTATCAAACTTTGTTAACGAGATTGACACTGAGCAACAGAAACAGTTCGCTGCTATGACCTATCGTCTGAACCTAGATACTTATCTCATTGTCTTTCGTGGCACAGACGACAGTATTATTGGCTGGAAGGAAGATTTCCATTTGACCTATATGAAGGAAATCCCTGCCCAAAAGCATGCTCTTGAATACTTGGAAGATTTCTTTAAACAATATCCAAAACAAAAAGTACTTCTTGCTGGGCATTCTAAGGGTGGGAATCTAGCCGTCTTTGCTGCTAGTCAAATCCAGCCTGATTTGCAGGAAAAGATATCAGCAGTTTATACCTATGACGCTCCTGGTTTGCAGGCTCATCTGACAGAAACGACTGGTTATCAAGATGTTATTCCAAAAATTCACCGTTTCGTCCCACAAGGTTCTGTCATTGGCATGATGCTGGAAGTTCCTGATACTCCTATTGTCGTCAAATCTACGGCTCTCGGAGGAATCGCCCAACACAGCACCTTTAGTTGGCAAACTGAGGATAATCACTTTGTCCAACTAGAAGAAATCAGCAGTGAGAGTCTCCAAATTAAAGACACTCTCAAAGAATGGGTGGATAGTGTTCCCGATGAGAAACTGGAGCTCTACTTCGATCTCTTCTTTGGTACCATTCTAGAATCTGGAATTAGCTCCATTAATGAACTGTCTTCTAAAAATGCTATTGACCATGTTCGACAACTTGTTTCTCAAGCCCAGACACTGGAACCTGAACAAGTTGAAATCTTAAAAAATCTGACACAACTCCTACTGGATGCTCGTTTTCAAGCCTGGAAGAATCATTTTTAATTCATTTTCAAAAGCTCGTTGCTAATCAAAATCGAGGTCGGGATTTTTATCTCGGCTTCTATTTTTATACTCTTCAATCTCTTTCTTGACGAGTTTCTCTTTTTTTGATAAAATGTAACATATTTTGTTACAACATATCAAAATAGTTCTCTTTGAAAGGAATTTTTATATGAAATCAATAAAAGGCATTTTATTTATTGTAGCTAGCATGCTGGTGACTATCCTGGGCTGGCTGAGTTCTGGGAGTCCACAGTTCCTGATTCCTGGCTTAGCTTTAACCACACTTTCACTGACCTTTATCCTTGCAACACGTTTACCCTTGTTAGAAGAGTGGTTTAATGGACTTGAAAATATGTATTCTGCTCATAAGTTTACAGCATTCTTATCCATCCTACTCCTTTTATTTCATAACTTTAGTATGGGAGGATTATGGGGTTCTCGGCTCGCAGCTCAATTAGGAAATATTGGTATCTATATATTTATCAGTATTGTTTTAGTTGCCTACCTTGGTCAATATCTCCAATACGAAGCTTGGAGATGGATTCATCGTGTCGTGTATTTAGCCTATATCTTTGGACTTCTTCACGTATACATGATGATGAGTCAACGACTCTTCAGTCTCAGTCTCCTCAGTTTTCTGGTTGGAATCTATGCAATTCTTGGTTTGATCGCTGGATTTTACATCATTTTCCTTTATCAACAAATTAGTTTTACTTATCCAGGTAAAATTATTGGTATCAAGCACCTCAACCATGATACAACTGAGCTTGAAATTAAGCTTAGCAAACCTTTCCAGTATAAGTACGGACAATTTGCCTTTCTTAAGATTTTTCAAGAAGGTTTTGAACAAGCTCCCCATCCCTTCTCTATTTCTGGTGGAAGTGGAAAAACACTTTATTTTACAATTAAAAACTCAGGTGACCATACCAAAAATATCTATGAAAATTTAAAAGTTGGTAGTAAAGTGACAGTTGACAGAGCTTATGGACATATGTTATTAGAACAAGGACAAGATCAGCAAATTTGGATCGCTGGAGGTATTGGAATTACTCCCTTTATCTCGTATATCCGAGAAAATCCTTTTCTGACTAAGAGCGTTCGATTCTACTATAGTTATCGTGGTAAGGAAAATGCAGTCTATCTCAATCTACTTCATGCCTATGCTGAGGAAAATCCCAACTTTGACCTTCGCTTGATAGACATCACCCAAGATGGCTACTTAAACTTTGAAAATGAGGATATTCCAGATCAAACAAGCATTTATATGTGTGGACCTTTAGTCATGATGGAAGCCATCTCTAAAAGCATTAAAGAAAAACATCCAAAAGCAGAACTCATCTATGAAGGTTTTAAGTTTAAATAAATATCGGTCTCTTCTTTGAAGGGACTTTTTTCTTGATTTCTTATTGTTTGATTTAAAGTTAAAGTAGGTGATTTTACAAGAACCTATAATTTCCTATACTGAACACTATGGCTACACACCACTTAATCATTTCTTTCTATACAAAATAAACATCCTATTCTGTTTAATATTCTTAAAAGTTATTGTAATAACTCTTCTCCTGTTAAATTCACTTATTCTTACAATTTATCAATAAAATAAAAACGATATTCGAATAAAATAAAAAAAAACGGTTCAGAATTGGTTGATAATTCTGAATCTTTATCATATAATATATTATGAAATTAGATTTTTATTTAGGGTGATAGAAGGAGAGAACAAATTGGAAACCATATTGTAACCCAATCATGATTTAATTTCATCAACTCTATTAAGTCTACAAAGAACAATTAGTAGACATATACTGGTATCTTAACTGGATTTTGTAATAAAGAATCCTTCAGTTTCTTTCTTTTATCATTGATCAGGAGAACATCTATGAAAAAAATCGGTATCTCTATTCTTGCTCTCCTAGTGTTAGGAGTTACTTGCTTGATTCTATTCGGTCAGCAAAGTTATCAAAAAACTGTCATTCAATACTATGGTAAAGACCAAGCCCTGCCCAACAATATAAACTATAGCGAATACAGCGATAAGCATGAAGCCAACTACGGTGGTACTCTTAATATTACTTCTATCAAGCATGCTAATGAAGGAGTTTATGCAACCTATGAAGGTCAATTAACACCTCTCAAATATTGATAAATTGATAACCAGCCTGCCTTTAACTAGTCATGCTGGTTTTTAATATTTATAAATCAATACGTATTCTCCCTAACTGTGTTATACTAGTAGGAGTAAATGCTTTGAAAGAGGAAATTCTATGAAAATCCATAAAACTGTGAATCCTGTTGCTTATGAGAACACTTATTATCTTGAAGGAGACCAACACCTGATTGTTGTTGATCCGGGTAGCAACTGGGAAGCTATTCGCAAGACTATCGAGACCATTAACAAACCAGTCAGTGCAATTCTCCTGACCCACACCCACTACGATCATATTATGAGTCTGGACTTGGTCAGAGATACTTTCGGAACCCCTCCAGTTTATGTGGCAGAAAGTGAAGCATCTTGGCTCTATACTCCTATTGATAATCTTTCTGGTCTTCCTCGACACGACGATATGGCAGATGTCGTATGTAAACCAGCTGAACATACCTTTGTCTTTCATGAAGAATACCAGATTGAGGAGTTCCGCTTCACTGTATTACCAACTCCAGGCCACTCTATCGGAGGAGTTTCATTTGTTTTTCCAGATGGGCACTTGGTCTTAACGGGTGATGCTCTCTTCCGAGAAACTATTGGACGAACAGACCTACCTACAGGTAGCATGGAACAACTCCTTCATAGTATCCAAACCCAGCTCTTTACTCTCCCGAACTACGATGTCTATCCTGGCCATGGTCCAGCTACGACCATCGCTCACGAAAAGACCTTTAATCCATTTTTCTAGCAAGAGCAAAGAGGCTGGGCAAGAAGTCTTTAAAAGCAGAAAAACGCATATTATCAGGTGTTGAGAAACCTTGATAATATGCGTTTTATCATGAAAAGATTTTCTAAATTTTTCCTCAAATAATTGATGGATAAATTATAGGTTGTGATTATTTTTCTTTCTTGCGATAGCTAAACAATCCAGCATTTAGAGTCAATACTCCAAATAGTGTAGTGAGAATTGAGCTATTTTCACCAGTATTTGGTAAAGTTTTTCTTGTTTTCTCTCCACCTTCTCCCTTAGTTTTCAATGGTTTGGATTGTGGTTGTGTTCCATCTGCACCATTGCTGTTTTGCGTAGGGATTGTTGGGTTTTCACTACCTGCAACTGGCGTTTGGATACTACCGCCATTGTGATTTACTGACATATTTTTAAAAGTCATAGCATAGATACTAAAGTGATTGGTTTCGAAAGTTACCTTATCCGCATCTTGCTTGAAGTCTAATGCTTGCAAAGCGCCATCTGGAGAAACATAGTAGACATTTTCAACTGGCTTTTCTGCAGAAAGGCTCACTAGAACCATGCCATTTGGCTGGACAGCCTTACCATTGGCGTCGTATAGACGAATATCGTAGGCCTTGTAGTTTTTCGCCGTAAGTGAATTTGACTTAGTTTCTTCTACCTTGATGTAGCTGACGTTTTTGAGTGTTTCCTCTGAAGCACGTACTTGAACACTTCCAATTTCATTCGCAAGGATTCGGCTAGTGCTTGGAGTTACTGGTTTCTCTGGTTTAGCAGATTGTGGTTGATCTGGAACAGCTGGTGTAACTGGTTTTGGTGTCTCTGAAGGCTTAGGTGCCGGTTTTACTTCTGGTTTTGGTGTCTCTGAAGGTTTAGTTTCCGGTTTTACTTCTGGTTTTGAAGTATCAGAAGGTTTAGTTTCCGGCTTAACTTCTGGTTTTGAAGTATCTGAAGGCTTAGGTGCCGGTTTTACCTCTGGTTTTGAAGTATCAGAAGGTTTAGTTTCCGGCTTAACTTCTGGTTTCGGAGTCTCTGATGGTTTAGTTTCAGGTTTTACTTCTGGTTTTGAAGTATCTGAAGGTTTAGTTTCCGGCTTAACTTCTGGTTTCGGAGTCTCTGATGGTTTAGTTTCCGGCTTAACTTCTGGTTTCGGAGTCTCTGAAGGCTTAGTTTCCGGCTTAACTTCTGGTTTCGGTGTCTCAGAAGGTTTAGTTTCAGGTTTTACTTCTGGTTTCGGAGTCTCTGATGGTTTAGTTTCCGGTTTTACTTCTGGTTTTGGTGTTTCTGAAGGTTTAGTTTCCGGTTTTACTTCTGGTTTTGGTGTTTCTGAAGGTTTAGTTTCCGGTTTTACTTCTGGTTTCGGAGTCTCTGAAGGCTTGGCATCCGCGTTTACCTTCTTATACTTTAGATACATGTAATTGTCATCCAAAGTACCACCAAAATATGTATTCATTATCCGGTAGTCCACTTTATAACCAGGCATCCAGCTAGCATACGAAACTACCTCATAGCCCTCAATATCTTTATAAATATTGATGGTCTCTCCTGGGTTTAAAACTCCAATTTCTCGAGATATCCTCTCTCCCGTATCTGCATCGAAATAATCGATACGGTATTTGAGGGGCTCCTGCTTTTCTTCATCTTTTGGCGCTGGTTTTGGTGTTTCTGAAGGCTTGGCATCCGCCTTTACCTTCTTATAATCTAGAAACATGTAACGTTCAAACGTTTGACCACCAAAATATCTACTCATTATCCTGTAGTCCACATTATATCCAGGCATCCAGCTATCATTCGAAACTACCTCATAGCCATCGATATTTTTATGGATATTAACAGTTTCACCAGAATTTAATACTCCATATTCTCGAGATATCTCCTCTCCCGTTTCTGCATCGAAATATTCGATAAGATAGTTGATGGGCTCTTGTTTTTCGTCAGCTTTTGGCGTTGGTTCTGATTTAACTTCTGGTTTTGGTGTCTCAGAAGGCTTCGTTTCCGGTTTTACTTCTGGTTTCGGAGTCTCTGAAGGCTTGGCATCCGCATTTACCTTCTTATATTCTAGAAACATATATCGATATCCAGACGAAGACCCAAAATATCTATCCATTAACCGGTAGTCCACATTATAACCAGACATCCAACGACGATTCGTAACTACCTCATAGCCATCAATATTTTTATGGATATTGATAGTTTCACCAGGGTTTAAAACTCCAATTTCTCGAGATAGCCTCTCTCCCGTATCTGCATCGAAATAATCGATACGATATTTGATGGGCTCTTGATTTTCGTCAGCTTTTGGTGCTGGTTTCTCCGTAGGTTGAGATGGTTTTTCATATCCAATATAGCCCGCTGGTCGATAATAAAAATAATTAACTGAAATATGATCACTTTCTACACCGTCAACAACACCAGGATAAAAGTTGAATTTCTCGTAAGGTACAGTTTCTCCAGGTTTATAAGAATTACCAGTAGTTGCTCCCCATCTTCCCTCTTCGTGTCTAACATCCGTTATCTCTTCCAAAATATAGCCATCTATATCACCCTTAGGTAAAGTAAAACTCTCACCTGGCTTAATAGTAACTGTTATATTTCGTTTTCCATCATCAATGGAATGAGCCTTGCGATGAAGTGGGAGTGTACCATCGGGCCAAAGTTTAGGAGTTCCAGTATAGCTAAAGCTAATATGAAGAGTCCGTTCGCTCCTATTAGGCTTCTCTAGCGGAAGTGTCTCATATTCAAGCTGACAATGTGCCACGATTGTATCGCCCTCTTTGGTAAGAATAAATCTCTCATCTTTCGATCTAGAAATATCATTCAGGTTATCATAACTAATATTCAGTATTTTGGGGTAAGCTCTTTGAAGCCTATAGCCTTCAAATGTTGGAGCTGCAATTGTTAAATCTTCACCAACGTTAACAGTTCCTGTCAACGTTTTAGTAGGTTCTACTTTCTCCCCAGTCCTTATATCATGAAAATCTAGTTCGATTACATATCGGATAGGAAGATGTTTTTCTTCTTTTAAGGTTGCATCTTCCCTTGGGGCATCAGATGGCTGAGTCTCGGCTGCGTTTGCTGTTGACTTAGCTTCAGGTTTCACTTCTTCAACCGGTTTAACCTCTGGTTTTTCTGAATCACTTGGTTTGCCATTTTCTACTGGTTTTGAAGCTGTATTTGGCTGTTCTGCCACATGTGTATCTGCCTGAGCTGTATTTGGCTGTTCTGCCACATGTGTGTCTGCTTGAGCTGTAAAAGCTGGCACTACACCCAACACCGCAACCGCAAAGGTTGCAATACCGAGTTTAACAAGTTTATTTGTTTTCATAATTTCCTCCTTAGGAATGTAGATTACTTTTGAAGGTGTGTAAATACTACAAAATCCTAATTTTTTTGATATTAGTGTTTCGAAGAAAACCTCAACCACTTGAGCGACAAGGGTTTTGGTGTATCACATAACGACCGTTAAACGATACACTTAAAAAACAAAAAAATACAAATCCAACACAGGCTCAAATCCTTGTTAAATTCGTATTTTCTGAAATATTCACATTGTTATTTTGAATGTTTCGCAAAACGGTCGTTAATCGAAACATATTTACGCCCTCATTGTAGCATTTTATCTTATTTTTAGCAAGAATTTTGCGAAACATTTTTACGATTGATAGCCACCTTGTTTCGTTCCAACACTTTATAGATGGTTGAGGTCGAAATTCGTTCTGTTTTTGCTATTGTTCTGATGCTTGATTCCCCTGCCAAATACAGCTCAATAATTCTCTCTTCCTTATCTCTTGACATTCGCTTGGCACCTAGTTTGACACCATTTTCCTTGGCTTTACGAAGTCCTTCACGGGTTCGAAATCGCAGATTTTCCAGTTCACTTTCTGCCACAAATCCCAAAATGACGCAAAGTAACCTACCGATGAGCGAGTCGGTTTCCAGTTTTTCATGCAAACTGACTAGCTGAATATCCGAAGCATTAAATCGTTCGATCAGTTCTAGCAATTTAAACATGGAGCGAGTCAGGCGATCTAACTTATAGATAGTGAAAATGACCTGCTTACCATCCTGCGAAAGGTCCGAAGCCAATTTTAAGGCTTTTTCGAGTTCTGGACGTGCATTGTTTGAACCAGATTCACGTTCAATAAAGAGCTGGTCGCAGTGCTTGAGAGCCTCCATTTGCACCTCCAAGCCTAGGTCTTGCTTGTGGGTAGAAACGCGAGCATAGCCTATATTGATGGTGGTCTGAAACATAAAAATCCTCCTGTTTTTGATACAGAAGGATATTTTACTATGGATTTCAGAATGAGAAAAGACCTCAATTTCATAATCTCTATGAACTACACACTAAATGATATGCTCCCCTTATAATGGACAGCGAAAAAATAAAATTCACTAGAAACTGTAGGGGAGCAGGTCATCATCCTTGTTTTTTTAGTTTCTATTTCTAGAGCAATCCTTGCTCAGTAGAATCAAAGTTGAACTAGAAAAATAGTTCAAAACTAATTGGCTGGATTCAATTCTTTCCAATCGATGTTAGCCAAATCAAGCTTTTCAGAAGAGATATCTAAAACTTGCTCTGCTTTCTCATTGCCACCAATTTGAAGAGTCGCTTCTTTAACCTTCTCTACTCCATTTTTATCAAACGAATATAGAGCTAGGTTCATTTCTGGACGAGTTGACTGCCAGTCTGCATAAGAGACTTGACCATTTTCATAAATAACAAAGCCTGAGCGAAAACCACCTGCAGAAGCTACATAAGCTGTTTGAAGTAAGTTTGGTTTTTGATTTTCCAAATAATAAATGGCTGAAACAAATTTTTCATCGCCAATAAGTAACTCATCTTGCCCATCCTTATTCAAATCAAGAAGAGCATATTTAAAGTCTGGTGCATTTTGATAATCCATTCGAGAGAAAATCAGGCTATATTCTTCTGAAGCAATCTTGTGTTGTTTATTTTCCTCGTATAAATCTTCTCTATTACCTTGTTTTAAAAGCTCTGTATAGTGATTATAACGTTCAATCACTTCTTTATACAAATCTGGTCCCGTTTCCTTCTTATTTTCAGCAATTGATTGTGACGCCTTGGTTGAAGAGTCACTAGTATTCTCAGTATTTTCTCCTGTTGATGAACTAGTCTTATCGTCTTTGGATACAGATGATAGTGTAGATGAAGGTTCTATATTTCTATTATTTTTATTGAGACCACAAGATGCCAAAACTGAAATTGAAAGAATAGCTGAAAGCACTATTAAGTATTTCTTCATGTTAACCTCGATAGCATTTTATTTTCAGATGGATAAACTTCAAGCATGAGTCACTTACTTCAAGATGATACTTGATTTAGGACTCACTTTACCAAATAATCACACGGTCTTCTGGTGAGCGCCACATTCCGTCGCCTTCTTTGACATCATAGGTTGTAAAGAAGTCATCAAAGTTTGGCACTTGGACATTGACACGAAGTTTAGCTGGTGCGTGTACATCGACGCTAGCCATGAGTTTCATCAACTCTGGACGACCTTTCATACGCCAGATACGCGCAAAGTTATGGAAGAATTCTTCAGCTGAGAAGTCTGGTTCTCTATTAGCAGCTTCAAGGGCAGCAGCAATTCCTCCTAGGTCGGCAACGTTTTCTGATACAGTTAATTTACCGTTAATGGTCGCTCCGTAAGATTCTTGACCATCAAACTGGTCGATAACCTTCTGCGTTTTCTCTTTGAAAGCTGCATAGTCGCTCTCTGTCCACCAATCCTTGAGACTACCATTTTCATCAAAGGAAGCTCCATTAGTATCAAAGGCGTGAGAAATTTCATGGGCAATCACCGCTCCGATACCACCATAGTTGGCAGAAGATGACTGATGCAAGTCATAGAATGGTGCCTGTAAAATAGCGGCTGGGAAAACAATCAAGTTCTTTTGTGGATTGTAGTAGGCATTGACCATGTGAGCAGGCATTCCCCACTCCTTGTAGTCAACTGGCTGATTCCACTTGCTCCAACTGTGCTTGATTTCCACACGCGCAAAGGCTAGGGCATTCTCAAAGAGGCTAGCAGATTCATCTACAACCTTATCCTTGTAGCGGGCTGGTAGCTCCTCTGGATAACCGATATAAGGCTTGATGACATTGAGTTTGACGATAGCTTTTTCTCGTGTTTCAGGAGTTAGCCAGTCATTTTTAGCTAAACGTTCCTTATAAACGTCAATCATGGTCGCAACTTTTTTCTCCACATCAGCTTTAGCTTCTGGAGAGAATTTTTCGTGGGCATACCAAAGGCCGAGGGCTTGTTTGAATGGTCCTTGAGCTAAATGGTAAGCTGCCTTACGTTTGTCTTGAGCCTCTGGAACTCCTGAAAGAGCTCGTCCGTAGGCACCTGACAAGATACGAATCTCATCTGTTAGATAGCTAGTTGAAAGATTAACCACACTCAAGATCAAAGTTGCCTTGAGTAAAGGCCAAGTTTCTTCACTATAGAATTGCTCTGCTGCTTGCCAGAAACGCTCTTCATCTACAATGACCTTATCAGGAACTTGACCAAGAACAGCTTGGAAAAAGTCATCTAAAGGAAGTGCAGGGGCAAACTTTTTGAAATCTTCATAAGAATACGGATGGTAAAGTTTGGCATACTCTGAACTCTCTTCGTTTGAAAGTACGACAGCTGCGATACGGCGGTCCAATTCCAATCGTTTCTCTAAAAGATCTTCGATTTCTTCATCTGAGAAGTTATAGGCTTTGAGGAGATTAGAAGTACTTTCTTTCCAAAGGTTCAACAATTCCTCACGCTGTGGATGGTCCTCCGCATAGTAGGTTGTGTCAGGCAAGATTGTTCCTGGAGCACTAGCCCAAAGAACATTGGTTCTAGCATCCATAAAGTCTGGTGATACTCCAAATGGAAGGAAGTTTGGTTTACCAGCTAATTCAAATGCAGCTAGTTTACTTGCGAAATCCGCAAAACTTTCCAAATCTTGGTATTCCTTAAGCAAAGGAAGGACTGGCTCAATTCCATCAGCTTCTCGTTTTTCAAAATCTCTGACCATACGATGGTACTTAACAAAGTTTGCCAAGATAGCATCTTCTGGCACATCTTCACCTGCCAACCATTTGTCGGTTGTCGTTAGCATCAACTCTTCGATTTCTTCGTCAAGGTCGATAAAACCACCTGTTCTCGATTTATCGGCTGGAATAACGGCAGTCTTTTCCCATTCACCATTTATAGCATCATAAAAATCATCTTGATAACGTGTCATCTTGTTCTCGCTTTCCTATTTTCACTTATTCCTAGCTTAGCAAAAATCCCTGGGGAATGCAATTAAAAATACCGTCTTCTCCTGATTGTTTTCTAGTTAATATTTTAAATATTTACAAAAATTAACTTGACTTAATTTTTATTTTAATGTATATTAAAAGATAGGAGGAATATAACTGTATGATACGTATCGAAAACCTCAGTGTCTCCTACAAAGAAACGTTGGCACTGAAGGATATTTCACTAGTGCTCCAAGGACCAACTATTACCGGAATTATTGGTCCAAACGGTGCTGGAAAATCAACCTTATTAAAAGGTATGCTGGGAATTATCCCACATCAAGGTCAGGCATTTCTCGATGACAAGGAAGTTAAAAAATCCTTACATCGAATCGCCTATGTCGAACAAAAAATCAATATCGACTACAACTTTCCCATCAAGGTCAAGGAATGCGTCTCGTTAGGACTATTTCCCTCTATTCCTCTCTTTCGAAGTTTAAATGCTAAACATTGGAAGAAAGTGCAAGAGGCCCTTGAAATCGTCGACCTAGCTGACTACGCTGAACGGCAAATCAGTCAACTGTCTGGAGGTCAATTCCAGCGGGTCTTGATTGCCAGATGTTTGGTGCAGGAAGCCGACTATATCCTCTTGGATGAACCCTTTGTTGGGATTGACTCAGTCAGTGAGGAAATCATCATGAATACGCTGAGAGATCTGAAAAAAGCTGGGAAGACGGTTCTCATCGTCCACCACGACCTCAGCAAGGTTCCCCACTACTTCGATCAAGTCTTGCTTGTCAATCGAGAAGTGATTGCCTTTGGTCCGACCAAAGAAACTTTTACCGAAGCCAATCTAAAAGAAGCTTACGGTAATCGACTCTTTTTCAATGGAGGTGACCTATGATTGCAGAATTTATCGATGGATTGCAAAAATTCCATTTCCTACAAAATGCCTTGATAACAGCTATTGTCGTCGGGGTCGTAGCTGGAGCTGTGGGATGTTTCATCATTCTACGCGGGATGTCACTCATGGGAGATGCCATTTCACATGCTGTCTTGCCAGGTGTAGCCCTCTCCTTCATCTTGGGCCTTGACTTCTTTATCGGAGCCATTGTCTTTGGATTGCTAGCTGCCATCATCATTACCTACATCAAGGGGAACTCGATTATCAAAAGCGATACCGCCATCGGCATTACCTTTTCTTCTTTCTTAGCCCTCGGTATCATCTTGATTAGTGTCGCTAAAAGTTCAACTGACCTTTTCCATATCCTTTTTGGTAATATCCTAGCCGTCCAAGATACGGATATGTTTATTACTATGGGTGTAGGGGTAGCCATTCTCTTGTTAATCTGGATTTTCTTCAAGCAACTCTTGATCACTTCCTTTGATGAACTCTTGGCTAAGGCCATGGGAATGCCTGTCAATTTCTATCACTACTTACTCATGGTACTCCTAACTCTCGTGTCTGTGACAGCTATGCAAAGTGTCGGAACTATCCTGATTGTAGCCATGCTGATTACCCCAGCAGCAACTGCTTATCTCTATGCTAATAGCCTGAAAAGTATGATTTTCCTTTCCTCAACCTTTGGAGCTACAGCTTCAGTTTTGGGACTCTTTATCGGCTATAGCTTTAACGTTGCGGCAGGTTCTAGTATCGTGCTTACAGCCGCTAGTTTCTTTCTTATTAGCTTCTTTATCGCTCCAAAACAACGATATTTGAAACTGAAAAATAAACATTTGTTAAAATAAGGGGCAGAACCCCACTAAATTGGAGGATCTAATGAAAAAATTAGGTACATTACTCGTTCTCTTTCTTTCTGTCATTGCTCTTGTAGCATGTGCTAGCGGAAAAAAAGATGCAGCTTCTGGTCAAAAACTAAAAGTTGTTGCTACAAACTCAATCATCGCTGATATTACTAAAAATATTGCTGGTGACAAAATTGATCTTCACAGTATCGTTCCTGTTGGTCAAGACCCACACGAATACGAACCACTTCCTGAAGACGTTAAGAAAACTTCTCAAGCTGATTTGATTTTCTATAACGGTATCAACCTTGAAACAGGTGGCAATGCTTGGTTTACAAAATTGGTAGAAAATGCCAAGAAAACTGAAAACAAAGACTACTTTGCAGTCAGCGAAGGTGTTGATGTTATCTACCTTGAAGGCCAAAACGAAAAAGGCAAAGAAGACCCACACGCTTGGCTCAACCTTGAAAATGGGATCATCTTTGCTAAAAATATCGCAAAACAATTGAGCGCTAAAGACCCTAGCAACAAGGAATTCTACGAAAAAAATCTCAAAGAATATACTGAAAAACTAGACAAACTTGATAAGGAAGCTAAAGAGAAATTTAACAACATCCCTGCTGAGAAAAAACTCATCGTAACCAGCGAAGGATGCTTCAAATACTTCTCTAAAGCTTACGGTGTACCAAGTGCCTACATCTGGGAAATCAATACTGAAGAAGAAGGAACACCTGACCAAATCAAGACCTTGGTTGAAAAACTTCGCCAAACAAAAACTCCTTCCCTCTTTGTCGAATCCAGTGTCGATGACCGTCCAATGAAGACTGTTTCACAAGACACAAACATCCCAATCTATGCTCAAATCTTTACAGATTCTATCGCTGAAGAAGGTAAAGAAGGCGACAGCTACTACAACATGATGAAATACAACCTTGACAAGATTGCTGAAGGTTTGGCAAAATAAGCCTCTGAAAAACGTCATTCTCACGTGAGCTGACGTTTTTTTCTGCCCATATTTTCAGTCAAACTATTGGAAAAGTCTGAACATTTAATGTAGAATGAAAGAAAAAAGATTGGAGTAGCTTATGACTACATTCCTTGGAAATCCTGTAACTTTCACAGGAAAACAACTGCAAGTAGGAGACAAGGCTCTTGACTTTTCTCTAACAACAACTGACCTTTCTAAAAAATCACTGGCTGACTTTGAAGGTAAGAAAAAGATTTTGAGTGTCATTCCTTCTATCGACACTGGTATCTGCTCACTTCAGACTCGTCGCTTTAACCAAGAATTGGCTAGCTTGGACAACACTGTTGTCCTTACTGTTTCTATGGACCTTCCATTTGCTCAAAAACGTTGGTGTGGCGCAGAGGGAATTGAAAATGCCATCATGCTCTCAGACTACTTCGACCACTCTTTTGGACGTGATTACGCGCTCTTAATCAATGAGTGGCATCTGCTTGCGCGCGCGGTCTTTGTCCTTGATGCTGACAATATTATCCGTTATGTTGAGTATGTGGACAATATCAATTCCGAGCCAAACTTTGAAGCAGCCATTGAAGCAGCAAAGTCGCTTGACTAAAAGAAAGCCCACTTATAACAAGGCAGAAAGCTAGAGAAATCTAGCTTTTTTTGGTATACTAGATGGAGATAATAAACAAGGAAATGCAAATGACACCTAATAAAGAAGACTACTTAAAATGTATTTATGAGATTGGCATGGAACTTCCTAAGATTACCAATAAAGAAATCGCTGCTCGAATGCAGGTATCACCTCCAGCTGTAACTGAAATGATCAAGCGCATGCAATCCGAAAATCTTATCCTAAAAGATCAGAAAAAGGGCTACTTACTAACGGACATTGGTTTAAAACTTGTATCTGACCTTTACCGAAAGCACAGACTCATTGAGGTTTTTCTGGTTCACCATCTAGACTATACCAGCAATCAGATTCACGATGAGGCTGAGGTATTAGAGCATACAGTTTCAGACCTTTTTGTGGAGCGACTGGAAAATATGTTAGGCTTTCCAAAGACCTGTCCCCATGGTGGAACCATTCCTGCCAAGGGTGAGCTTCTAGTTGAGGTTAATAACCTACCACTCTCTGATATCAAGGCAGCTGGAACCTATCTTTTGACAAGAGTTCATGATAGCTTTGAACTTCTCCAATATTTGGAAAAACATGCAATCCATATTGGAGAACAACTCCAAGTCAAGCAGTTCGATGGCTTCTCTAATACCTTTACCCTGATTCACAACAATGAAGAACTTCAAGTCAGCCTCGAAATCGCCAAACAACTCTATGTTGAAAAAATGAACTAATTTCTCAAGTCCCCTACCAACCCTGAAAGCTTTATTTTCAGGGTTTTATTTCTAGCATTTGATGTTACTCTCATTTTGTTGTAGAATGTTTGTAAAAAAAGAAAGATATTTTAACCTATGAAAAAATCACTAAAAATTTTTGCGACATCCAAATGGTTTGACCTCTTTGGGGTTGCTCTGGTCGTTGGAATTGCGATCGCATCTGGTTACCTCAACTCCCGTCTCGATAAATTCGTAGACTGGGGCTCATGGACTGCCCTTGTGCCCTTTGGATTGATTTCCGTAACCAACGTTGGGATTTCCATGTTGTCCACTCGTTTCACGGGAAAATTAAGCAAATGGGGAAATTACTTTGGCATTGTCAATACGATTTTGTCCGGCACCATTGACTATATCCTTGGAAATAAGGCGGCCATTATCACCTATCCTGTCACCTTCCTCATTTATACCTTTGCTATTAAGAAATGGGAAGCTTCGCAAGAAGGCAGACCCAACCAAATGAGCCAAAAACAGATAAAATTAGCTGCCATCATCATTTCAATCATCGCCTTCCTCTTTGCATTTATGACCAACTATATCGGCTATGGAGGAAAGATGAATCTCCTTGCCTACGTAACAACTATTTCCTTTGCACTCTCCCTCATTGCCAATGCTTTGAATGCATTGAAACTGACAACTCAGTGGGGATTTTGGTTGATTTACAATTTCGTTCAGCTGACAAAGGCTGGCATTCAAGGAAACTTTGCCAATATCGGAAAATACATCTTTTATATCCTCAATGCAATCGGAGCTTTATTTGTCTGGAATGATGAAGAAGTGGAAAAATAGAAGGAAACTCAAATAAAGAAAGCAAGCCGACTTAATAGAATTTCCTTACTAAAATTTTTTATCATTTTACTTGTAACTCCCATTCTTTTGGAGTAGAATGAAGCTAGATAAAAGAGGGAGGTCATCTTATGAAAAATCTCTTTAGAATCCATTTTACAGCCATCGTAGTCAGCGATTTGCTACTGTTGGTAACTTTCAGACCTCGATACGAACTTTCTTTGGAGAGAGGCCTGATTTTTTGCTTCATTTTCATCCTTGCTCAAGGACTACTGCTATTTCGCTTGGTCAATCGACTCAAAAAACATTTCTCTGAGATTTATCCTCAGATGAACAAAAAAATTCGCCTTTACTACTTAAAGATTCTCTCCACTGACCTACTATTATTTGTCTTTTTAGCCATCACTGGCCCTCAACATTTTTACTCTCTTACTCCAGTCTTTACTTCCTGTCATTCTACTTTTTATTATATAACGGCTAGCCACCTAAGAGAAAACTATCCAGACTTTTATGACAAACATATCTCTTTGTGGGAGTGTCTCTAAGGAAAAAAAGGTTTTATCATGAAAAAAATCATCTACATCAAAACCATTCAACTCCTTATCATCGATGGAATCATGCTGGCATTTTTGACATTTAAAGAGGGACTGACGTGGGATTGGATTTTGATTTACAGTGGTTGGCTCATTTTCTTTCATCCTGTGCTATTGACCTATCTGTCTAACCAGCTTTGTGACCACTTCAGTCAACTCTATTCCCAGATTAGACCTAGATTCTGGCGTTTTGCCTTACAAATCCTCCTATGGGATAGCCTGATAATTCTCTCCTTGCTGTTTTTAAGGGGTGTCCCACTCTTCCTTCAGGGAACTCTCCTCATCCTAGGACATTTCATCCCTTCCTATCGCACCTGCCAAATCCTGAAACAAGACTTCCCCAAAGCTTATCAAGAACCGATTTCATTTTGGAATATTTTGTGATAGATGAGAAAAACCAAGCCGGTCGGGCTTGGTCTTTCTTATCTATTTTTCGTATCAAGGATAATGGTAACCGGTCCGTCATTGACCAGCTCAACCTGCATATCCGCTCCAAAGATGCCTGTCTGAACGGGCACTTCTTGAGCTAATTTTTTGTTGAAAGCATCATAGAAGTCTGATGCCATATCAGGCTTGGCTGCGCCTGTGAAGGCTGGACGATTTCCCTTTTTGGTATCTGCAAACAAAGTAAACTGAGAGATGGAGAGGATTTGGCCTTGGATATCCTTAACCGATAAGTTCATCTTGCCTTCAGCATCTGAGAAAATTCGCATATTGACAAGCTTTCTGACTGCATACTCCAAATCTTCTTTTTGATCCTCAGGTCCAACACCTACTAAGAGTAAGAGCCCCTGCTGGATTTTCCCATATACTTGACCCTCAATAGAAACTTGTGCTTTCTTGACACGCTGAACGATAATTTTCATAGCAATCCTTTCTGATGATATCAAGCCAACTTAACCATTGGTACGTTTAACCGAGTAGACTTCTGGTACACTCTTAATCTTATCAACCACGGTGGTCAGCATTGAAAGGTTTGAAATTCCAAAGGAAACATGGATATTAGCAAATTTCATATCCTTGGTTGGTTGGGCATTAACGGTTGAAATATTCTTAGTTGTATTTGATAAGACTTGCAAGATATCATTCAATAGACCAGAACGGTTGAGCCCGTAGATATCGATGTGAGCCATATACTCCTTGCTTGAGAATTGGTCTTCCCATTCAACATCGAGTAGACGTTGCTCATAGTTTTCCTGTGAACGAAGATTCATACAGTCTACACGGTGGATGGCAACTCCGCGTCCTTTGGTAATATAGCCGACGATATCATCACCTGGAACAGGGTTACAACATTTAGCAATCCGGATCAGGAGCCCAGAAGCACCTTGGATGACTACTCCACCCTCATGCTTAACCTTAAGCGTGTCCTTGTTCTCCACCTTGACTTCGCCACCCTTGACCAGTTCTTCTGCTTCTGCCTTAGCTTTGGCCCGCTCTTCTTCACGACGTTCCTTCTCAGTCAAACGGTTAAAGACAGTGATGGCTCCGATTTCTCCAAAACCAATCGCCGCAAATAGCGCTTCTTCTGTCTTGTAGCTGGTTTTTTGAAGGACTTCATCCATGTGGCGTTTGTCCATAAATTTATTGGCCACATAGCCGTTTTCTTGGAGCTGACTAATCAGCAATTCACGACCTTTATTGATGGACAATTCTTTATCTTGGTTTTTAAAGAACTGACGAATTTTGTTACGAGCCTTGCTGGTCTTGACCATATTGAGCCAGTCACGGCTTGGTCCAAATGAATTTGGATTAGTGATGATTTCAACCTGGTCACCCGTTTTTAACTTGGTCGTCAATGGAACCATACGGCCATTAACCTTGGCACCAGTCGCTTTTTCCCCAATCTTTGTATGAATTTCATAAGCAAAGTCAATCGGACCTGAATCTTTTGGAAGTGAACGAACCGCCCCATCTGGAGTAAAGACATAAATCTCCTCAGCCAGATAGTTTTCCTTGACAGTATCCACAAATTCCTTGGCATCATCTGCTTGATCTTGGAGCTCCATCATCTCCTTGATCCAGTTCATTCCAATAGCAGATTCCTTACTATTAACCTGACCCTTGATTCCTTTTTTGTAAGCCCAGTGAGCCGCAACCCCGTACTCAGCAACCTCGTGCATCTCCTTAGTACGAATCTGGAACTCAATCGGCCCTTTTGGTCCATAAACAGTCGTATGGATAGACTGGTAACCATTGGCCTTACGATTGGCAATATAGTCTTTAAAACGTCCCGGCATTGGTTTCCAAAGCTCATGAACGTAGCCCAACATCGCATAGACATCACTCTGAGTGTCTAGAATACAACGAATGGCAATCAAGTCATAGATCTCTTCAAAGCGTTTTTTCTTGTCCTGCATCTTGCGATAAATAGAGTAGATATGCTTTGGACGACCGTAGATTTTTCCTGTAAGATGGCGCTCAGATGAGTATTCCTCGAGTTTCGTCACAACTTCATCGACCAAGGCTTCACGCTCTTGACGTTTTTCCTTCATCATGTGACTAATCTTGTAAAATTCAGTTGGATTGAGATAGCGGAAAGAGAGATCTTCCAGTTCCCATTTCACACTTGAAATCCCCAAACGATGAGCAAGCGGTGCATAGATTTCCATTGTTTCTCTGGAAATACGCTCCTGCTTGTCCTTACGAAGGTGCTTAAGAGTTCGCATATTGTGCAGACGGTCAGAAAGTTTGACCAAGATAACACGGATATCCTCTGACATAGCCATGAGCATCTTGCGATGATTTTCAGCCAGCTGCTCCTCGATAGACTTATACTCAACCTTACCAAGCTTTGTAACACCGTCAACAATCACTCGAACATCATGGCCAAACTCACGCTCTAAGTCATCCAAGGTAGCTTCTGTGTCTTCTACCACGTCATGCAAAAAACCACAGGCAACAGTGACAGCATCTAGCTTGAGTTTAGCCAAAATACCTGCTACCTGAATAGGGTGGATAATGTAAGGCTCGCCTGATTTACGATACTGGCCACTATGGCATTCTACAGCGTAAACCAAGGCCTTGTGTACAAAAGCCACATCTTCTTTCGATAAATATTTTTGCGTTAAAGCGACGACTTCATCGCCTGAATAAATTACTTCTTTCGGCATGCATACTCTCCAATTCTTCCTACCATTTTAACACTTTTTTGAGGATATGAAAACTAGTAAAGCCCATTCTAGATTAGAATCACTTACTGATTATTCTAAAAAGAAAAAAGTACAATTTTCAGATAAATGTTCACATTTTCCTGCATTTTTGTTATGTATGACAAATAAAACTTCCATTTTCAAATTTTCCCTGCTTCTTTGTTTAAAATCTATAAAATAATATTCGTAACTAACTTGATACCTAGCCTGTGATTTTGTATAATCAAGTGAAACTATTTTTTAGGAGAATGTTATGACATCATTTCGCAAACCAGCCGCCCTTTTAGGGCTTACTGCCGCTGTCTTTGCAGTATCTACTGCACAGGCTGATGAGACCAGCACAAATTTAGATGCTAGTATCAAACCTAGTTCAGCAACAAGTCCAGCTGAAAAACCAGTCACTAGTAAAGCAAGTGACACACTAGCTGATTCTGAAAAAGAAGGGACTATTGAAAAAGGGACTACAGAAGTTGCCCTAGCACCAACTGCTGAAGCTAAAGCTTCAAACGAAGGAAGTCTCGCAGAAGATGAAGCCAACCAACCTGTCGAAGGGCAAGAAGTTGATGTCCGTATCCTTGCAACTACCGACCTGCATACAAATCTAGTCAACTATGACTACTATCAAGACAAACCTGTTGAAAATGTCGGTCTTGCAAAAACAGCAATCCTCATCGAAGAAGCTAAAAAGGAAAATAGCAATACTATCCTCGTTGACAATGGGGATACCATCCAAGGAACACCTCTTGGAACCTACAAGGCTATCGTCAATCCAGTTAAAGAAGGCGAACAACACCCTATGTATACAGCACTTCAAAAGCTTGGTTTTGAAGTGGGGACACTCGGAAATCACGAGTTTAACTATGGATTAGACTATCTTAAACGTGTCATCGAAACCGCTGGTATGCCTATTGTCAATGCCAATGTTGTCGATCCTAAAACAGGTGCTTACATCTACGATCCTTACAAAATTATCACCAAAACTTTTGTAGATAAAACTGGTCACAAAACGACTGTCAAAATTGGGGTTACAGGAATTGTCCCTCCTCAAATTCTTAGCTGGGATAAAGCTAACCTTGAAGGTAAGGTTTTGGTTAATGATTCAGTAGAAGCTATCAAAAATATTATTCCTGAAATGCGTAAAGCAGGTGCAGATATCACTCTCGTTCTATCTCACTCAGGTATTGGAGATGACAAGTACGAAAAAGGTGAGGAAAACGAGGGCTACCAAATTGCTAGCCTACCTGGTGTTGATGCCGTAGTCACAGGTCACTCACATGCCGAGTTTCCTAGTGGAAACGGAACAGGTTTTTATGAAAAATATCCTGGTGTTGATGGTACCAACGGTAAAATCAATGGCACTCCTGTCACCATGGCTGGAAAATACGGTGATCATCTAGGTATTATTGACCTCAATCTTGTATATAAAAATGGAAAATGGTCAGTTGTCAACAGCAAAGGATCTATCCGTAAAATTTATACAAAATCCAAGGAAGCCGACGAACGCATCAAAGAAATTGCTAAAGAATCTCATGAAGGAACTGTCAAATATGTCCGCCAGCAAGTCGGAACAACAAGTGCCCCGATTACTAGCTACTTTGCCCTTGTAAAAGATGATCCATCAGTTCAAATCGTCAACAACGCTCAAATTTGGTATGCTAAGAGAGAACTAGCAGGAACTCCTGAAGGTAGTCTCCCGATTCTTTCTGCCGCTGCTCCATTTAAAGCTGGTACCCGTGGGGATGCAACTGCCTACACAGACATCCCAGCAGGTCCAATTGCGATCAAAAACGTAGCAGATCTCTACCTCTACGACAATGTTACAGCTATTCTCAAAATTACTGGAGCCCAATTAAAAGAATGGTTGGAAATGTCTGCAGGCCAGTTCAACACTATTGATCCGAGTAAAAAAGAAGCTCAGCAGCTCATCAACTCTAGCTATCGTACCTATAACTTTGACGTCATCGATGGTGTAACTTACGAGTATGATGTAACACAACCGAACAAATATGACCGAGAAGGCAAGTTACTTCATCCAGATGCTAATCGTGTTCGCAATCTTAAATACCAAGGCAAAGATGTTCGTCCAGAGCAAGAATTTATCGTTGTAACCAACAACTATCGCGCAAATGGTCAATTCCCTGGTGTTCGTGATGCTAGCCTCAACCGTCTACTTGGACTTGAAAATCGTCAAGCAATTATTAACTATATCCTTGAAGAAAAAAATATCAACCCAAGTGCAGATAAAAATTGGCGCTTCACTGATAGCATTAAAGGATTAGATATCCGTTTCTTGACAGCTGATAAGGCTAAAAATTTGCTAGGCACAGATGGCGATGTTCAATATCTCGCAAGTTCAGAGCAAGAAGGTTTTGGTGAATACCGACTTCTCTATGTAGAGCCAAAAGTAGATCCTACAACACCAGACCAACAAGATTCTGGCAATCAGAGCCTTAATGGACGAAATGAGACTATTACTCTTTCAAATGGTGGTCAAACTATCACACTACCAACAACTACTAAAGCAGCTACTACTAGTTTGCCAAATACCGGAGAAGAAACATCCATCCTTACACTACTAGGAATCGTCCTAGCAGGATTCGGACTTTCTCTTAAAAGCAAGAAAAAACAAGGCTAATTAAGTCAAAAGAAGTAAGATGATGTTCATCCTACTTCTTTTATTATGGTTACAAGAAAGGCACTGCAAATTCAACAGTGCCTATTTTTATTTCTATATCTTAGTAAACTGTTCTTTCAGTTTCTACGTCGAAGAAGTGTGCTTTGTTCAAGTCAAATCCAAGTTCAACTGTTGCACCTGCTTGCAAGTAGTCACGAGCGTCAACTTTTGCAACGAACTCATCTTTACCAACTTGGCAGTATAGGTGAGATTCTGAACCGAGCAATTCTGATACAGAGATTGTTGCTTTCACAACTGATTCTGGGAATGTTTCAAGAAAAGCAGGTTCTGCATTTACGTCTTCTGGACGGATACCGAAGATCAATTCTTTTCCTTCGTAGCCTTTTTCACGAAGAACTTTCAAAGCACCTTCTGGAACTTTCAAAGTAAATCCGTCAGCAACAATGCGGTCACCGTTCAATTTAACGTTGATGAAGTTCATAGCTGGGCTTCCGATGAATCCTGCTACGAATTTGTTAACTGGGTTTTTGTAAACTTCTTGAGGAGTACCGATTTGTTCAACACGTCCGATAGTACCTGTACCAGCAGGGTTTTTAGTTGCTGACATGATAACGATACGATCTGCAAGTGTCATCGCTTCTGTTTGGTCGTGAGTTACGTAGATAGTTGTAGCTCCGATACGACGGTGGATTTTAGCGATTTCAGCACGCATTGATACACGAAGTTTTGCATCCAAGTTTGACAAAGGTTCGTCCATCAAGAATACTTTTGCATCACGGACGATCGCACGACCCATGGCAACACGTTGACGTTGACCACCTGAAAGGTCAGCTGGTTTACGATCCAAGAATTCTTTCAAACCAAGAATTTCTGCTGCTTCTTGTACACGTTTGTCAATGTCTTCTTTGCTATATTTACGCAATTTCAAACCAAAAGCCATGTTATCGTATACAGTCATGTGTGGGTAAAGAGCGTAGTTTTGAAATACCATGGCAATGTCACGGTCTTTTGGAGCCACATCGTTGACAACCACGCCATCGATAGATGCAGTACCTTCTGTGATGTCTTCAAGACCTGCAATCATACGAAGAGTAGTTGATTTACCACATCCTGAAGGTCCTACGAAAACGATAAATTCTTTGTCTTTGATGTTCAAGTTGAAATCTTCAACTGAGTAGTGTTCGCTATTTGGATATTTTTTGTAAATATTTTTAAGATTTAATTCTACCATTTTGGAGAACTCCTTTTGTCATTTGATAGTTTTATTATAGATGAAAACGCTTTACATTTCTATGGCAAGGTGACCAAAAAAATAAAAAAGTTCTGTGCAACTTGCACAAAACTTTAAATAATATCTGGTAAAATCAACTGATAACACAAGGTCAAATCAGTCAATTCTTTCAACTGCAGTCCTGTCAGTTCTTCCCACTTATCAATCTTGTATTGGAGAGAATTGCGGTGCAGATAGAGCTGCTGTGCTGTTTTAGTCAGGACTGCACTGTTTTCCCACAGTGAAAGGATGATTTCCTGAATCTGATCCTGGTCCACAATCATCTGATGCAGATATTCCTTGACAACTCGGAGATCCACGATTCTTTCACCCATACTCCAAAGGTAAAGTTGAGAAAAAGTATGGAAACCTTGATGCCCTTGTCGCCACCAATTTTTGAACAAGTCTCGTTCTGCTTTGATGAGATCTGACAGAGCCTGATGTCCTATCTGTGACCAGACCTGACCTAACATGATGGATAAACGTACTCCAAAGTCATATTCTACAGCTTCCAAGGTATCCATCAAGATAGAGCGAACGGATGTGTACTTATCCTGTTGGAGAACAAAAATGTAATCCTGCGCTCCAACCTGAAGAACTGTTTGACAATTTGGAAAGAGGGTTCCCATCATCTCTAACCAAGACGTTAAATTTTCCTGTTGGAAATAGGATAGGTGACAATAGACCAGCTGCAATTTTTTAAAGTTTTGCGGTGCCTGTCCTTTGCCTTCAATGAGATAACTATACCAGGGATTGAGGGAAATGGTTTGCTCCTGTTTGGTTAAGAGAGCCACCAGTTGTTTTTCACGCTCGCTAAGACTAGCTTCCTCAAGCAAAAGCCACTGATAATTTGACAGAGGTAGACTTAGATAACCCTCTTTATCAACTGGCTGATCTAAGATTTTACCATCAGGAAACCAATCCAGTAGTTCTTTTGCAATCATTTCTAGCCCTCCACTTTTTGGATGCACCAAGAAATCAAGGTTTCTAGGCGTTCCACATTTTCAGTCATATGAAGATAGCCCATGACCGCTTCAAAACCAGTAGACATACGATAGGTTACCACATCCGCATTCTTAGCCTTGGTATGGCTGTTGGTGTTGCGACCCCGTTTATAGATTTCTTCTTCTTTTTCCGTTAGGACTTCTTCTTCCAGCATGAGGGAAATCAAGTGTGCCTGAGCCTTAGCTGATACATACTTGGTTGCCTCTTGGTGGAGTTTATTGGGTTTGGTCATGCCTTTAAGAATGAGATGGCGACGAATATACATAGAGTATACTGCATCTCCTTCAAAGGCTAGCGCAATCCCGTTAATGAGATTGACATCAATCACGTGTCCACCTCACTCCATCCTTGGTATCCAGTAGCTTAATCCCTTGAGCAGCCAGTTGGTCACGGATTTGGTCAGCTGTCGCAAAGTCACGATTGGCACGCGCTTCTTGGCGTTTTTGGATCAAGGCTTCAATCTCTTCATCCAAAACTTCCTCGACAAAGACAATACCAAAGACCTCTAACATAGCTGTAAGAGCTTCCTTAACAACCGCATCATAGTTTCCTGAGTTGATCCATTTAGCCATTTCAAAGACAACTGTGATACCATTGGCAGAGTTGAAATCCTCATCCATGGCCGCTACAAACTTATCTTTAAATGCCTGTAACTCTTGAGCATCTACAGTTCCAGTAAAAGGTTGTTCATAGGTGTTCTTTAGATACTTGAGATTAGTCTCTGCATCACGCACTGCTTTTTCCGTAAAGTTGATAGGCTTGCGGTAGTGTTGAGTCGCAAAGAAGAATCGCAATACTTGACCGTCGATAGTTTTGAGAGCATCGTGTACCGTAATGAAGTTTCCCAAAGACTTAGACATCTTGACATTATCGATATTGACAAAACCATTGTGCATCCAGTAGTTAGCGAAGGTCTTACCTGTTTTGGCTTCTGACTGGGCAATTTCATTGGTATGGTGAGGGAACTCAAGGTCTGCTCCACCACCGTGAATATCGATGGTATCTCCTAAAATCTCAGTTGACATGACCGAACACTCGATATGCCAGCCTGGACGACCAGGTCCCCAAGGACTGTCCCAAGAAATCTCACCTGGTTTCGCTGCTTTCCAAAGGGCAAAGTCCACAGGATTTTCCTTACGAGCTGTTTCTTCATCTGTACGACCTGAAGCACCCAGCTCCAAGTCTTCTAGGGTTTTATTGGCCAATTTAGCATAATTGTGGGATTTTTCTACACGGAAATAGACATCCCCGTGGCTCTCATAGGCATAGTCCTTTTCAATCAAATCAGTAACAAAACGAATAATATCATCCATAAACTCTACAACACGTGGATGACAAGTCGCAGGCTTCACCCCCAAAGCCGTCACATCTTCACGAAAGGCAGCGATATACTTTTCCGCTACTTCCTGAGGTGTGATACCTTCTTCCTTGGCGCGGTTAATAATCTTGTCATCTACATCGGTAAAGTTTGAAATGTAGGCAACCTCATAACCACGGTACTCAAAGTAGCGACGAATGGTATCGAAGGCTACTGTTGAGCGGGCATTCCCCACGTGGATATAGTTATAAACTGTCGGCCCACAGACATACATCTTAACCTTGCCGTCCTCGATTGGGACAAATTCTCGCAAATCACGAGACATGGTGTCATAGATTTTAATCATAAAATAATAGTCAGGAAAGCTAAAATTCATAAACAGATATTTTCATAACTAACTGTTCAACGAAATTTTAGTCCGATTGCCTGTCACAAATCGGAATTCCTTGCTCCTTTCTAAACATAAAAGAAGAATACAGTAAAAAGATGAAGGGAGTCACTACGGAAGTTTTATTGCTATCTTTTCCGTTAGGCTCCCTTCCTTTCTTGTTTCAAATTTATCGTAAAGACTAGTCTAAACTAACTCTTGAGCAATGACTAGGGCAATCTCAAAGAAAGTCATAGCATCCGCTTTTCTATCCTCGCGTCTAGCATCCCATTCATGATTGTGATGGTCGACATAGTCAGCTGTGTAGAAAAATTGATAGACATTGGCTTGTCGATATTGGGCCCAGGCCATGATAGCTGAAGCTTCCATATCTACAACTCTAGCTCCTGCTGCTAGTCTTCGTTTGACCTTAGCAGCTGTTTCACGATAGAAGGCATCTGTGGTCCAAGACTTTGTTCGAATATGCTCAATGCCAGCTTTATCCAAGGCTTTTTCCATAGTAAAGAGTAGAGATTGCTCATAGGCTATTTCATCACTTGCTGGAGCATAGTGATAACTAGTACCTTCATCACGTAAAGCCGAGCTTGGTAGGATAATCTTATCTGCTTGAATAGACTGGTCCAGAACTCCACAAGATCCCAAAACAATAAAGTTCTTAAATCCTCTTGCTTTGAGTTCTTCCAAGAGTCCAACAACCATTGGAGCTCCAATCGTAGCCATAGCAACTGCTACCTTACTCCCATCTTTTTCATAGATATACCATGGCAGTTTGCCATTTAGATTGGTAAGATAGCCACCTTCGTAGACACCATCTATCTGCTTTACTCGTTCAAGGATCTCTCCATTAAAAGACAAGATAATGGTATCACAGATTTCTCCACCACTAAGAAGGCTTCGATCAGTTGGCTCTATAACAGCAGGTACATTTTCAAATTCTTCTAATAGCATTTATTACTCTTTCTCATTCAGATAAACCACTTGGGTTTGTTTGACAAAGCCAATCTTTTCATACAAACGTTTAGCACCTACATTGCTATCTTCCACGGCAATCTGAAATTCCTTATCATTTTGCTCAATCAGTTGGTTGACTAGGGATTTTGCTAAATAGCTTCCATAACCTTTTCCACGTTCAAGTTCTGATATTGCTAAACCGTAGAGGTAATTCGTATTAGTCGATAAATCTACCGTGCAAGTCCCAATAACCTGACCGTCTTTTAATAAAATATATAGGTGACTTTCTGGATCCTTCAGAGCTTCGGCGACATATCTATCCACAACTTCTTTCGATTCATGTTCCTCTGAAAATGCCTGAAATTTTAACTGGCTAATTTGCTCCTGATACGAACTATCTGCTAACAAAACTTCAAGATTGGAAAGTTTTGCTAACTGATAAGGTCTTCTATCCTTACCTAACCAGGTTTCTGTCTCTTCATCCTTGACCAGTCCCCAGTTATTGACAAAATCAGGATGACGGTCTAGAAAAATACGTTCTGTCTGAAAAGTCACTGAACGAATAGGGGAAGAAGTCGTTTCTTTCTCAAAGCTAGTAAACAAAGCACGTGCAATTCCCTGACGGCGATGATTGGGATGAACCAGTATCGTCACTTCCACATCTTGGTCATCAGCATAGACAGTTAACAAACCAACCAGTTCGCCTTTTTCGTAAAAAAGGAAAAATGCAGGCATGCTTAGGTCAAAATTAAGCATGTTAGAAAGATAAGGATCACGATAAGTTCCATCATAGGCTTGGCAACAGTTAATTAGTTTTTTCGCCTCAGATAACTCCTCTTGGCTTAACTTATTTCTTGCTTGAATCATATAGATATCCTCTACAGCTCGGACGATCTATGACTGGCATCTCTCGCTTGCTCGAGTTTATTGACGTAGTATTCCCGTTTTCCTTCAACTTCATGAATGGTTGGTTCATCCTTTTGCCCATGCACTCGGACAATCTTAGCAGGAATACCGACAACCGTTACATCGCTAGGTACATCTGCAACAACAACCGCTGCAGCACCGACTTTGGCATTTTCACCGATTTCTACAGGCCCGATAACTTGGGCATGTGCAGATATGAGAGCTCCCTTACGCACGGTCGGATGACGTTTGCCAACATCCTTACCAGTCCCACCAAGAGTCACTCCGTGATAGAGAAGAACTCCTTTTTCAACGATAGCCGTCTCCCCAATCACAAGGCCAGAACCGTGGTCAATAAAGACACCTGATTCGATCTGAGCTCCAGGATGGATCTCAATCTGCGTCCAAAAACGCCAAAACTGGCTGTGCATACGAGCTAAGAGCTTAAAGCCATGTTTCCAGAGAAAATGAGAGAGACGGTGGGCAGCCAAGGCTTTCACACCAGGATAGGTCAAAAGAACCTCCAAAGTGGTGCGAGCCGCTGGATCATTTTCTTTTACGATATCAATGGTTTCACGCCACCATCCCATACATTTCTCCTTTTCTTATTCTGAATCTTTTGGTGTTTCTGTAAATTCTTTCTTAGGTTTGTGATCCTTGTGATGACGTGGGCGGTAAGGTCTCTCAGACTTTTCGCCTTTTTCATCACGTTCAGGTTTTGGAGGACGAGGAAGAAGGGCTTTCATAGAAGCATCCACACGTCCTTTTTCATCAATCTTGATAACCTTAACATCAACTTCATCCCCGATTGCTACCAAGTCTTCGACATTATTGGTACGTGTCCAAGCCATCTCAGAGATATGAACAAGGGCATCTGTCTTATCAAAGAGGTTGACAAAGGCACCAAATTTCTCGATACGAACAACTTTAGCATGGTAAACTTCATCCACTTTAGCTTCACGAACCAAACCAGCAATGATTTCTTTAGCGCGGTTAATGGCAACTTGGTCACTAGAGTAGATAGATACGTTACCTTCTTCGTCGATGTCAATCTTAACGCCTGTTTCAGCGATGATCTTATCGATGGTTTCTCCACCTTTACCGATGACAATCTTGATCTTATCAACATCAATCTTAATAGTATCAATTTTCGGAGCTGTTGGAGCCAATTCTGGACGAACTTCTGGAATAGTAGCTTCGATGACGTCAAGGATTTCAAAACGCGCTTTCTTGGCTTGAGCAAGAGCTTCCGTCAAGATTTCTGCAGTAATCCCTTGGATCTTGATATCCATCTGAAGGGCTGTAATACCATCGCGAGTACCTGCAACCTTAAAGTCCATATCTCCAAAGTGGTCTTCCAAACCTTGGATATCTGTCAATACTGTGTAGTTGTTTCCATCTGAGATCAGCCCCATAGCAATCCCTGCTACTGGTGCCTTGATTGGCACACCACCAGCCATAAGGGCAAGTGTTCCCGCACAGATAGAGGCTTGAGAAGAAGAACCGTTTGATTCCAATACTTCTGCTACTAGACGAATCGCATATGGGAATTCTTCCAAGCTTGGCAATACTTGAGCAAGGGCACGCTCACCGAGAGCACCGTGACCAATCTCACGACGGCCAGGAGCACCGTAACGACCTGTTTCCCCTACAGAGTATTGTGGGAAGTTATAGTGGTGCATAAAACGTTTCTTGTACTCTGGATCCAAACCATCGATGATTTGAGTTTCACCCATTGGCGCCAAAGTCAAGATAGAAAGAGCCTGAGTTTGTCCACGAGTAAAGAGACCTGAACCGTGTACGCGAGGAAGGAAATCAACAACCGCATCCAAAGGACGGATTTCATCAACCTTACGGCCGTCAGGACGAACCTTGTCTTCAGTGATCAAACGGCGCACTTCAGCGTGTTCCATTTGTTCCAAGATTTCAGCCACATCACGCATGATACGGTCAAATTCTTCGTGGTCTGCATATTTTTCTTGGTAAACTGCAGTCACTTGGTCTTTGACTGCTTGTGTTGCAGCTTCACGCGCCAATTTTTCTTCAACTTGAACAGCTTTTTGAAGGTCGCTGTTATAGGCTGCGATGATTTCAGTTTGCAATTCAGCATCTACATGAAGCAATTCTACTTCTGCTTTTTCTTTACCGACTGCCGCAACGATTTCTTCTTGGAAGGCAATCAATTCTTTAACAGCTTCATGTCCTTTGAGAAGGGCTTCCAACATGATTTCTTCTGACAATTCTTTGGCACCAGACTCTACCATGTTGATAGCGTGCTTAGTACCTGCTACTGTCAATTCAAGAAGCGATTGCTCTGCTTGTTCTTGCGTTGGGTTGATGATGATTTGTCCATCCACATAACCTACTTGTACCCCAGCGATTGGTCCGTCAAATGGAATATCTGAGATAGACAAGGCCAATGATGAACCAAACATAGCTGCCATTGGTGCAGATGCATTTTCATCGTAAGAAAGAACAGTATTGATGACCTGCACTTCATTACGGAAACCTTCCGCAAACATTGGACGGATTGGACGGTCAATCAAACGCGCTGTCAAAGTCGCATCTGTTGAAGGACGTCCTTCACGTTTCATAAAGCCACCAGGAAATTTCCCAGCCGCATACATTTTTTCTTCGTAGTTGACTTGAAGCGGAAAGAAATCCCCAGTTGCCATCTTCTTAGACATAACGGCAGCAGTCAAGACAGTTGACTCACCGTAACGTACGACAACAGAGCCATTTGCTTGCTTAGCAACCTGACCAGTCTCTACAATCAACTCACGACCAGCAAAAGTCGTTTGAAACACTTGTTTTGTCATTTTAATCCCCTTTTGGATTGATAATATTATACGCCTTGCCTACAAAGATCAAGATACTAAGGCCGTCAAAAGCAAAGTAAAAATAGGAAACTGACGAAGTCTTCGATGAAGACAAGACAGTTTATCTTTTTTACACAGCTTTTCGGCCGGGTTCAATTACTCAAGATATTTTGGACTTTTTGAGTTTCGTTTTCGCAACCTTTATAACCTAAATACCCTCATCTTTGTATCAAGTACGTACAGAGTCTATTTTATCATATTTTTCTTAAAAAGTGCTGGCTTTTCTATTAAAAAGGAACCATTCCTCTATGAAAAGAAGAATGGTTTGCTTTTTATTATCCTAAAGATTGGTGATTAAACAAGGCATGGGTTGCTTGGTGAATGTACTGAGCAGTATCTGCATTGTTCATGGTGTAGAGATGCACACCTGCTACGTCTTGCGTTACCAAGTCCACGATTTGGTCTACGGCATAGGCAAGTCCTGCTGCTCTGAGTGACTCAGGGTCATTCTCATACTTGTCTAAGATAGCTTTGAACTTACGTGGGAGATGGATATTCTCACAAGTCTTCAAGAGACGAAGAGCTTGGTTACGGTTGAGGATTGGCATGATACCCGCATGAATAGGCACATCAATTCCAGCCAAGGTACACTTGTCTTGGAAATCATAGAAACGCTCATTGTCAAAGAAGAGTTGCGTTACTAGACTAGAGCATCCTGCATCCACTTTTTTCTTAAGATTTTGGATATCTGAGATTTGGTTTGGCGAATCAGGGTGTCCTTCAGGATAACAAGCACCAATGATATCAAAGTGTGGGGCCTGCTCCTTGATAAACTCGATCAGGTCTGTCGCATAACGGAAGTCCTTTTGCGGCTCAACACCTGGAATGAGATCTCCACGAAGAGCCAAGATTTTTTGTACTCCAACCTTATCCAAATCTACAATTGTCTCAGCAACCTTATCCTTTGTCAGATAAATAGCTGGCAAGTGAGCGATTGTCGGAATAGCCAAATCATTTTGGATATAGTCAGCCAAACGAACCGTCGTCTCTTTGATATTAAATTTATTATTGCTGGCAGTCACACTGATAAAGTGTGGTGCCAAGCCCTGCATGTCTTTCAGAGCTGCAATAATTTTATCATTGCCTACTGCTGGGTTTGGAGGGAAAACTTCAAATGAGAGGGACGGTGTTTGACGTGACATATGTATGAACCTTTTCTAGTTGATTTCTTACTGATCAACCGTGTAGGGAGACTTGTCTTTTCTTACAATTTCTCACGCGCAGCTTTGGCAGCTTCTACAAGGCGGATCAAGCTTTCTTTCGTTTCTGGAATACCACGTGTTTTCAAACCACAGTCAGGGTTGATCCAAACTTTCTTGCTTGGCACTTTAGCAAGGATGGCTTCGATTGTATTGTCGATTTCGCCTTCATTTGGCACACGAGGTGAGTGGATATCGTAAACCCCAGGTCCCACTTCTGTTTGGAAGTTTTTCGCTTTAAGTTCGTCCAAGATTTCAAGGTTTGAACGGCTAGCTTCAAAGGAAATAACATCTGCATCCATGTTGTCGATAGCTGGGATGATATCTGTAAATTCTGAGTAACACATGTGAGTGTGGATTTGTGTGTCTGGCGCTACTGTTGAGTGTACCAAGCGGAAGGCAGGAATTGCCCAGTCAAGGTAGTCTTCGTACCAGTCGCTACGACGAAGTGGCAATTTTTCACGAAGAGCAGCCTCGTCGATTTGAATGATTTTCACACCAGCAGCTTCAAGGTCAAGTACTTCATCCTTGATAGCAAGGGCGATTTGAAGAGTTGAATCCTTGATAGAGATGTCTTCACGTGGGAATGACCAGTTGAGAATAGTTACTGGTCCAGTCAACATACCCTTAACAGGTTTGTTTGTACGGCTTTGTGCATAGCTAGACCATTTAACAGTGATAGGGTTAAGACGAGTGACATCACCCCAGATGATTGGTGGTTTAACCCCACGCATACCGTATGATTGTACCCAACCATTTTTAGAGAAGAGGTAACCTGACAAGTTTTGACCGAAGTACTCAACCATGTCATTACGCTCAAATTCACCGTGAACAAGGACATCAAAGTCGATATCTTCTTGCCATTTGATCCATTCGTCAATTGTTTCAGCAAGGAAAGCGTCATACTCTTCTTGAGACAATTCACCTTTACGGTAAGCCAAACGTTTAGCACGAACTTCTTTTGTTTGAGGGAATGAACCAATAGTTGTTGTTGGAAGAGCTGGAAGTTTGAAAGCTTCTTCTTGGATAGCTTCACGTTCAGCAAATGCTGGCAAACGAGTGTAGTCTGCATCAGTCAAACCAGCGATACGCGCACGAAGTTCCGCATTTTCACCAACACGCTCAGTCGCAAAGAGTTCTTTGTTGGCTGCAAGTGCTTCTTCACCTTGACCATTGCGGATAGCATCCAAATCACGAATCTCATCCAATTTTTCAACTGCAAAAGCAAAATGGTTCAAGATTGCTGGTTCAAATTCTTCATTAGCAGTTGTAAATGGCACATGAAGAAGTGAGCATGAGCTTGTCAAGACAATGTTTTCAGCTGGGATTTGCTCAAGAACAGCCAAGCTCTTTTCATAGTTGTTACGCCAGATGTTTTTACCATTGACAATACCTGCATAAAGAGTCTTATCAGCTGGGAAACCACCTTTAACCAATTCAAGAGTTTTCTTACCTTCAACGAAGTCAAGACCGATAGCATCTACTGGCAAGTTTACAAGGTCAGCGTAAACGTCACGAACGTCTCCGAAGTAAGTTTGAAGCAAGACTTCAAGACCTTTTTTGTCAGCCAAGAGTTTGTTGTAGAGGTTCAAGAAGAGAGCTTTTTCTTCGGCTGTCAAGTCTTTTACAAGAGCCGCTTCATCCAATTGGATGCGAGTCGCACCAAGTTCAGCCAATTTTGCAAAAACTTCTTGGTAAGCAGCAACTAAGCTGTCTACGAAGTCTTCTGCTTTCACGCCTTCTTCAAAATCTGACAATTGAAGGAAAGTGAATGGACCTACAAGGGCAGGACGAGTGTTGAGACCAAGTTCTTTAGCTTCTTGGAACTCATCAAAGATTTTGTGACCTGCAAGTTTAACTTGAGTGTCTTTTTCAAATTTAGGAACGATGTAGTGGTAGTTGGTGTTGAACCATTTCTTCATTGGAAGGGCGCGAACGTCCCCTTTTTCTCCTTGGTAACCACGACCCAAAGCGAAGTAGCGCTCAAGGTCAGACAAGTCCAAGTTTTGAACTGAAGCAGGTACCACGTTGAAAAGGAAAGCAGCATCTAGGAAGTTGTCATAGTGAGAAAAGTCATTTGATGGAATTTCAGTGATGCCTTTTTCTTTAACGATATTCCAGTGTTTAGCACGCAAGTCTTTTGCTGCTGCCAAAAGTTCTTCTTCTGAGATTTCTTTTCTAAAGTATTTTTCAGTTGTAAATTTTAATTCGCGGAATTCGCCCAAACGAGGGAAACCGATAATTGTAGTTGACATGTTTTGTCCTCCAAAAATTGTTGTTGAAACTATCTTAACAGAAAAGAAATCATCTGTATAATTGTAAAAAATTAGGCTTTGATATAGTTTGAAACTATATCGCTTTTTAAAGCACAAAAAAAGATTTGGAGAAGATTCCCCAAATCCTTTGGTAGACAATGGTTAATAGAGTTTTTAAATATCTACGTTTAGAACAAAATATTAGTGAATCGAGAGCTGACTATGGCTTGCTATTAGAAAAGACTATAGGCACTGATTCTCAACTATTTTCCTGTTCCAGTGGGACGACTGCTAGTGTCTTTCCTAAACTGGCTAAAACTTTTAAGACCGTATCCAACTGAGGACTAGTCTTTCCTGTTTCCATCCTAGCTATGACAGGCTGGCTTACCCCACTGAGTTCCTCTAACTTTTTCTGACTGATACCTTGCTCATGTCTAGCCTCAATTAACTCACTCATGATAGCCACTCGCATATCGCTTTCAAGAATTTCTTCCTTGGTAAAGAGTTGAGACCGAACATCCTTCCAATTACTCCCAATGGCACTATTTTTCATCACTTAACCCTCTTTCTTTTAAGTCCTTTAGTTCACGCTTGGTTTTTTAAAATTATAACTTAAAAGTTATTAAAAGTAAATCCAAATACTTATAAAAGAAGACCTTAGAATCGTTCTAAAGGTCTCATTTTTATTATTCGAAAAAATTACGAAAAGAGTTTTAAATTGGAGTTAATCCTGCCTCTTACTCCAGCTCTATCCCCTTTTCACGAAGATTAGCCAGACATTCCTCATAGTAGGTAGCGTCATGCTCGCTATAGATAGGACTTTTCAGCTTTTCCTCTGCTAAGTCTTGATAAGGAGGGCAAGTCTTACCTCGGTAGTTCTTGTCCAGCCACTCTGGACTGACCTTAAAGCCTCGTTTAACCATCTCCTCCATAATCAAGTCATGATAGGCATAGAGACGATAGGGCGAGTGGGTAAAGACATAGTCAACCGTTGCATGCTTTCTGCCCCAGCCATTGCCACGCAGGGCGCAACACTCTCGATGTTGCCCCAAGAGTTGAGGACGAGGAAGCTGTGAAATCAAAGCCTCATGCCAAAGTCTCATGGAAGTCTCCTTTCAGTAACGTTGAATGTTGCAAATAGGTATTTGGATAGCAATCAAGCAAGTCTCTAGTCTTAGTTATCAAGTCTTCCTTAGAAGCCTGACCAAAGCGGTAGCGATCCAGCAAGAGCATATAGTCCTTGCGCTCGGCATCTGTCGCTTTCTTTTTAAAATAGCCCCAAATATGCTGAAAGGCATTGCAAACCTGACCCCTGTGTTCTGGAATCTGACAGGCACAGTCGATCAGTTCCTGAACATGACTTACCACCACCTCTTCATTCTTCAAGTATTGGCGAATCTCATTGTAAATATTGCTGGAATGGCTCAAAACGAGGTATTTGTTTCTAGCCCAGAGTTGTTGGCACTGGGATTTTTGGTTAGTTTGTTCCATGTTTCTCCTTACTTTCTATGAGTTTCCAGGAAATATGGAAACAAAGTTATATCTTAAAAATGAGCGAATAAAGAGTGTTTTTTGTAGAGCCTGATTTTTCTAATAAACCTTGTTTGATAATACTTAAATACCTGAATAAGTCTCTACTAACAACTGAATCTTACGCAAAACTTCTTGCTTTTTCCGTTCACGCGCTCCCTGTCTACGAGAAGTGGGCGGAATAATCGAATCTAAATCAGTCCCACTGTTTTCAGCATAACCTCGTTGAATTGATTTGTCTATGAATAATTGGTAATCAGCTACAAGTTTCTCAGACTCAGCTAGGTCATGGATTGCGACTTTCTTGCGCTCCTTGCCATATTCATAGAAAGCATTGATAACTCCTTCATGGTCTTTCAATTTTTGCAAATCAGTGTCATTGATAAAGCCGATAACCAACTCTTCTTTGGCACGAATATCGATACTAGAACGAATTACACGACTAACTTCTGCTTTCATTACTTCTTTAGACTCAGAATTTTTCGATTTTTCAACAATCAATGCAAGAATATAGTCCAGATTAATCTCATCTGTTTTTAAGAGTTCGATTTCAAATTCAACATCTGAAAGGTCAATACCTAAGTCTTTTGTTCTTTCATAATTTTTAAGGTTTAAGAATTCATCTCGAATTTCTACATAAGTGCTTCTTAAATCCTGAAGATAACCTTCTGAAATAGGTTTGTCTATCTCTTGGAATTCGTCATAATTTCGAAGAACATTATCAAGCTTCAACAACTCACCAAATAACTTAACAAACTCCTTCTTATCATGCTCTGTTTCAATTTCTTGTGGATTAGGGAATCTTTCCAGAATTTCTTGACAGACTTCTGTATAACCTTTGACCTTAATACCCGTTACCTGATCTACGAAACCGTCCATGTATTCGCTAAAACTTTTTTCTAAGATAATATCAAGCTTATTAGTATCCCCAAAGGTTTTAATAGCTTCTTGAGTAGCTTTTTCTAAATCACGGAAACATACGATATTCCCAAAAGGTTTAACCTTGTTAAAAATCCGATTGGTTCTCGAGAAGGCCTGAATCAAACCATGATAACGTAGATTTTTATCGACAAAGAGTGTATTCATAGTCGGGGCATCAAATCCCGTTAAGAACATACCGACCACAATCAGCAAATCCACTTCCTTGGATTTAACGCGTTTGGAAAGGTCACGATAGTAATTTTGAAACTCCTTCCCATCAGCTGAGAAGTTGGTCTTAAACATGTGATTATAGTCGTCAATCGCTCTAGAAAGAAATTCTTTAGAAGATAGAGGCATGGCTGTATCTTGAGGTTCTAGCTCTTCATCTTGAATTTCCCCATAAGCAGATTGTTCTTCGTTAGGTGCAAAACTAAAGATGGTTGCAACTTTTAAACGTTTAGCTTCTGGTAAAGCTGCTTGTTGTCGCTGGAGCTCTTCATAGTATAATTTTGCTGCTTCAATACTTTGTACAGCCAGCATGGCATTAAATCCAGATAGTTGTTTTTGTTTATGAGTATAGTGTTGATTTCGATGCGTCTTATCATTATAAACTCTCAACAGATACTCTGTGATGGTTGCAATCCGTTCAGGATGCAAAAGGAGTTCCTTTTCCATCTTTTTGAGTTTCTTCTCATCAAGCTCTCGGTCAACTGCCTTTTCCGCTTCTCTATACTTATTGATTTCAGGCTTAATATAGTTGTAATCAACCTTGAACTTCAAGACTTTTTTATCTCGAATAGCATCTGTAATAACGTAGTTATGAAGTTGTTCTCCAAAAACTTCTTGTGTCGTTTCACCCGTCAAGCTATTTTCTGGGAAAATTGGTGTCCCTGTAAATCCAAATAGGGCGTACTGTTTAAAAGCCTTCTTAATGCGCTTTTGAGCCTTCCCAAACTGAGAACGATGACACTCGTCAAAAATCAAGACACATTTCTTAGCATAGACTTCATGATTAGGATTTGCAGTGATAAACTTATTTAACTTTTGAATAGTTGTGACAACGATTCGATCATCATTTTCCTCGATACTGCGTTGTAGTTCTTTTGTATTGTTACTACCATTGACTGAATTTGGTTGGAATTTTTGATATTCCTTCATAGTTTGATAGTCTAAGTCTTTTCTATCTACAACGAATATCACTTTGTCAGTGTAGTCCAACTCTGTCGCTAAGCGCGCAGTCTTAAAGCTGGTCAAGGTTTTCCCTGACCCTGTCGTATGCCAGATATAACCACAAGCATTGATGGTTCCAAAATTCTTCATTTCATTGGAAGAATGAATCTTGCGCAAGATACTTTCAGTTGCTGCTATCTGATAAGGACGCATAATGAGCAAGGTATTATCCACATCAAAAACACAATACTTGGTCAAAACTTCCAAGAGGACACGCTTGCTTAAGAAAGTAACAGTAAAATCTTCCAATTCGTGAATAGTCTTATTCTTACGGTCTGCCCACTCACAGGTAAACTCATAGTGATTTTTATTTTGAGCTGTCGTATTTGCAAAGTAGCGTGTATAAGTACCATTCGAAATCACAAAAATCTGAACATACTTATACAAAGAATTTTCGCTGTTAAAGCTTTCCTTGCTATAACGATGAACCTGATTAAAGGCTTCTTGCAGACTAACTCCACGCTTCTTCAATTCAATCTGAACTAGCGGAAGACCATTGACTAAAATGGTCACATCATAACGGTTGGTATGACTCCCCACTTGCGTCACTTGGTTGATGACCTGCATGCTGTTGTTATGAATGTTTTTCTTGTCAAGGATAAAAATATTTTTAATCCGTCCATCATCAAAGACAAAGTCATAGATATGATTCTCTTGGATTTTTCGTGTTTTTTCAACCAAACCCTCATTGGGACAGTCTAAATACTCGACTATAAAACGTTGCCATTCAGCATTCGTAAAGATCACCTTATTAAGCTTTTCAATTTGAACCTTTGCATTCGCTAAAAGATCCGCAGGTGTATGGATATCCAATCGTTCATAATTGAGACCATTGACTAAATCCATAAGCAATTGTCTTTCCAAATCTGCCTCAGACTGAAATTCTCTATCTATGCGATACTCTGGTTGATACTCAGCCAAGAGAATCCCTTCATTTGTTTCCGCAATTACTTCATGTACTTTTGAATAATCAACCATAGTATGCTTCCTTTTTTGTTTTAATTAAGATTCTTTCTCAAAATGATTCAAGAATTTATCTAGTGAAGTTTAATAATTGTTCTCTCCAGTATTCATACTGTTTCTGTCTCAGTTCGATTTCTTTTGGAAGACCCTCAGAATGAGAATTGGTTAGGGTGTTAAAACTGTCAAGGATGGAGACAATTCTTTTTTGTTCGAAAAGGGGTGGTAAGATAATCTTAATTTTTGCAAGATTTTTAGGATAAAGTTCAATTACTTTTGTACCAAGTACTCTTTTTTCCTTTTGAATTTGGAAAAATCTAGTTCTAAAAAGATAGGCTAAAAATTTAGTATTTTGCTCAGTTCTGATTATACATGAGTGCCCACCTATACAAACTTCCTCTTTCCCTAACCAAACCAAAGATTTACCAACATCCTCAACATTTTCAGACGTCGTCGCAACAATCAAATCACCAGTTTTAGCTTTTTGAAGTTTTCTTGCTAACTCTGAATTTATATATGATTTTGTTCTCTCAGTTTCAATTCCATAATATGTATATATCTGTCCGTAATGAATGCACGGAACACCGACATCCTGGAAATCTTTCTTCTGTAGGCCATTACCTCGAATAATATCTCCCAAAGCTCCCAACTCCACTCGAATTGAACCAAATACCCACTGTAAAAGCTTGATAATAGCGGAGTTGTCCCACTCCTCTACTCTACTCTACTCTCAGTGTACTCGCCTTCGGCGACGAATGTCAAGAGTTTTTCTCTAAAAAAATCGTACTGTTTTTGACGTAGTTCAATCTCCTTGGGCAGTCCGATGTTAAGGTCATGACAAATCGTATCAAAGTTGTCTAAAACTTGAACAATGCGAGATTGAATTTCGAGGGAAGGGACTGGAATTTTAAATTTTTCAGTATCATTACTAGAAATTTGTGGCATCTGCATATTATTAGCGATGTTTTGAAAATGTTCTTTATTATGAACTAAGTAATGATAAATATATCTTAAATTGATATTTTCATTGTCTGAACTGTATGACCAAAATTCATTTTTAAAACTAAATGGTTCTGTGCAGTATTCAAAATCAATAATTCCACGAGATTTTACAACAATTGCCTCTTCTGTGTGAATATCCTTATCGGGAATATCTCCATAGTTCACATCAGCGTAAGTCTTTCCTCCTGCAAAGATACGGATTGGCGCACCATCTTTGTGAAGTAATTTCATCTGACTAGCTGTAATTTTAGTTCCTTTTCCTTTTTTAAGACATTCGTTCAACTTCTTCCACTCAACTTGATAAACCTCATCCTCAAAAGATAACAGTTTATCTCGATAATAAGAATATTGCTTTTTACGTGAGGTCAATTCTGAGGTCAATTCTGTAACATAATCCGTGAATTTGTCAAGTGTTTGCACGATTTTTTCTTGAATTTCTCTAGAAAGTAATGGAATTTTTATTTTCTTAAAAGCAACTTTTGAAATATTATATCTGGTTACACCGCTTGCAGTTTTCTCAATCTGTTTTCTTAATCTGATGCTCCTGAATAAATATTTGGTGAATTCTGGCAAAAGTTCAATATCCTCATTAAATCGGATTCCAAAACTAAAACTATTTAAATAAATCTGCTCATCAGGAACAAAAGTAACTGTAGAAGACATACCAACTTCTTCTTTGCTCTCAGAAGAACCTGTTATTAACACATCTCCGTATTCTATAAAATTTTGCCTCTCATTTTTGTCTACCTGAACAGTTTCCAATAGATTAAATTCAACTTGTATATTATTAAAAATATTTTTATAAGTTACATACTTAGCATTTCCATTTTCAAAATCAGATTTTGTTTTCCCAGTTAAACCACTATAAAATTGACTAATTTCCCCCAACTCTTTCCACTCAACGGGACAGGTTTGGATTTCTTCTAGGATATTCATCACTTACCTCCTTCCTTGGCTAGATTTTCAATGTTTTTAATTTCCTTGAGGTAATCTTTTTCAACTTGACTGAGGGTCTTGGCTTGGTAGCTCTTATATTCCTTATCTACTTTATGCTTCATCTGTTCACGAGAGATAGAACCACTATTGTCCAGCAAGTCTTCTCCAGTAGCCTGAAGTATTCGATCAACGTGAGCCACCCAGTCAGCCATGGTCATAACTTCTTCTCGCTCTGCCTGTCTTTCAGCAAAGTCTAGATATCCTGATACAAGCTGGTTAAGCCCACGGAGTTCCTTTTCTGTCAGATAATTCTTGGCAACTTTTGCTTCAGATAGAGTAGGGAGGTCTCCTTTAAAGGTAGTTAAGCCCAGAAACTCCTTTTCACTATCAATACGATTGTAGATGAGTTCGCTGGCAGTATTGTGGTGAATAGCATAATGCATCTTGTTTTGAACCGTCGCAAAGAATTTCTTTGCCTCTGGTGAGTTTGCATTGTAGTCACTTGATGTCGCAAAGAGATCCAAGACCTGACGGTAAAAGACTTTTTCACTAGAGCGAATGTCTCGAATTCTCTCAAGGAGTTCCTTAAAGTAAGAGCCTCCACCCAAGTTTTTCAGACGCTCATCATCCATAGCGAAGCCCTTAATCAGATACTCTTTCAAGACTGTCGAAGCATAGAGTCTGAACTGAATGCCACGAGGAGAACGAACACGATAGCCAATCGCTAAAATCATATCCAGATTATAAAAGGCGACTTTTTTTGACTGAGTTTTACCAGCCATTGCACCGTGACGAGTGGTTGTCAACTGATAGTTGACAACCACTGTTTCATCCAATTCACCGTCTTCAAAGATAGCCTTGATATGTTTACTAATGTTTTGCTTGGAAGTTTGAAAGAGCTCAGCTAGTTCTTGTTGGGTCAGCCAAACCGTCCCATTATCCAAGTGGAGTTCAATAGCAGACTCGCCGTCATCTGTTCTATAGAGAATTACATCATTTGCCATTGCTCAGCTCCTCTACAATCTTGTCTATCTGTGCACGCAAGTGGTCAATTTGGGCAACAGTCTCAGCGATTTCTTTATTGAGAACATCTATATCAATCTTCTCACGTGTATCTTCTTGTTCGACATAGGTTGAAACAGATAGGTTATAATCCTGCTCTGAACCAATCACATCATTATCAACAAGAGCAGATTTATAGTCAACATTTTGATAATTAGAGAATAATTCAACTATATGTTCGATATTGCTATCCGTCAAAACATTGTTGTTAGTTTCTTTTTTGAATTCCTTACTCGCATCGATAAAGAGCGTTTTGTTCTCTAGTTTATTTTTTGCCAAAACCAAGATCGTCGTTGCGATAGAAGTTCCAAAGAAGAGATTGTCTGGAAGGGAAATCACTGCTTCAACAAAGTTGTTATCTACTAGATACTGACGAATGATCTTTTCAGCTCCACCACGATAGAAAATACCTGGGAAACATACAATAGCTGCTCGACCTTTATTGGACAAGTGATTGAGACTATGCATGATAAAGGCAAAGTCAGCTTTTGACTTAGGAGCTAGCTTACCAGCTGGCGCAAAGCGGTCATCATTTATTAGAGTTGGATCTCCATCTCCCACCCATTTGACAGAATACGGAGGGTTAGAAACGATAGCATCAAACGGCTTTTCTTCCAGATGCTGAGGATTTAAAAGGGTATCTCCTCGCTTAATATCAAAATTATTGTAGTTGATATTGTGCAAGAACATATTCATACGAGCCAAGTTATAGTTGGTCATATTGATTTCCTGACCAAAGAATCCATCTTCTAGAATATGGTCTTCATATTGTTTTTTCATTTGAAGAAGGAGAGAGCCCGAACCACATGTTGGGTCATAGACCTTGTTAATCTTGTCCTTACCGACCATCACTAGACGAGCTAGTAGTTTAGAGACTGTCTGAGGTGTGAAAAATTCACCCCCACTTTTTCCTGCATTACTTGCATAGTTGGAAATCAAGAACTCATAGGCATCACCAAAGGCATCGATGTCATTTTCCTCAAAGTTGCCAAAGTTAATGCTATTGATACCATTTAGAATGTCAGAAAGTCGTTTATTTTTTTCTGGAACAGTTCCACCAAGGATATTGCTTCGTGTATCCAAGTTATCAAACAAACCTTTGATATCATCCTCTGATTTGAACCCAATCGCTGACTTCTCAATAGCTTGAAAAATGTTGGCCAAGTCTTCGTTTAAGTTTTCATTTTGCGAGGCATTCTCGACAACATTTTCAAATAGTTGGCTCGGAAGGATAAAGAATCCCTTATCCTCAACTGTCCCTGGTTTAAAATCTTGCTCAGCTTCTTGGTCACTCAATTCAGCATAACGGAATTCTAAGTCACCAGCTTCATGCTCAGCACGGTCAAAATAATCGGCCATATGCTCTGAAATAAAACGATAGAATAGAATCCCTAGGATATATTGCTTAAAATCCCAACCGTCTACAGCTCCACGCACATCGTCCGCAATCGCCCAAATTTTACGATGCAGTTCCTTGCGTTCTGTATTTTCTTTACTTGCCATTTTTACTTCCCTTATTTAATGTATTGTCTTTTCTATTTTATCATATTTTAAGAAAACCCACTCGACCTAAGGAAGACGAGTGGGATAAAAATGTTTTTAGATTAAGATTTTACAATTTTATTATATAAGTTCAATTATTTTTTGATTTTATTAAGGTAGTAGCTCTTTCTTCATACGCTCATTATCATCACTCTTTATAAATACAACATTTCGTTTTCCTGTTAACTCTACCAATTTTTCTTTACCAAGAATGATTGCAAGATTCTTAATAATCGAACGTTTAGCTGCTTCATCAAAATAAGTGAAAATAAATCGATAAGTATATTTTCCATTCTCTGCTAATGAAAAGCATTTTTGAAATATTTCCTTATCCAGAGGGTCAACAGAGTGACCAAACACAATAATGTTCTTTGAAGCTATACGAATATCTGGAACATCGTCTGGTAATTCAATATTCGATTTGAAAAATTCTTCAAATTGATTTCCAGTCTCTTTAACAACTCTTTGGTAATACTTCTGATAAGGAATCAAATCACTGTTGACATCATTTTCTTTATCCTCTATTCCAAAGACCATGGTATTGATCCTATTAGTTTGTCTATCTAAATCAATTCTACCATGTATAAAATGAGTTTTTTCCTCAGAAGTCCCAAATAAATATCCTGATGTATTAGTATAATTAAAGTTTAGAACTGAAGAATTTGATAAATCTGATATTGCATCTAGAGCTGTTGGCTTGGATTTTATCTCGATAACTTTAAAATCAAGAAAGTCTATATAAGATAAATATATTTCTAACAATTCAACCAATAGATCAAGTTGCCTGATAAATTCGTTATTTAATTTATCCAATGCAACTTCTCTTTCTAATTTTTTCCATCCTTTTTCATAAAATAGGGAGAAAAATAGACGTCCAACATATGATTTTGAACAATAATTTCTATCCTTTTGTAATTGAAGCATATTTCTTTCTATATGTTGAAGGAATGGTTCATTATATCCTATAGAATACAACAAATCAGTATTCTCTTTACAATACATTACAGCTTCAGAAAGTTGAGAAATCATGGTTTCAAGATTAGACCAATTATCTCCAAGAGTATCTTTATTCTCATTAATAAATTTCAAATACAAATTATCTTTGTATTTATCAATATCTATGTTTTTAGAATCTAGAAAAGCTTGTAAGTCACTTTCTGGTCTATCGAATAATCTCTGTTCAAACTCAATAAAATCTGTATACTTTGTTTTTCGACCCATTGCAATATCAAATCCATTGCCCAAAATTAAAATTGTATCTGACATAATTACTTCCTTTTTACTTTATATAAACATTAAAATTGTAACTCTCCCTACTTCAAAGCACTTTTAACCTTCTTCTTGGTAATGAGGCGGTCATTTTTGTTAGCTAGGGATTTGAGTCGGGATTCGAGTAAGACTTTTCTGCCTGCTTCGTTGCGGGTGTAGACTAGCTGGTAATCACCTAGCTGAGGGGCGACTGCGTCTAGAAAGAGCTGAGCTTCTTCCTTGCGCTTTTCAAAGAGGCTAGGAACTACAAAATACTTGGATTGACCTGCTGGTGCTTTTTTTGCTACTAAGAGGTAGCGTTGATTGTCCACGGGTGCAAAGAATTCTCCTAAGGTCTGAGAAAAGAGTTCCTTGTCTCGCATACTACCACCTTTTAGATAGGCAAAAACGCAATAGCTATCCTTATCTTCTTCCACCTGCACGCGCGACCGATCATCGGAAAGATGCCCCATCTTTAGCATGGCATTACGAATACCTTCACCCACCTGACGTAGGCGTACATAAGGACTCTTGTAGCTGTAATAGCGAAAGGCTGTAATGGCTAGGAAGAGGCCACAAAGAGCTGTCAACCATGGCAAGTCAAAGAAGGTGAGTCTAAAGACATAAGTCAGGAGACTAATGGCAAATACCATAAAAGCATAGCGAAGCCACTTTTCAGCATCTGCTAGGGCAAGCAGAGGGATTCGTTTGCTGTCGGTCGCTACTTCATTGACAATCTCAATCTTGTCAGCAACGATGAGAGAGTTTTGCCATTTTTTACGAAGGGAGCCACGATCCTTGGATAGTTCCTTGATCTTCTCGTTGTAGTCTTCGAGTTTCTTTTTCTTAAGTGGGAACTCAGGAAAGTTCAAGCGATACAGACCTGTTTCGATGGTCTCTTCCTTACAGGACAAGCCAAGGAAATGGTCCATCCGACGGGCAAGGGTTTGTAAGTCTTGATATGGATTGAGGTCTTGTTCTTCTTGATCCTCCTTAGAAAAGGCTGGATTTTTATATGGTTTGATGGCTACTAGGTGCCAGATATTACTGGGTCTTATCTGGATGTCCTTGCCAGATACGGATAGCACGGCCTCGCATCTGATTACTGAGCATAAAGCTTCCGACAAAACTTCCTAGGATGAGAGAGTTGACGCAAGGCGCATCCCATCCTTCTCCTAAGAGAGACTTGGTTCCGACCAAGACCTGGATAGAACCACGTTGGAAGAGCTCAGTCACTGCTGCGACCATCCCCTTAAAGCTAGATGGAAAGCCTACTTGGAGATAGGCTCCTTGGTCGAGTTTTCCGATGGCTGAGAAGGTCAAGTTGGTATTTGGGATGAGTGCTTCGAGTTCTTCCTTGACACTGGACGGTATGATAACGACACTACCTGAAAGGACTGCTATGGGGACAGAAAGGCCTTGTTTTTGCTCACTTCGGCGAATAGTTTCAAAGTAAGGGAGGACACCTAATTACGTGATTGGCGCTTGGTCATCTCCCAGATAACTAGCAAAATCCTTGCGGATATAGTCCGCCAAGACTAACTGTCTCAAGTCCTGACCTAGACTAGTATACTCGGTTTCAAAGATAGATGCGATGCCAGCCAGTTTTCCTAGAGATTGATTGAGGATTTGGTCATTGGCTTTGGATTTGAGCAAGAAAACCTGACGTTTTTCGATTAGCCCTCTTGATTTCAACTCGGCTTCTATCTTTTTCTTTGTCTCCTGTGGGTCCTCATACCAGTCGGGTGTCTGATAGAGAAGGCCTTGCAAGAGGACTTCGAGCCAGTAGTAATTAAGAGCAGGCAAGCCTTCAGCTCCCAGTAAATCTCGTAAGTACTTAGGAATTTCTAGCTTTTGAGCCTGTAGATAAATGAGGAAGGCTGAGAGATACTTGGGATCTTCGAGGAGCATATCCGCAGAGATTTCCCCTTTGAGAACCTTGGAACTCTTAATCAACTCTTGAAAGTCACGATCAACGACTAGGTGGCTGACATATTGCCACTTGGTATCCTCAAACTCTTCCAAGCGCTTGTCTTCTTCCTTGGTCGGAAAACAGATATAGACAAAATCCTGATGAGGGCAGAGGGTGTCTTCCTTGACCAGTTCTGGCACTGCTATTTCTTGGTCGATCTCGCCACACATCTGGAGATAGCGATCCCAGAGTTCTGGCTCACTGTCATATGGCGGTGTTGCAGTGAGTGAGATGACTTGTAGTTGCGGGTAATTTTTACGGAAGTCTTCTAGGCTTTTCCACCATTCATTTCTCAAGTGATGGCATTCGTCCAGACAGAGGGTTTCGACACCCTTTTCCTTGAGGCTGGCAAGCAGGTCAAAGCCGACAAAGTCTTCAACCTCGCCATTATCTTCTTGAGATTGTACTTGTTGCATGGCACTGTGAAAGGCTTGGTAGGTGGCGATGGTGATTTGCTTCATGTCCTTGAGATTTTGAGAAACGAGACTTGTGACCTGGTCCTCATTCTCTAAAAAGGCCTTGCGAATCCTATCCACCCATTGTTCCCGAATGGTAACAGTCGGCACCAAAACCAGGGCTAGATTATCAAAGCGGGCAATCAACTCGATCCCAATGGTTGTTTTCCCAGAACCTGGTGCTGCCACCAAGTGGACATGGCCATCTGATTGATATTCCTGAAAGTTATCCAAGACCTGTCTTTGGTAGTTGCGCCAAGTGCCATTAAACTTCAATCCTAACATTATTTTCCTCATTCTAAGCTGCCATTTTCTTATTCCCATTTTACCATACTTGAGGCAAAGTCACATAAAGTACCCCATATAGTCTTTCTCCTCAAAATATGGTATAGTAGAATCATACTATTCAAGAGGAGTTTATATGTCACACGATAAACAAATGAAAGCTGTTTCTCCCCTTCTACAGCAAGCAATCAATATTTCTTCCATCATCGGTGGAGTTGGTACTTTGATTTTCTGTATCTGGGCCTATCAGGCTGGTGTTCTGCATTCTAAGGAAACCCTATCTGCCTTTATCCAACAGGCCGGTATCTGGGGACCACCACTTTTTATCTTTTTACAGATATTGCAGACGGTCGTTCCCATCATTCCTGGTGCTCTAACCTCTGTGGCAGGTGTCTTTATCTACGGTCATATCGTGGGGACGATCTACAACTATTTCGGTATTGTTATTGGTTGCGCCATTATCTTTTACCTGGTGCGTCTCTACGGAGCCCCCTTTGTTCAGTCTGTCGTCAGCAAGCGCACCTATGACAAGTACATTGGCTGGTTGGATAAGGGCAATCGTTTTGACCGTTTCTTTATTTTTATGATGATTTGGCCAGTTAGCCCAGCGGACTTTCTCTGTATGCTGGCTGCTCTGACCAAGATGAGCTTCAAGCGCTACATGACCATCATCATCTTGACCAAGCCCTTTACCCTGGTTGTTTACACTTATGGATTGACCTACATCATTGATTACTTTTGGCAAATGTTCGCCTGATCACTAAAAAAAATTGATCAAAAACTCAATTTTATACTCAATGAAAATCAAAGAGCAAACTAGGAAACTAGCCGCAGGTTGCTCAAAGCACTGCTTTGAGGTTGTGGATAGAACTGACGAAGTCAGTAACATATATACGGCAAGGTGAAGCTGACGTGGTTTGAATTTGATTTTCGAAGAGTATTATCAGAAAATGAAAAAAATAAAACGCATAGTATCAAGGCTTTCATGAACTGCACCCCAAAAGTTAGACAGAAAAAAATCTAACTTTTGGGGTGTTTTTATTATGAAATTAACTTATGATGATAAAGTTCAGGTCTATGAACTTAGAAAACAAGGATATAGCTTAGAGAAGCTTTCAAATAAATTTGGGATAAATAATTCTAATATTAGGTACATGATTAAATTGATTGATCGTTACGGAATAGAGTTCGTCAAAAAAGGAAAAAATCGTTACTATTCTCCTGATTTAAA
>NZ_JASHCG010000008.1:0-108907 GCF_047464215.1 Streptococcus infantis | reverse complement strand
CTGTCGCAGAGACTTCCTTAGTCAAAAAGAATCACCAAATCGCGACCATCGTCAACCAGAAAATCACTCAAAAATTAATCGAGAAAGTCCCTATGACGGCTATCGCAGAAAGTCTATCTGTCTCTACTTCGACAGTCATTCGTAAATTGAAAGAATTCAAATTCAAGACAGATTTATCTTTCCTTCCAACTCACATGTCTTGGGATGAATACAGCTTCAAGAAAGGTAAGATGAGTTTCATTGCACAGGATTTTGATTCCAGAAAGATCGTAACTATTCTGGATGGACGAACTCAAGCGACTATTCGCAATCATTTTCTTCGTTATTCTAGTCAGGTGAGAAGTCGCGTGAAAGTCATTACAATGGATATGTTTAGTCCCTATTACGATATTGCCAGAAAACTTTTTCCTAATGCTAAAATCGTTCTCGACCGCTTTCACATTGTCCAACATCTCAGTCGAGCTATGAATCGTCTTCGTATCCAAATCATGAATCGTTTTGATCGTAAATCGCACGAATATAAAGCATTAAAACGTTACTGGAAACTCATTCAACAGGATAGCCGTAAACTTAGTGATAGACGTTTTTATCGCCCTACTTTTCGCTCACACTTGACCAATAATGAGATTCTCGAAAAGCTCCTTGCATACTCTCAAGAACTTAGAAAGCACTATGAACTCTATCAACTATTACTGTTTCATTTCCAAGAGAAACAAACAGACAATTTCTTTGAACTGATTGAAGAAACGATTTCTTGTGTAAATCCTATTTTTCAAACTGTTTTTAAGACCTTTTTGAAAGACAAGGACAAAATCATGAACGCACTGGAACTGCCCTACTCAAACGCGAAACTAGAGGCTACCAATAACCTCATTAAGGTCATCAAGCGCAATGCTTTTGGCTTCCGGAACTTTGAAAACTTTAAAACTAGAATCCTCATTGCTTTGAATATCAAAAAGGAGAGAACCATGTTGGTCCTCTCCAGGTTATAACTTTTCATCAACCCACTACAGTTGACAAAGAGCCTTAAAACCTTGAAGGAAGCTTCCCTCAAGGTTTTTTTCTTATACAAATAATCGAATAAAGCTATAAAGTAGCAAGACACTACCAAGGACAATGCGGTATTTACCAAACATCGTAAAGTCGTGTTTTTTAACATAGCTAGTCAAGAAACGAATGGCAACCATGCTGACTGCAAAAGCGACTACCATGGCAACTAAGAGCAAGAAGAATTGACCAAAACTCAAAACTTCTCCTGCCTTGATGAATTTAAAAATCTTCAAGGCACTAGCTCCAAACATAACAGGAATTCCTAGATAGAAGGTGAACTCAGTTACAACTGAACGACTAGTACCATTTAACAAACCACCGACGATAGTGGCACCTGAACGGCTAGTTCCCGGTAAAAGAGCCAAGACTTGGAAAAGACCGATATAAAGGGCTGTTTTATAAGGTAATTTGTCCAACTCTGTGACTGTTGGCTCAATAGCTTGGGCCTTGTTGCGTTTTTCAAGATAGATAAAGGCCACCCCATAAACAATCAACATAATAGCCACTGACACCATATTATGGAAATGAGTATCAAACCAATCATCGAACTTAAAGACAAGGAGAAGAGGTAGAGTCGCTACAAAAACCTTGGACCATAACTGCCAAGTTCTACGGACTTGCACCTTATCCTTACCAGGTTTGAAGGGATTAAGCTTGTTAAAGTAGATAACCATAACCGCTAAAATAGCTCCTAGTTGAATAACTACGTTAAACATAGACATGAAGGCTTCACTCTGGTCTTTATACTGGACAAATTCTTCTGCTAGGATCAAGTGACCTGTACTTGAAATCGGCAACCATTCCGTAATTCCTTCAACAATACCAAAAAAGATAGATTTTAAAATTTCAATAAGATACATAGATAACTCCTTTTTCTATCCTCCATTATATCATACTTTTATAAGCTGTGTTTAGTTTTCTTTAAAAGGCACCGATACTACCGCCTCCACCGCCTCCAGAGAATCCGCCTCCAGAACTTCCATTACTAGAAGATACTGAGTAAGTGCTTGCCGTATTTGCGACACTGGCATAATGGCTCATTTGCGCTGTTGAATGATAAAACATGCTATGCCAGCCATAGGCTACATAGAGATTGATATCTGGATTTTCAACTTGGATCTGGTGAACCTTCATCAAATGGCTCACCTTGTCAGCACAGCCAAACAAGGTTGCATACACCAGTAGGCGATTCCAGACTACAATACTTTCCAACTCTGCCTGATCCAGTCGTGCAATCTCACGCAACATATTTTCAAAGCTCGTCCAAAGATAATAGACTTCAGCTCCTACTTCATTTAGAACACCATCACGATTATCTAGTCGAAGCTTCCAATAATAGAAAACAGTCAAAATTAAACCCAATGAGCCAAGTATTGGCAAGGGGAGGTAAAGATAGCCATGAACGTCCAAACTGTACAAGAACAAACCAAATCCGATGATTAGTGGCAAAATAGTAGAAACACCCATACTCACTTGCAAGATCTTTTCCCCGCTAGTCAAGGGACGATAATAAGCTGGTAGCCCCAAGAAAGAGACTCGGTCCTCCACCCCTTCTTGCATCTCTTTCAATGCTCTTTCAAAAGAATATTTGAGCTTACGGCCTTTTGTTTGAATCCGTTTTTCATCAGTAGCTTTCGCTCCACGGTAAAGGCTCTCAGATACCTTATAATCTGCAAACAAATCGGAAACAGCAACTTCTTTTTTACCTGAAAAGGCCAGATTTAGACAGGTCCTCTCAAAGCTTGCCAAGCCATCTTCTTTTACCAACCTTAAAGTAACTGCATCTCCTTCTGAAATAATAGAGACATTACCACGGTCGATTACATCTAGTAAGGTAGCCTGAATAAGCTGGTTGAAGGTGAATTTGCCTGCTCCTTTAATTAGAGGACTCACTTCCTCCAAGGAAGTAGAATAAACAGCTTCAGATAAAACCATAGGCTCTAATTCCATCGGCGGTTCATAGAGACGATGATTTTTGGCATATTTGACTGAAGGAGTGGTTTTTCTTCTATAAATAAAATAGAAGCAGATACTCAATAACAAGGAAAGTGACGAAATCAAAGGAAACACCCAAGTAACGAGTTGTTTACTCTGCTCTTTTTCTCTAACAATCGAGTCTTCTATCTTATTAAACTCTTCTAAACGATTCCCTTTTAAGCCCTGATCCATAGCGCTAGCAAAATCGGTTCGAGGCCAGTAGGCATGCAACTCAACTCCGCGCTTAGACGGAAGATTGTCGAAGCGAATAGTATAGTCATGACCACTCTGTTCAATACTTCCCTCTCTAAAGAGTTGCCCTGTGTGGAAAAAGAGTTTTTCAGCCCCCTTCTCTCCGCTTACATGAAACTCAAACTTTTCAATAGATTCTGAACTGTCTGTTAAGGGTTGCCAATTTAATTCAGCGATATCATTATACAAGAAAAGAAGGTTTTTCAATTGCCAGGTAAGTTCCACTTCGACCCTGTCCCCTTCCTGACCTGGATTATAGACTTTAACAGTATAACCATTCGTTTCTTCTGTCACTTCGCTAGTAACATCTGTCAGTTCAGCACCATTTTTCGAGGCCTCAACCTTTGGATGAGGATCAATTTCAAACCCGCTAGGCATCTTGCCTGCACGACCAAGACCCACGATTTGCCCATTAAAATCATCCTCGAACTGGTAAACTATCTTCTGCCTAAATTCCGCTGTATTATCTGCATGAATATACAGTTCTCCTTTATAGGATGGAATGCTGAAATCCACGGCAAAAACCAATTTTGGAACAATTATCAGACAAGTAAATATAAGTACTATTAACCATCTTTTTTTCATAATATAGCCTCTTTTGACCTTTTTCTCATTATATCATTTTTTTACAAGTAAGGGTTTACTAAGATTGAAAAAGTTCCGCTTTTTCGATACAATAGAGAGAAGCAATTTTAGACTAGAAATAGGAGAAATCATGAAAAAATTATGCTTAACTATCCTTGCTAGCCTGGCCCTTACTTTAGGACTAGTTAGCCAGGTCCAAGCCGATGAATATTTACGCATCGGTATGGAGGCAGCCTACGCACCCTTTAACTGGACTCAAGATGACGACAGTAACGGCGCTGTCAAAATCGATGGAACCAACCAATATGCTAATGGTTACGACGTCCAAATAGCTAAAAAGATTGCTAAGGACCTAGGCAAAGAGCCCTTGGTTGTTAAAACCAAGTGGGAAGGACTTGTTCCAGCCCTTACTTCTGGTAAGATTGATATGATCATTGCAGGTATGAGCCCAACTGCTGAACGCAAACAAGAAATTGCATTTTCAAGCAGCTACTATACTAGCGAACCAGTACTTTTGGTTAAAAAGGATTCTGCCTATGCAAATGCCAAATCACTAGAGGACTTTAGCGGAGCAAAAATCACTTCTCAACAAGGTGTTTACCTTTATGATTTGATTTCACAAATCTCAGGCGCTCAGAAGGAAACTGCCATGGGAGATTTCGCCCAAATGCGTCAAGCTCTTGAAGCTGGTGTCATTGATGCCTATGTTTCTGAACGTCCTGAAGCCCTAACTGCCGAATCAGCAAACGCTAAGTTCAAAATGATTCAGCCTGAACCTGGTTTTAAAACTGGTGAAGAAGATACATCTATCGCTATTGGACTTCGTAAAGATGATGACCGTATCAGCCAAATCAACGCCAGTATTGAAACCATTTCTAAAGATGAACAAGTTGCGCTCATGGATCGTATGATCAAAGAGCAGCCAGCAGAATCTACAACGACTGAAGAAAGCAACAGTAATTTCTTTGGCCAAGTCGCCAAAATTCTGACTGAAAACTGGCAACAACTCTTGCGTGGTGCTGGTATTACCCTTCTCATTTCAATTATCGGTACCATCGTTGGTCTCGCTATCGGTCTTGCTATCGGTGTCTTCCGTACAGCACCTCTATCTGAAAACCAATTTATCTTTGGTATCCAAAAACTAATCGGTTGGATTCTCAATATCTATATCGAAATTTTCCGTGGAACACCTATGATTGTACAATCTATGGTTATCTACTATGGAACTGCTCAAGCTTTCGGAATCAATCTAGACCGTACGCTAGCTGCTATCTTTATCGTTTCGATCAACACTGGTGCCTACATGACTGAAATCGTCCGTGGTGGTATTCTGGCTGTTGATAAGGGACAATTTGAAGCAGCAACTGCACTTGGTATGACTCATAACCAGACCATGCGTAAGATTGTTTTGCCTCAAGTTGTTCGAAATATTCTACCAGCAACTGGTAATGAGTTCGTCATCAACATCAAGGATACTTCTGTATTGAACGTTATCTCTGTTGTAGAACTCTACTTCTCAGGAAACACAGTAGCAACACAAACCTACCAGTACTTCCAAACCTTTACCATCATCGCAGTTATCTACTTTGTCCTCACCTTCACAGTAACGCGTATCCTACGCTTCATCGAAAAACGTATGGATATGGATACCTACACGACAGGTGCTAACCAAATGCAAACGGAGGATTTGAAATAATGAGTCAACCAATCCTTGAAATCAAACACCTCAAAAAATCCTACGGGCAAAACGAGGTCCTAAAAGACATCTCTCTCACTATTCATAAAGGAGAAGTGATTTCTATCATCGGTAGTTCCGGTAGTGGTAAATCAACCTTCCTACGTTCTATCAACCTTCTCGAAACACCAACTGAAGGTGAGATTCTTTATCACGGTGAAAACGTACTTGAAAAAGGGTATAACCTCACTCACTATCGTGAAAAACTAGGCATGGTTTTCCAATCCTTTAACCTCTTTGAAAATCTCAACGTTCTTGAAAATACGATTGTTGCACAGACAACTGTCCTCAAACGTGAACGATCAGAAGCAGAGAAAATTGCTAAAGAAAACCTTGAAAAAGTTGGCATGGGAGAGCGCTACTGGCAAGCTAAACCAAAACAACTTTCTGGTGGTCAAAAGCAACGTGTAGCCATTGCTCGCGCGCTTTCTATGAATCCTGATGCCATTCTCTTTGACGAGCCTACATCAGCCCTCGACCCTGAAATGGTCGGTGAAGTTCTCAAAATCATGCAAGAACTAGCTCAAGAAGGCTTGACTATGATCGTTGTAACCCACGAAATGGAATTTGCTCGTGACGTATCACACCGTGTCATCTTTATGGACAAGGGTGTGATTGCAGAAGAAGGCAAACCTGAAGATTTATTTACAAATCCTAAAGAGGAACGTACAAGAGAATTTTTACAACGCTATTTAGGATAAGATAAAAGCGATTGGATAAACCTCTTAAACCAAGAGTTGTTTTCCTATTCAAACCCCAATCAATATTGAGTCAAAGGCTCATGAACATAAAAATCAAGGTCGGAGTTTTTTATCCCGACCTCTTTTTATATACTTTAAAAATCAGCTTTATCCCTTCTTCTGTTTCCTGAGCAAGTATTGCTTGTAGCTATATTCCTAATCTTTTATTTGATTTTCATGAGTGATACTCAATGAAAATCAAAGAGCAAACTAGGAAGCGAGCCGCAGGCTGTACTTGAGTACGGCAAGGCGAAGCTGACGTGGTTTGAATTTGATTTTCGAAGAGTATGAGATCACTCAGCTCCCTGTCAACCTAGTTCATCCTGACAAATAGATTTGTTGAGCAGGTCATAGCATGGCTATTTCGCCGTTCCATAAATAAAAGCAGACCCTAATTAGAGTCTGCTTGTATCCAAAGATTAATCTTCAAATTTTTCATGATTTTTTTCATAGAAATCAATTAATCCAAGGGCTGTTTCAAAGGAAATATTTTTAACTTTTGCACGTCCTTGAGCTAGAGCAATGATAGACATTTCACGTGCATTCGTTTCTTTAGAAATACGATAACCAGTGATCTTCTTATCACGAACCCAGCTAACAACTGATTCTACTTTTTCAAAGTTAGTCTTAGCCATGTTTTTCTCCTATTTTATTCTTTACGATATTTAATTGTATACGTTTTTATGGCATTTGTCAATAAAAAAACATATATCCAATCAAATAAGACGTTAAGATTACATTTACTTGGCTTTTAAAGCCGATAATATATGGGTTCGTATATCTTCAACTCCGTTAGGATTTGCTGGTAAGAAAATTGTATTATTACCTTGTTTTTCTGCAAAATTATTCAATGTATCTAAATACTGGTTAGTTAACAAGATTGACATGATTTGCTCTTCAGTTAATTCAACATTGGCTCCTTTTAACTCTTTAATAGAATCAGCAAGTCCATCAACAATTGCTTTTCGTTGCTCTGCGATCCCCACACCATGTAGGCGATCCTTTTCTGCCTCTGCTTCGGCCGCTGTTACGATCTTAATTTTATCTGCTTCGGCCAATTCTTGTGCTGCTACTCTCTTACGTTGAGCAGCATTGATTTCATTCATCGATTGCTTGACTTCCGCATCCGGCTCTACTTTGGTAATGAGCGTTTTGACGATAATGTACCCATACGTTGACATTTCTTCCGCTACTTGTTTTTGAACTTCTAATGCAATTTCATCCTTTTTCTCAAACAATTCATCCAAAGTTAACTTAGGAACTGATGAGCGCAATGCGTCTTCAATATAAGATTTGATTTGAGCCTCAGGTCTCATTAGTTTATAGTAAGCATCTGTAACATTTTGTTCATTTACTCGGTACTGTGTCGCAACATTCATCGTCACAAATACGTTATCTTGAGTCTTGGTTTCCACAACGATTTCACTTTGCAAGAGACGCAGTTGTACACGAGCTGCAATTTTATCAATCCCAAATGGTGCTCTTAGGTGAATACCACTATTGCTCAATTTTTGATACTTACCAAATCGTTCAATGATAGCTACTGATTGTTGTCGAACAACATAGATTGAGCTCATTAGTATAGCTCCTACAATAAGCATTAGAATAATTAGAACAAGTATAACTTTTAAAACCATGGGAATCTCCCCCTTTCTTCACTTACATTATAGCACTAGTAAATAGGTTAGGCAAATAATATGATAAAAATTTCATAGCATATTAAACAAGCATATTATATAGGGTTTCATTCCCATTTAAGTTAATATAAGACGGGTCAAATTTTTCCATCCGGTGAATCAATCCCGCATAATCATGTTTATCAGCCAGCGCAATCCCTATTAGTACTGGACCAGTTCCCTTGCTAGCTCGTTTGATATATTCAAAACGAGTAATATCATCATGAGGTCCTAAGATATCATTTACAAATTCTCGAAGTGCTCCCGGACGTTGTGGGAAATTCACTACAAAGTAATGCTTGATACCATCATAAATCAAGGCACGTTCTTCCATCTCTGGCATACGGTTGATGTCATTATTCCCTCCAGAAATGATACAACAAATGGTCTTGCCCTTAATATAGTCTGATAATACTTCTAGGGCTGCAACACTAGCAGCACCCGCAGGTTCTGCTACGATACCTTGTTTAGAGTAGAGATCAATTAAGGTCTCAGAAATCAAGCCTTCATCTACTCCGATAAGAGTTTCTACATGTTTGCGTGTTGCTTCATAGGTCAACTGTCCTACCTTTTGCACTGCAATTCCATCCGCAAACTTATCAATTTCTTTAAGTTTAACCGGTCCTCCAGCTTCAAAGGCAGCCTTCATAGAACGAGCACCTTCAGCCTCTACTCCAATGACCTCAATCTGAGAATTTGTTTCTTTAATATAAGTAGAAACACCTGAAATGAGACCTCCTCCTCCAACAGGTACCAAGACAGTATCAAATTCAATAGATTCTTTACGAGCTTCTTCTAAAATTTCATAGGCTACCGTGCCTTGACCAGCTTGAACATAGGGATCATCAAAGGGATCAATAAAAGTACGATTTTCAGCTACGGTAAAGTCTTGAGCAGCCTTGGCTGAAGCATCAAAAGTATCCCCTACTAATTTGATAGTAACAAAATCTCCTCCAAAGAAACGAACCTGACCAATTTTCTGTTGAGGTGTCGTAATTGGCATAAAGATTGTTGCAGGAATCTTCATCTCATTACATGTGTAGGCAACACCTTGAGCGTGATTTCCCGCTGAAGCACACACTACACCACGTTCACGTTCCTCTTTTGTCAATTGGGAAATTGCGTAATAAGCCCCACGAATTTTAAAAGAACGGACACGTTGAGCATTTTCCTTTTTAAGATAAATTTTCGCTCCGTATTTTTCGGATAAATAATGATCGTAGTCAAGTGGCGTATTGGCTACTACACCACTCAAAACCTTGTGGGCTTTCACCACATCTTTTGCACTTAGCATAATCTCCTCCTAGATGAGTTTTCAAGATAAAAAACGAGTTAGGTTCCCCCCAACTCGCCTTCTGTTTATATTCTTAAAAATTAGTTGTAGATCTTGAATGCATCATCGTCGTTTTTACCGACAAATGGCATTGCTTTACGCAATTCTGCACCAACTTTTTCAATTTCAAGGTTAGCTGCTTGTTCACGGTAGGCAGTCAATTTTGGACGTCCAGCTTTGTAGTCATTTACAAAGTCGTTGGCGAATTTACCATTTTGGATGTCCGCGAGAACTGCTTTCATATTTTCTTTGACTTGTTCAGTGATTACACGTGGACCTGAAACATAGTCACCGTACTCAGCAGTGTTTGAAATTGATTGACGCATTTTCTTGAATCCACCTTCGTAGATCAAGTCAACGATCAATTTCATTTCGTGAAGAACTTCAAAGTAAGCCAATTCTGGAGCATAACCAGCTTCTGTCAAGACTTCAAAACCAGCTTCAATAAGGGCAGTCAAACCACCACAAAGTACTGCTTGTTCACCAAACAAATCTTCTTCAGTTTCTTCTTTGTAAGTTGTTTCAAGAAGACCTACACGAGCTGCACCAACACCTTTACACCAGTCCATAGCGATGTCTTTAGCATTTCCTGTTGCATCTTGGTAGACAGCGTAAAGCGCTGGAACACCAAATCCTTCTTCGTAAGTACGACGTACCAAGTGTCCTGGTCCTTTAGGAGCACACATGAAGACATCAACATCTGCAGGAACTTTGATGAATTCGAAGTGGATGTTGAAACCATGTGCAAAACCAACTGCATTTCCAGCTTCCAAGTTTGGTGCAATTTCTGCTTCGTACAATTCTTGTTGGATTTCGTCTGGAGCCAAGATCATGATAACATCAGCCAACTTAGTTGCTTCTGCTACTGTGTATGTATCAAAACCATCTTCTTTTGCTTTGTCAAAAGATTTACCTGGGCGTACACCGATGATGACATCACGACCTGAATCACGCAAGTTTTGAGCGTGAGCATGACCTTGTGAACCATAACCGATAACGGCGATTTTTTTACCGTCAAGTGCTGCTACTTTTACATCTTTTTCGTATTCCATTTGAACTGCCATAGTTTTTTCTCTCTTTTCTATTTTTATTGCCTATTAGGCTAGTTTAACAAATTGAGGTTGGATTTTTAGTCGCGGGTAAATCCAGTTGCACCCGTACGAGCGATATTCTTAATACCATATGGTCGAATCACTCGAATCAAAGCTTCACTCTTTTCTGCATTCCCAGTCATTTGAATAGTAATGGAACTTGGAGCTACATCGACTACTGTTGCACGGAATGGTTGGATAATAGCCAAAATTTCTGCACGTTTTTCAGCAGGCGCTGAAACCTTTATAAGAATCACTTCTCGTTCTAAGTGGGGCTGATCCGTGATATCACGAATGCGAATCACATCAATCTGACGATTAAGTTGTTTGATGATTTGCTCCACTTCATCATGTGAGGCAACATCAATGATAATGGTAATTCGTGATACATTAGGATTTTCCGTTGCGCCAACAGAAATGCTTTCGATATTGACTTGACGTCTCGATAAGACTCCTGTGAAGCGATTGAGAACACCTGAACGGTTTTGAAGTTTGGCTGTTAACATTCTACGCATTAAACTTCACCCCCAACATCTCATGATTACTCTTACCAGCTGGTACCATCGGTAAAACATGTTCTTTACGAGAAATGTCTACTTCAATAAACATTGGTACATCTTCCATGATGACTTCCAAATCCTTCTCAAGAGTTTCAGGATTATCAAACTTATAATTTTTAATCCCGTAAGCTTGAGCCATCAATTGGAAATCTGGAAGGCTATCAAAGACTGATTCAGATGTTCGACCATCATAGAAGGCTTCTTGCCACTGGCGAACCATTCCAAGTGAGTGGTTGTTAAGCATGATGACCTTGATTGGAATCTTGTAAATATTTAAGATTGCTAATTCCTGATTGGTCATCTGGAAACCACCATCACCGACAAAGAGAACAACTTCTTTATCTGGATTGGCAATCTTAGCACCAATAGCTGCTGGGACTCCGAATCCCATAGTTCCTAGTCCACCTGATGTTACCAATTGACGCTCGTTTTGGTAAGGATAGTATTGTGCCGTCCACATTTGGTGTTGTCCAACGTCTGTTACGACAATGGCATCTCCCTTGGTCAACTCACCGATACGTTCAATAACTGCTTGGGGTTGAACCACACGTTCTTTCTTATCATAAGAACGAACACGATTCTTATCTTTGGTAACTTTTTCAATCCACTTTTCAGTATTGTTACGAACGATTGGCTCAGCTAGTAACTGTTGCAAAGCCTTTTTCGCATCTCCAACAACTGGAATATCAACTGCGATAATCTTACCAATCTCTGCAGGATCGATATCAATATGCGCTACTTTAGCATTCTTAGCAAAGGTCTTAGGATTTCCAGTCAAACGGTCATCAAAACGACAACCAATAGAAATCATAAAGTCAGCCTCAGTCATGGCAATATTGGCTGCAAAGGAACCGTGCATTCCACCCATTCCCAAAAACAGTGGATGGCTAGTTGCGATTGTTCCCTGTCCCAAAAGACTGGTAACAACAGGAATTTGATAACGCTCTGCGAATTCATTTAACTCTGCTGCAGCCTCAGCATAACTAATCCCACCACCAGCTAGCAAAACTGGCTTTTTAGCCTTAGACAACTGCTTCAAGATTTTCTTGATCTGCATGTCATTTGGCTCAAGTGTCGGCTGATAACTTGGTAAATCTATCTCTGGAGAGTAAATGAAGTCTGTCTCAAGCGCAGAAACATCTTTTGGAAGGTCAATGACGACTGGCCCTGGACGACCTGTAGTCGCAATATGCACAGCTTCCGTAATAATCCGTGGAATATCCGCAGTTTCTCGAACCTGATAATTATACTTAGTGATTGGCATGGTGATACCAACGATATCAGCTTCTTGAAAAGCATCTTTCCCAATTCCAGCACGTGCCACTTGGCCAGTAAAGACTAAAAGGGGAACACTATCGCTCATAGCATCTGCGATCCCTGTAATGGCATTTGTAGCTCCTGGTCCGCTTGTGACGACTGCTACACCCAGTTTTCCTGTTGACTTAGCATAACCTTCAGCTTCGTGAAGACAGCCCTGCTCATGGCGACCTAGAATATGGCGGATTCCCTTAAAATTATAAATAGCATCATATAAAGGAAGTACCGCTCCACCAGGATAACCAAAAATCGTATCGATTCCTAAGTTACGAAGTGTTTCCAAAACAAGATCCGATCCCGACTTAGGTGAGTCTAAAATGATTTTCTCCATCGTTCCCCTTTCTCTTCTCTTAAAAATAGCTTGTTACTATGATACCATTTTTTCAAAAATTTTCAAGGGAAAAGAGCAAATTTTCTGAATTTTCTATCTAGATACTTTACAATATCAAATAGATTAGAAAGTTTATACGTATTTTTATTTTTTTAATAGAAAAAAGGTTGAGACAAACTTGTCTTCAACCTTTCATGTTAAATTATTACTAATTAAAGTGAGTTAACGTCAACCTTGATACCAACACCTTGAGTAGTTGTAATTGTCAAGCTTGTTACGTAAGTTCCTTTAGCAGTAGCTGGTTTAGCTTTTTGGATTGTTTCGTTGAATGCTTTGAAGTTTTCAACCAACTTGTCAGCTTCAAATGAAACTTTACCGATGATAGCTTGTACGATACCTGCACGGTCTGCACGGTAAGTAATTTTACCACCTTTAGACTCTTCAACTGCTTTAGCAACATCCATTGTTACAGTACCAGTTTTAGGGTTTGGCATCAAGTTACGAGGTCCAAGGACACGTCCAAGACGTCCAACAAGAGCCATCATATCAGGTGTAGCGATAACTACGTCGAAGTCCAACCAACCGTCGTTGATTTTAGCAACAAGGTCATCTTCACCAACGAAGTCTGCACCAGCAGCTTTAGCTTCTTCAGCTTTTGCACCACGTGCAAATACAAGAACGCGAGCTGTTTTACCAGTACCGTTTGGCAATACCATTGCTCCACGGATTTGTTGGTCAGCTTTTTTAACGTCAATGTTCAAGTTGTAAGCAACTTCTACAGTTGCATCAAATTTTGCGAAGTTAGTTTCTTTTGCAAGAGCTACAGCTTCTTCTACGCTGTATGCTTTTGTGCTGTCGATCTTCTCAAGAGCAGCACGAAGTTGTTTGCTTTTTTTAGCCATTTTCTATTCTCCTTGTAAGTGGTTCAATCGATTTTCATCTCCCACGTCACTTCTCGAAATGATGAAGTCTTGCGGGTTATATAGGGATGTTATTGATTAGTCAACAACAGTGAATCCCATAGAACGAGCAGTACCTTCGATCATACGCATTGCAGACTCAATGTTTGCAGCGTTCAAATCTGGCATCTTAGTTTCTGCAATTTCTTGTACTTGTGCACGAGTAACTGTAGCAACTTTAGTTTTGTTAGGTGTACCTGATCCTTTTTCAACACCTGCAGCTTTTTTCAAAAGAACAGCAGCTGGTGGTGTTTTTGTAACGAAAGTAAATGATTTGTCTTCGTATACAGAGATAACAACTGGAATGATCATACCAGCTTGGTCAGCAGTACGAGCGTTGAACTCTTTTGTGAATCCCATGATGTTGATACCAGCTTGACCAAGAGCAGGTCCAACCGGTGGAGCTGGTGTAGCTTTACCAGCAGGGATTTGCAATTTTACAAGTTTTTCGACTTTTTTAGCCATTTTTAAATCCTCCTTTGTGGTTTTGGCGGTAATTAGAGATTTTTACCTCCCACAAGTATGCTTTACACATACCCATCTATTATACACTATTTTTTAAAAAATGCAAGAGAAATTTTTATTTTTGATATTTCTTTCTGTTACACTTTTTTTGTGAAATCAATCTTCAGAATCTTCTACCACAATGGAGTGAGTTCATTCGCCCAAAGTTAGTACAAAACTCACTCCATTTTCAGTAGTACCACTTTCCACAAATCCAAGAAACTCAAAGCATCTTCTAGAAATACGATTGAAAGTATAGATTTCTTGAACTTTCAATTGTTTCCAACCCTTTTGCCGAGCTAGATCAATCAAAGCCTTCAAAACCTTGCGTCCAAGTCCTTGATGTTGATAAGTTGGATTGCCAATCACAATAGGAAGATTCTCCTGAGATAAGGTGACATCCCCAATTGGAAGCCACTCTCCCTTTTCTCGAAACTCAATCCAGAACAAATCCCCGTGTCTTTCTAAATAGGAATACATGGCATTTAATTTTTCCGGACTATAAGGTATTCTAATACCGTCTACAAGTTCCACCAAATCCACATCTTGATACCAGGCCAAAGCTGCATCATGATGATCCGCTAAAAAATAGGGAACTAGACGCAAGGAATCATCTATCTGAATGATTTTTGTCATCATTTTCTAATCCTAATACTAGCTCCGCTGCTTGATTAAACCCATCACACCAGTTATACCATTTTGCTTCATACTCATCTTGAGGTAAGATATGATTTTTTAAATCCAGAACAGAGCATATCCTTCTTTTCTCACAAGCTTGCGCATAGAGTTGATAGAGTTCATCACCTCCATCTCTATCCCACTCAGCAGAAATCGTATTCTGCCCTATCAATAAAGCCTGATAAGCCCTGTGATGCCCATCTGTAATCAACAAATAATCTCCAAATGCAAGAACGCTGATTGGATCAACATTGATTTGTTCCACCGACTGATAAAGCATCTGGATATCTTGTAACTTCTTTTCTGATAAATATAGTTGAGTCGGATGAAGATCTTTTATGTTGACTTCCATTTTTATCTCCTCAAGAAGGGGCAATTCCTACTTCTGCTTTCCTTTGAAGCGCCATTGAAAACGCAGTTTATCGTAGAAAGGGAACTCCATAAACAAAACTCCTAGGCCTACACAAAGGCTGGCAATCACATCTGACGGGTAGTGAACTCCCAGATAAATTCTTGATACCAATACACTGAAGATGTATAAACTTAGCAAGATTTGAACGATTTTTCTCCAGACTGTATTCTTAATCCTTTGGCTCAAAATCACAATCAAAGTTCCAACCATAATCGTTACTGCCAGAGAATGTCCGCTTGGAAAAGAAAAACCTTTTTCTTCTACCAAGTGTAGAATTTCTGGCCGTGGTCTTTGGTAGATATTTTTAAAAGTTACGATTAAGATTCCAGCTAAAGTCAAATTCCCCAGCATGAGATAACTTTCCATCTTCCATTGCTTACGATAAAATACAAAAGCTACAATTAAAACCCAGCTAATAATGACTGGGATGTCAATTAAGTGCGTAATTGCCCGAAAAAGAAGCGTTAAGGTCTCAGGTAAATCACCTCTAATGGCAGTCTGAATCGGCTGATCAAAACTGACCAGCATTTCTGGATAAAATTTGACAATATAGCCAATAATCATAAAAAGTAAAAGGGCAAAAGAGCCCTTCATCATAAATGTTTGTTTATCTTTCATAGTATTTTAAAGTTGGTTTCAAAAGGACAAACAACAACCAGAAAGAGATGGCAAAGATAATACCTTCAATCAGATTAAAAGGCAAAACCATAGTCATCAGGTAGTTGCTCAATCCTAAGATTTTCTCAATATCAAAATTAGCAAACTTAGCGTACAAAGGAACAGCATAAACATAGTTTAGAACTAGCATAGCTAGAGTCAAACCAAGCGTACCAGCTAGTGAAGCTAGGACGAAACGCATGGTTGTTCGCTCTTTTTTCCAAATCAAACCAAAAGCAAGTACAAAGACTCCCAAGGCAACAATATTCATCGGTAAACCAATATAGGTACTAACCCCTTGATTGTTCAGAAGGATTTTCAACAAGGACCGAAGGAAAAGCACTCCAAAAGCCGCGGGTAAATCCAAGACTACCAAGCCCACAAGAACCGGTAAAATACTGAACTCAATCCTCAAAAAGGATGCCGCTGGCAAAAGCGGAAAGTCAAAGTACATCAACACAAATGAAAGCGCTGATAGAATTGCAATGGTCGAAAGTCGACGTGTGTTTGTCATAACAGGTTCCTCCAATTTTCTATAAAATCAGAAGAAGTTGGAAAGGATTCCTCTATCTACCCTCTATTTTTATATTCCAAAAGTTTCCCCTCACTCTGTTTAAGCAAGCGGTTGCAATTTACCTATAAAAAATCAATTAGAATAGACAAAGCCATTCTTTCGTCTTCTCCCATCCAGACTATACTGTCGGTTGTGGAATCTCACCACATCAGCTTGCGCTCGCGGACTTATTTGGCTAAGATATTTTAGATTTATCTAGACGTCGCAGTCGAAGATAATACTTAAAGTATATCGAGACAAGACAACGAAGAGAAAGCTAAAATAGCTAGTCAAATTCACCGCCGGTCGGGAATTACACCCAGCCCTGAAGACCCCTTTATGATAACAAAAAAAGCTTGCAAGCGCAAGCATTTTATCTAAGTGTTTATTTCAATTTATCTGTTTCATAAGTGTGAACCAGTTCGAGGCCCACAAAGTTTTGTTGTCGGAGAGCCTCATAGACAATCATACATACTGTATTAGATACATTCAGGCTACGAACATGTTCATCATTCATCGGAATTCTGAGAGCCTTTTCTGGATGCTCTCGCATAAATTCCTCAGGCAAGCCCTTATCTTCACGTCCAAAGAGAAAATAATGATCTCCTTCTGTCGTGAAATCTGCATCTGAATAGACTTTTTCTGCAAACTTGGAAATCAGGTAGAGCTGACCATCCATTTTTCCCATAAAATCAGCCAAGCTATCATAAAAATGAATCTCAAGCTTGTCCCAATAATCTAGACCTGCCCGCTTCATCTTACGATCATCAATAGGAAAACCCATCGGTTTGATAATATGAAGGGGCGCATTCGTTGCTGCGCAAGTACGAGCAATATTACCCGTATTTTGTGGAATCTGGGGTTCAAATAATACAATGTGATTTGTCATGCCTTGTTTCCTCTCACTAGTGCAAAAAAATAGCCACACTGCCCGGAGTCAAGCTCAGCAAACAGCGTGGTTAAGGCGTCGTTAACTTACCTCACAACAGGTTTGAAGTAAATCAGCGAAACTACTGTTTTAGTATATCACTTTCAGCTTGATTGTCAATAGAAATGACTTGATTTTTTCAATTTTTTTACAAACATATTTACATTATCTAAAAATGCTTATGTATTCATTAGAATTACACGAAAATAGCTGATTTATATCTTAAATTTTTAACAAGTAAGATTATCAGTGGGACAATTTTCTACCCCTATAATGAAAAGAGTCGGTTGCCGAGTGCATTTTATTCTAAAAAAGAGTATGATAGATACATATTGAAAAAGTAGGTTATTTAATATGAAGATTATTCTTGTCGGAGGGGGGAAAGTTGGATCTGCCCTTTGTCGTTCACTTGTCGCTGACAATCATGATGTTGTTCTAATTGAACAGAACGAAACGGTTCTTAATTATATGACAAGCCGTTTTGATATTATTGGAATTGCTGGTAATGGGGCTGACTTTGCCATGCTAGAAGCTGCCAATGTTCAAGACTGCGATATTTTCATCGCTATGACTCAATATGACGAGGTCAATATGGTCTCTGCTGTCTTAGCTAAAAAAATGGGTGCCAAGGAAACCATCGTCCGTGTTCGCAATCCTGAGTATTCCAACCCTTACTTTAAAGAAAAAAATATTCTCGGATTTTCTCTTATTGTCAATCCAGAACTCCTTGCAGCTCGGGCTATCGCTAATATCATCGACTTCCCAAATGCTCTTTCTGTTGAGCGTTTTGCAGGTGGTTTGGTTAGTTTGATGGAATTCAAGGTTCGAATTGATAGTAATATTTGTCAGATGTCTATTGTTGATTTCCGTAAAAAGTTTGGTAATGTTATCGTTTGTGCCATTGAGCGCGATCATAAGCTCATGATTCCAAGTGGGGATATGGTCCTCCAAGATAAGGATCGGATTTTTGTTACAGGTAACCGTGTAGACATGATGCTTTTTCATAACTATGTCAAATCTCGTGTCGTTAAGAGTTTACTCATTATCGGAGCCGGAAAAATCGCCTACTACCTTGTTGGTATTTTGAAAGATAGCCGTATTGATACCAAGGTCATTGAACTCAATCCAGATCGCGCAGCATTTTTCAGTCAAAAATATCCAAAACTCTATATTGTACAAGGGGACGGAACTGCAAAAGATATTCTCCTAGAAGAAAGTGCCCAACACTACGATGCGGTCGCAACCCTTACTGGAGTTGACGAAGAAAACATTATTACATCTATGTTCTTGGATAGTGTGGGTGTTCAGAAAAACATCACTAAGGTCAATCGAACTAGTCTCCTAGAGATTATCCATGCACCTGAGTTTTCTAGTATCATCACACCAAAAACTATCGCTGTTGATACGATTATGCACTTTATCCATGGTCGTGCCAATGCCCAATATTCAGATCTTCAAGCGATGCACCACCTAGCAAATGGACAGGTTGAAACTCTTCAATTCCTTATCAAGGAAGCTAACAAGATGACTGGTAAACCTTTGTCTCAATTGAAACTCAAAAAAGATATTTTAATTGCTGCTATTATCCGCAATGGAAAAACAATCTTCCCAACTGGTGAAGATAGCCTTCAAGTCGGTGATAAGTTAGTTGTCATCACACTACTATCAAATATCACCAAGATCTATGATCTGTTAGAGAGGTAAGCTATGAATAGAAGTATGGTACGATTTCTTCTTGCAAAGCTACTCTTGATCGAGGCTGGTCTACTCTTAGTTCCAGTTAGCATTGCTATTTATTATCGAGAATCGAGTCAAGTTTTTACAGCTCTTTTCTCTACCATCGGAATCCTTGTTGTTCTAGGTCTTCTGGGAATCATCAGCAAACCTAAAAAACAGCGAATCTATGCAAAAGAAGGGGTCTTAATTGTAGCTCTCTGTTGGATTCTCTGGTCATTCTTTGGTGCCCTTCCCTTTGTCTTTTCAGGGCAAATTCCCAATATGATAGACGCCTTCTTTGAGATTAGTTCTGGCTTCACAACAACGGGAGCAACCATTCTAAATGATGTTTCTGTCTTAAGCCGTTCTCTTCTATTTTGGAGGAGTTTTACTCACCTTATCGGAGGGATGGGGGTGCTGGTTTTTGCCCTAGCTATCATGGACAATGCAAAAAACAGTCACTTAGAGGTTATGAAGGCAGAGGTTCCTGGACCAGTATTTGGTAAGGTTGTATCTAAGCTAAAAAATACAGCTCAAATCCTTTATATCCTCTACCTGGCTATGTTTGCCCTCTTTGTGGTTATTTATTACCTTGCTGGGATGCCACTCTACGATAGTTTTGTTATCGCTATGGGTACTGCTGGTACTGGTGGCTTTACTGTTTATAATGATGGAATTGCCCACTATCACAGTTCTCTCATCACCTATTTGACAAGTATCGGGGTTTTAATGTTTGGTGTCAATTTCAACCTTTACTACTATCTCATGCTCCGTCGTATCAAGGAATTCTTTTTTGATGAAGAACTCCGAGCCTATCTCTTGATTGTAGCCATATCAACTGGCTTAATCACGCTTAACACACTCCACCTCTACAGTGGAGTTTCTCAAAGCTTTGAGATGGCCTTCTTCCAAGTATCTAACATCATTACCACTACCGGTTTTGGATATGGGGATATCACGAACTGGCCTTTGTTCTCTCAATACATCTTGCTAATGCTGATGGCAATCGGTGGTTCTGCTGGCTCCACTGCAGGTGGTCTCAAGGTTATTCGCGGAGTCATCCTATCTAAAATTGCTAAAAATCAAGTCTTGTCTACCATATCACCTCATCGTGTGTTAACCCTTCAGGTTAATCAAACGGTTATTGATAAGGATACCCAGCACAAGATTCTGAAGTACTTTGTGGTTTATATCATGATTTTACTCAGTTTGATTTTCATCGTCAGTTTAGATACCAATAATTTAATGGTGGTCACGAGTGCTGTTTTCAGTTGCTTTAACAATATCGGTCCTATTTTAGGAACAACTGCAAGTTTCTCAATTTTTAGTCCATTTTCAAAACTTCTACTATCCTTTGCAATGATTGCAGGACGTCTTGAAATTTATCCAATCATACTACTCTTTATGAAGCGAACCTGGTCTAAACGTTAGAACAATCAACTTTATACCCTATCTTCCCTCTTCAAGGGCCCCTTGAAGAGGGATTTTTTAGTTTCAAAAGACAAGACAGCTCTAAAAATCGACAATTGGGAATTTAAGGACTTTTCTCTCCTATCTTTTAGCTATAATAAGAAAAAAATATAGGGGATACTTTATGGAAAAAGTCATAAAATCAATTCGACTACTCTTGTTCTTTGCCTTAATCCAACTGGCACTTTGTAGTTGTATCTTTTGGTCTGGAACCTCTCTGGCCCTCAAACAATCCTGTTTTTATTTTCTACTGGCTTTATTGGGCTTATCTGGGTCTTGTGCCTTTATGCATTATTTATCTAGTCACAACTTAAAAAGAGATAGACTGATTGACAGGAGTCGCTTTATCTTTTTATTTTATAGTATGATGATTGTGGTCAACCTCTGCGGGGTTGGGCTGGTTCTGTCAGAGAGTATCGTCACTGTTAACTTACTTCAAAAAGAAGCTGTAGAACTCATCCTTCCCTCCTTCTTTTTTCTCTTTGGAGTTGATCTCGTTACCTTTCTCCCCTTGAAAAAATGGAGAAGGTTACAAAAAAATTCCAGTAGCAAGGAAGTGAGATTTTCCGTCATCATCATTTCCATTTTAATCTTCCTACGTAACCCAATCACCATTTTATCGATTGCTTTTTATATTGGCCTTGGTGCTCTATTTCTCAGCTTTTTATTCCCAAAAAATTTGAGACAGGAAGTATCATTCTACGGTCATTTGATTCGGGATATTCTATTTGTCGTCTGTACTTTCCTCTTATGGTAACAAATAGAATCCTCTCAGCAATTGTGTTATAATTAGATAAAAATTTTAGGAGACATATCAATGAACTTTTTTAAAGATTTTCGTAAACGACTCGCGTGGTTTGGGATTTTGTTAGTAGCTATCTTTCTATCTCAGACTCCTATGCTAACTCTATCTATACTAACTAAAATTCAGTTTAATCCAATCTGGTCACCAATTCTTGTGTCCCTTATTTCGATTCTTGTGATCGCTATCTTTTTATACGGAGCCCATAAGAGCAAGTTACTAGTATTTAAGCCTAAACTCTTAACGATTAATGATCTTCCTCGTATTGTTTTGAGTTATTTGACAATCTTTGTTGGAAATCTTGTAGGTGGCATCTGGTTACAACTCATAAAACAAACAACAACTTCTAATCAGCAAGTAATTAACAACCTTATTTCCGAAAGCTCTCTGATTAGCAGTTTCTTCCTCATCGTTTTAATCGCACCTATTTGTGAAGAAATCATCTGTCGCGGGATTATTCCTACCAAACTCTTCCAAGGCTACGAAAAGTTTGGCTATGTTATTGGTTGGTTGATCTTCCTCCTTGCGCACAGACCTTCTAATCTCCCTTCCTTCTTGATTTATGGCTGGATGTCAGCCGTCCTCACTTGGACTGCTTATCGTACTAGACGTTTGGAAATGTCTATCTCAGTCCATATGCTACTTAATAGTATCAGTTTCATCTTACTGGCACTCTTTACAATTTTTATGAAAAATTTCGGTATCTAATACCCAACTATTCTTCCCTTAGGCTAGATCAATCGTCCTAGTCTAAGGGATTTTTTTATTTCAACAAACTTTTCACCTCAAAAAATCCACCTTTTTTTACTATCTCAAAAGTTTTTTAAAAAAATTTTAAAAATATTTTTATGCATAAATTTTATAGAATATAAAAATAAGTTAACTTAACATGTATATTTGTGAATATTCTTATAAAAAAATGTAAGAAATCCTTTAAAATAGCCATTTTAAAGCCTTTTAGGCCTTATCATATCCCTTGTAATGCATATTAATTTGTGATACTATTAGCTTGTAAGCGATACCAATATCATTTGGTACACACGAGAAAAAAGGAGGATACACATGTCTTCACATCCAATTCATGTTTTCTCAGAAATTGGGAAACTGAAAAAAGTTATGTTGCACCGTCCGGGTCAAGAATTAGAAAACTTGATGCCTGATCACCTTGAGAGGTTGCTCTTTGATGACATCCCATTTTTAGCAGATGCCCAAAGTGAACACGACGCCTTTGCTCAAGCACTCCGTGACGAAGGAATCGAAGTGCTCTATCTTGAACAATTGGCTGCTGAATCATTAACTTCTCCAGAAATACGCGACCAGTTCATCGAAGAATATCTCAACGAAGCAAATATTCGTGGTCGACAAACTAAAAATGCCATCCGAAAACTGCTTCATGATATTGACGACAATCTTGAACTGATCAAGAAAACAATGGCAGGTGTTCAAAAAGTTGAATTGCCTGACATCCCTGAAGAAGGCAAAGGATTAACTGACTTGGTTGAATCTGACTATCCGTTTGCCATCGATCCAATGCCAAACCTTTACTTCACTCGCGACCCATTTGCGACTATCGGAAATGCAGTATCACTTAATCACATGTACGCCGATACACGCAATCGTGAAACACTTTATGGTAAGTACATCTTTAAGTATCATCCAATCTATGGTGGTAAGGTAGAGCTCATCTATAACCGTGAAGAAACTACTCGGATTGAAGGTGGAGATGAACTTGTTCTTTCAAAAGATGTCCTAGCAGTTGGGATCTCTCAACGGACTGATGCCGCTTCTATCGAAAAACTTTTGGTTAATATCTTCAAAAAGAATGTTGGCTTCAAGAAAGTTTTGGCTTTTGAATTTTCAAACAGCCGTAAGTTCATGCACTTGGATACTGTCTTCACCATGGTAGACTATGACAAATTTACAATCCACCCAGAAATCCAAGGCAATCTTCGCGTCTATTCCGTCACTTACGAAAATGAAGAACTCAAGATTGTTGAAGAAAAAGGAGATTTGGCAGAACTTCTTGCTCAAAACCTTGGTTTAGAAAAAGTTACACTCATTCCTTGTGGTGATGGTAATATTGTTGCAGCTGCTCGTGAACAATGGAATGATGGCTCTAACACACTCGCTATTGCACCAGGTGTCGTAGTCGTTTATGAACGCAACACTGTGACCAATAAGAAACTTGAAGAATATGGACTTCGTCTCATTAAGATTCGCGGCAGGGAGTTGGTACGCGGTCGTGGTGGACCTCGTTGTATGTCAATGCCGTTTGAACGCGAAGACATTTAGATTCTTCCTATTTCTGCTAGCATCTGCTAGCAGAATCATGCTTGTTAGAAAAGGATATATAGAATGATACATTCAGTATTTCAAGGAAGAAGTTTTCTAGCTGAAAAAGATTTTACCCGTGCAGAGCTCGAATATTTGATTGGACTTTCAGCTCACTTGAAGGATCTTAAAAAACGAAACATCGAACACCGCTATCTAGCTGGTAAAAATATTGCTCTTTTATTTGAAAAAACTTCTACCCGTACACGCGCAGCCTTCACAACTGCTGCAATCGATCTTGGTGCACATCCAGAATACCTGGGGGCAAACGATATTCAACTAGGTAAAAAAGAAACTACGGAAGATACCGCAAAAGTTTTGGGACGTATGTTTGATGGTATTGAATTCCGTGGTTTTAGTCAAGATATGGTTGAAGAATTAGCTAAATTTTCTGGTGTTCCTGTTTGGAATGGCTTGACGGATAAATGGCACCCAACTCAAATGCTTGCAGACTACTTGACAGTACTAGAAAATTTCGGACATCTTGAAGGTTTGACATTGGTTTACTGTGGTGACGGTCGTAACAATGTTGCCAATAGTCTTCTAGTAACAGGAGCGATCCTTGGTGTGAACGTTCATGTCTTTTCACCAAAAGAACTCTTCCCAGATCAGGCAGTTGTTGCACTGGCTGAGGGATATGCCAAAGAAAGTGGGGCTCACATCCTCATCACAGAAGATGCTGATCAAGCTGTAAAAGGGGCTGATGTCCTTTACACTGATGTTTGGGTATCTATGGGCGAAGAAGATAAGTTTGCAGAACGTGTCGCTTTGCTAAAACCTTACCAAGTCAATATGGATCTTGTTAAGAAAGCAGGCAATGAAAACTTAATCTTCCTCCACTGCTTACCAGCCTTTCATGATACGAACACAATCTACGGCAGACAAGTAGCTGAGAAATTTGGTGTAAAAGAAATGGAAGTAACTGATGAGGTCTTCCATAGCAAATATGCTCGTCAGTTTGATCAAGCAGAAAATCGTATGCACACCATCAAAGCCGTTATGGCTGCTACACTAGGAAATCTCTACATTCCTAAAGTGTGATACAAACTATAAGAAACAGCTTAGGGGCTGAGACTAGTGTTTTAGTCCGGTCCCTTTTTGTAATAGTTACGAGCTCTGAATTGGAATTCCCAAATAGTCACCATTCAAGCAAAAACCTCATAACAAGTAACTGCCTTCCAGTTATTCGCATTTCGAAATTCCAATTCAACTCGTCCCTACAAAGTATTTCTTCTCAACTTCCAAATCCAAGCCTTTAACCAAAATTGGCTTTTGTTCATCCAAAAGAAAGGAGCGCTCATGTCTCATCGTAAAATCGTTGTAGCTCTTGGAGGAAATGCCATTCTTTCCACAGATCCGTCTGCTCAAGCTCAAGAAGCTGCTCTGGCAGAAACAGCACGCCATCTGGTGAAACTCATCCAAAATGGTGATGAATTGATTATCACCCATGGCAATGGACCGCAAGTTGGTAACCTTCTCCTCCAACACCTAGCAGCGAATTCCGAAAAAAATCCTGCCTTTCCTCTCGATTCACTTGTTGCTATGACAGAGGGTAGCATCGGTTTTTGGCTCCAGAATGCTCTGGAAAATGCTTTACAGGATATTCATCTTGATAAAACTGTCGTTTCTGTTGTCACACAAGTTGTCGTGGACAAGAATGATCCTGCCTTTCTCAATCCAAGTAAACCCATTGGTCCATTCTACTCAGAAGAAGAGGCTAAAGCAGAAAGCGAAAAAACTGGGGCTAACTTTAAAGAAGATGCAGGACGTGGCTGGCGTAAGGTAGTGGCTTCTCCAAAACCTGTTTATATCAAAGAAATCGATAGTATACGCGCACTCTTAGATAAGGGACAAATTGTCATTGCAGCAGGCGGTGGAGGTATTCCTGTAATCAAAAATGAAAACGGTTACCTATCAGGAGTCGAAGCCGTTATTGATAAGGACTTTGCTTCTCAACGCTTGGCAGAGCTAGTCGAAGCAGATCTCTTCATCATTTTAACTGGCGTCGATTATGCCTATATCAACTATAACAAACCAAATCAAGAAAAGTTGGAGCGAGTAACTGTTAGCCAACTTCAAGAATACATCAAAGAGGGGCAATTTGCTCCTGGTAGTATGCTACCAAAAATCCAAGCTGCCATTGATTTTGTGACCAATCGTCCAGCAGGAAAAGCAGTTATCACTTCCCTTATCAATCTAGGAGCTTTAATTGAATCTGATAGCGGAACAATCATCGTGAAAGAATAATAGTTTAGTCATACCTTTCAAGAAAGTTTAGTCAGCACTCTTGCCACATCATTCGTTTTTATACTGTGTGACATAGTTTAGGAGGAAAAACAAATGAGTGAAAATAAAAAAAGGTTTCAAATGCCCTCATCATACACTGTTTTGATTATCATCATTACCATCATGGCATTTTTAACCTGGATCATTCCAGCAGGTAAGTATGATACCAATGAAGCAGGTAACCTCATCGCAGGTACCTATCAAACTGTTGACTCAAATCCTCAAGGGATTTACGATGTCCTCATGGCACCAATTCGTGCCATGCTCGGTCACGAACCAACTAGCGCAGCCATCGATGTTGCCTTCTTTATCCTTATGGTCGGAGGTTTCCTTGGTGTCGTAAACGCTACTGGTACACTCGATGTAGGGATTGCCTCCATCGTTAAAAAATACAAGGGCCGCGAAAAAATGTTGATTCTCATCCTCATGCCCCTCTTCGCACTTGGAGGAACTACCTATGGTATGGGAGAAGAAACCATGGCCTTCTACCCCCTTCTTATTCCTGTAATGATGGCAGTTGGTTTTGACAGTATCACTGCTGTAGCCATCATCTTACTAGGTTCTCAAGTTGGTTGTTTGGCATCTACATTGAATCCATTTGCTACTGTTATCGCTTCTGATACTGCGGGAATCTCTTCTATGGATGGGGTTATTCTCCGTGTTATCTTCTGGTTTGTAATGACAGGTATCAGCACTTACTTTGTTTATCGTTATGCAGAAAAGATTCAAAAAGATCCTACTAAATCGCTCGTTTACGCTCAACGCGAAGAAGATATCAAACACTTCAATGTTTCCGAAAACGATGATGCACCATCTACCTTGAGCAAGAAACAAAAACATGTCCTCGCTTTATTTGTATTAACCTTTATCATTATGATTGCAAGTTTCATCCCTTGGGTTGATTTGCATGTTACTGTATTTGAAGACTTCAAGAATTGGTTAATCGGACTTCCTGTAATTGGAGGAGTTATCGGTTCATCTGCTCTACCATTTGGTAGCTGGTACTTCCCAGAAGGCGCTATGCTCTTTGCCGTTATGGGGATTTTGATCGGTGTTGTCTATGGTCTCAAAGAAAGCAAGATTGTCTCAACCTTCCTAACTGGTGCTGCAGATTTACTTTCAGTTGCCTTGATTTGTGCGGTTGCTCGTGGTATCCAAGTTATCATGAACGATGGTATGATTACTGCAACCATCCTACACTGGGGTGAAATCGGCCTTCAAGGTCTCTCTCCTCAAGTCTTTATCGTATTGACCTATATCTTCTACCTACCTATGTCCTTCCTCATTCCTTCTTCATCTGGTCTTGCTAGTGCAACCATGGGGATCATGGCTCCTCTTGGAGAGTTCGTCAATGTTAAAGCAAGCCTTATCGTCACTGCCTACCAATCTGCATCTGGTGTCCTTAACCTTGTGACTCCTACTTCAGGTATTGTTATGGGTGCTCTTGCTCTTGGTCGTGTCAGCCTTGGAACTTGGTGGAAATTTGTTGGAAAACTCGTCATCGTCATTGTCGTTGCAAGTATTCTACTTCTTATCTTGGGTACCCTAGTGCCATTCTTATAGTCAAAAGGGGAAATACGGATGAAATCCTATATTACAGAATCAATCAAAGAGGATTTTCTTCAAAGTTTGAAAATAATCATCTCTTATCCTTCTGTTCTCAATGAAGGTGAAAATGGCACTCCCTTTGGTCAAGCCATTCAAGATGTCCTGAAAAAAACTCTGGACTTATGTCAAGAACTTGGTTTTAAAACCTACCTTGATCCTCAAGGATATTATGGGTATGCAGAAGTTGGTGAGGGGGATCTCCTTGCCATCCTCTGCCACCTAGATGTAGTTCCTGCAGGTGATTTGACAGACTGGGAAACTCCTCCATTTGAAGCTAGTATCAGAGATGGGCGGATTTATGGTCGGGGTTCCCAGGATGATAAAGGACCTTCTCTTGCAGCCCTTTACGCAGTCAAAAGCCTGCTTGACCAAGGAATTCAATTCAAAAAACGGGTTCGTTTCATATTTGGTACTGATGAGGAAACCCTTTGGCGTTGTATGGCAAGATATAATGTCATTGAAGAACAAGCCAGCATGGGATTTGCTCCTGATTCATCGTTCCCATTAACCTATGCAGAAAAAGGACTCCTTCAGGTCAAACTTCATGGACCTGGATCAGAACAACTCGCCTTAGATGTAGGTGGAGCTTTCAATGTCGTTCCTGATAAGGCAACCTATCAAGGACCACTTATGGAACAACTCCAAGAAGGGCTAATATCTGCTGGTTACGATTATCAACAAAATGATCAGTCCCTTACTGTTCTAGGACTATCTAAGCATGCCAAGGATGCCAGCCAGGGGATTAATGCAGTCATTCGACTAGCCACCGTCTTTGATTCCATTCAATCCCATCCTGCACTGACATTTCTTGCCAAAGAAGTTGGTCAAGATGGTCAAGGAAAAGGAATCTTTGGTGATATCAGCGACCAGCCTTCTGGACATTTATCCTTTAATGTGGCCGCCTTAACCATTACTCCCGAAAGTTCTGAGATTCGAATTGATATCCGAATCCCAGTCCTTGCAGACAAGGATGCCCTTGTTCATCAGCTGAAAGAGCGCGCAAAAGCTTACCAACTTAGCTACCAAGAATTTGACTACCTAGCACCACTTTACGTTGCAAGAGATAGTATGCTCGTCACTACACTCATGCAGGTTTATGAAGAAAAAACTGGTGACAATAGTCCCGCTCTATCATCTGGCGGTGCAACCTTTGCACGTACCATGCCAAACTGTGTCGCTTTTGGTGCCCTCTTCCCAGGAAGAGAGCAAACAGAACACCAAGCAAATGAATATGCTATCTTAGATGATCTCTATCATGCTATGGATATCTATGCTGAAGCTGTTTACCGATTAGCGACCTAAAAGACCTCCTAAACTCCGTCCCACATTGGGGCGGAGTTTTAGGAAAATTTTGAATAGCAAGCTACAACAAAAGCCAAGGAAGGGATTTTCTTGGCTTTTTGCAATAGTTTTAAGGTAAGTTACCAACTCAGGCACTCTTTTTTCATTAGGACACGAAAACGATTATTTTTCGCCAATGAGTTAGCAAGGCAGTTAGGACATACACTATCTAATCGTTACGACGTAAAGTTTTACGAATCGATAATATTCGTAAAACTTTACTAGTGGAGCGCCTAGCCAAGTTCCATAGAAACTTGGCGTTAGTTACTTAGATTGTTACACAATCAAGTAACTTTGGAGATCTACATCTTTTCCTCCAACTCTACATCTGGATACTTGTCCGCAAACCAACGGAGGGCAAAGTCATTCTCAAAGAGGAAGACTGGTTGGTCAAAACGGTCCTTGGCCAAGATATTACGACTAGATGACATCCGTTCATCCAAGTCCTCAGGCTTGATCCAGCGAACGGTCTTTTTACCCATTGGGCTCATAACCACTTCTGCATTGTACTCATTTTCCATACGATGTTTGAAGACTTCAAACTGCAATTGACCAACGGCACCCAACATATATTCACCTGTTTGGTAGTTGGTATAAAGCTGAATAGCTCCTTCTTGCACCAATTGCTCGATTCCCTTGTGGAAGGATTTTTGCTTCATAACATTCTTAGCAGAAACTTTCATGAAAATTTCAGGTGTAAAGGTTGGCAGTGGTTCAAATTCAAATTTGTTTTTCCCAACTGTCAAGGTATCCCCAACCTGATAAGTACCTGTATCGTAAACTCCGATTATATCTCCTGCCACGGCATTGGTCACATTCTCACGACTTTCCGCCATAAACTGAGTGACATTCGAAAGTTTAGCACCCTTACCAGTACGAGGCAGATTGACACTCATCCCACGCTCAAATTCACCTGATACGATACGGACAAAGGCGATACGGTCACGGTGACGAGGATCCATGTTGGCTTGGATTTTAAAGACAAATCCTGAAAAATCCTTGTCGTAAGGATCCACAATTTCACCGTCTGTTTTCTTGTGTCCATGTGGTTCTGGAGCAAACTTAAGGAAGGTTTCAAGGAAGGTCTGCACACCAAAGTTTGTCAAAGCTGAACCAAAGAAGACTGGTGTCAATTCTCCAGCCAGAATAGCTTCCTCTGAAAACTCATTTCCAGCTTCATTCAAAAGCTCAATATCATCCTTGACTTGCTCGTAGAAAGGATTGCTGCCAAAAAGCTCGTCCCCATCTTCTAGACTAGCGAAACGTTCATCCCCCTTGTAGAGTTCCAAGCGTTGGTTATAAAGGTCATACAAACCTTCAAAAGCTTTCCCCATCCCGATTGGCCAGTTCATAGGATAGCTCGCAATGCCTAGAACTTCTTCTAATTCTTGCAAGAGATCCAAAGGCTCACGACCGTCACGGTCCAGCTTGTTCATAAAGGTAAAGACGGGAATGCCACGATGTTTCACAACCTCAAACAATTTCTTGGTTTGGGCCTCGATACCTTTTGCAGAGTCCACGACCATGACCGCAGCATCCACCGCCATCAAAGTCCGATAAGTATCTTCTGAAAAGTCCTCGTGCCCTGGGGTGTCTAGGATATTGACACGCTTACCATCGTAGTCAAATTGCATCACAGATGAAGTAACCGAAATCCCACGTTGCTTCTCGATATCCATCCAGTCAGACTTGGCAAAAGTCCCTGTTTTCTTTCCTTTTACGGTACCAGCCTCACGAATCTCGCCTCCAAAGTAGAGCAACTGCTCAGTAATGGTTGTTTTCCCCGCGTCAGGGTGGGAGATGATAGCAAAGGTACGACGTTTCTTAATTTCTTCTTGAATATTCATAAGTTCTCTTTCTCTGATTCTCTATTTTTCTTGTTTCAATAGCTAAGAATGATTTTTACATTGGATTTTACCATTCCTTTCAACACTCCATTATATCGGATTTTGCCATTTTTTTCAATTTCTATTTCTTTTCACTTATCCCTCCCTTATTTATAGGAAAATATGGTAAAATAGAACAGATAAATAATCATCATTTCACGAAAGGATGCAAGATGAAAATTACGCAAGAAGAGGTAACACACGTTGCCAATCTTTCAAAATTAAAATTCTCAGAAGAAGAAACTGCTGCCTTTGCGACAACCTTGTCTAAGATTGTTGACATGGTTGAATTGCTGGGCGAAGTTGACACTACTGGTGTTGAACCAACGACTACCATGGCAGATCGCAAGACCGTTCTTCGCCCAGACGTAGCCGAAGAAGGAACTGACCGTGATCGCTTATTTAAAAATGTACCTGAAAAAGACAATTACTATATCAAGGTACCAGCTATCCTGGACGATGGAGGAGATGCCTAATGACTTTTAACAATAAAACCATTGAAGACTTGCACAATCTCCTTGTATCCAAGGAAATTTCTGCAACCGAACTAACGCAAGCAACGCTTGAAGATATCAAGGCGCGCGAAGAGGCTATCAACGCTTTTGTTACCATCGCTGAAGAGCAAGCTCTTGCTCAAGCCAAAGCTATTGATGAAGCTGGAATTGACGCTGACAATGTCCTTTCAGGAATTCCGCTTGCTGTTAAGGATAATATCTCTACAGACGGTATCCTGACAACTGCTGCCTCAAAAATGCTCTATAACTATGAGCCTATCTTTGATGCAACAGCTGTTGCTAATGCAAAAGCGAAAGGCATGATTGTCGTTGGAAAAACCAACATGGACGAATTTGCCATGGGTGGATCAGGTGAAACTTCTCACTATGGTGCCACTAAAAATGCTTGGGACCAGACAAAGGTTCCTGGTGGTTCATCCAGTGGTTCTGCCGCAGCCGTAGCTTCAGGACAAGTCCGCTTGTCACTTGGTTCTGATACTGGTGGTTCTATCCGCCAACCTGCTGCCTTCAACGGGATTGTTGGTCTCAAACCGACCTACGGAACGGTTTCTCGTTTCGGTCTCATTGCCTTCGGTAGCTCATTAGACCAGATTGGACCTTTCGCACCAACTGTTAAGGAAAATGCTCTCTTGCTCAACGCTATTGCCAGCGAAGACGCCAAAGACTCTACTTCTGCTCCTGTCCGCATCGCTGACTTTACTTCAAAAATCGGTCAAGACATCAAGGGCATGAAAATTGCTTTGCCTAAGGAATACCTTGGTGAAGGGATTGACCCAGAAGTTAAGGAAACTATCCTGAACGCCGCTAAACACTTTGAAAAACTTGGTGCCATCGTTGAAGAAGTCAGCCTTCCTCACTCTAAATACGGTGTTGCCGTTTACTACATTATCGCTTCATCTGAAGCTTCATCAAACTTGCAACGCTTTGACGGTATCCGTTACGGCTATCGTGCAGAGGATGCGACTAATCTTGATGAAATCTATGTAAACAGCCGTAGCCAAGGTTTCGGTGAAGAGGTGAAACGCCGTATCATGCTAGGGACTTTCAGCCTTTCATCAGGTTACTATGATGCTTACTACAAGAAGGCTGGTCAGGTTCGTACCCTTATCATTCAAGATTTCGAAAAAGTCTTTGCGGATTATGACTTGATTTTGGGACCAACTGCACCAAGCGTTGCCTATGACTTGGATTCTCTCAACCACGATCCCGTTGCCATGTACTTGGCTGACCTCTTGACCATCCCAGTCAACTTGGCAGGTCTCCCAGGAATTTCGATTCCTGCTGGATTCTCTCAAGGTCTACCTGTCGGTCTGCAATTGATTGGTCCTAAGTACTCTGAGGAAACTATTTACCAAGCTGCTGCTGCATTTGAAGCAACAACAGACTACCACAAACAACAACCCGTGATTTTTGGAGGTGATAACTAATGAACTTTGAAACAGTCATTGGACTTGAAGTCCACGTAGAGCTCAACACCAATTCAAAAATCTTCTCACCTACTTCTGCCCACTTTGGAAATGACCAAAATGCCAACACCAACGTGATTGACTGGTCCTTCCCAGGAGTTCTGCCAGTTCTCAATAAAGGTGTTGTTGATGCCGGTATCAAAGCTGCTCTTGCCCTCAACATGGACATCCACAAGAAGATGCACTTTGACCGCAAGAATTACTTCTATCCTGACAATCCAAAAGCCTACCAAATTTCTCAGTTTGATGAGCCAATCGGTTATAACGGCTGGATTGAAGTCGAGTTAGAAGACGGTACAACTAAGAAAATCGGTATCGAGCGCGCCCACTTGGAAGAAGACGCTGGTAAAAACACCCACGGTACAGATGGCTACTCTTATGTTGACCTTAACCGCCAAGGGGTGCCATTGATTGAGATTGTATCTGAAGCAGACATGCGTTCTCCTGAAGAAGCCTATGCTTATCTGACAGCCCTCAAGGAAGTTATCCAGTACGCTGGTATTTCTGACGTTAAGATGGAAGAAGGTTCTATGCGTGTGGATGCCAACATCTCTCTTCGTCCTTATGGTCAAGAGAAATTCGGTACCAAGACTGAGTTGAAGAACCTCAACTCCTTCTCAAACGTTCGCAAGGGGCTTGAATACGAAGTCCAACGTCAGGCTGAAATCCTACGCTCAGGTGGTCAAATCCGCCAAGAAACACGCCGTTACGATGAAGCCAACAAGGCAACCATCCTCATGCGTGTTAAGGAAGGTGCTGCTGACTACCGTTACTTCCCAGAACCAGACCTACCCCTCTTTGAAATCTCAGATGAGTGGATTGAGGAAATGCGTACGGAGTTACCAGAGTTTCCAAAAGAGCGCCGTGCACGCTATGTCTCTCAACTCGGATTATCAGACTACGATGCTAGCCAGTTGACTGCAAACAAAGTCACTTCTGACTTCTTTGAAAAAGCTGTTGCCCTAGGTGGTGATGCCAAACAAGTCTCTAACTGGCTCCAAGGTGAAGTTGCTCAGTTCTTGAATGCCGAAGGCAAGACACTGGAACAAATCAAATTGACACCAGAAAACTTGGTAGAAATGATTGCCATCATCGAAGACGGTACGATTTCGTCTAAGATTGCCAAGAAAGTCTTTGTCCACCTAGCTAAAAATGGCGGTGGAGCTCGTGAATACGTTGAAAAAGCAGGTATGGTTCAAATCTCAGATCCTGATGTTTTGATTCCAATTATTCATCAAGTCTTTGCGGATAACGAAGCCGCTGTTGCCGACTTCAAGTCAGGAAAACGTAACGCTGACAAGGCCTTCACAGGATTCCTCATGAAAGCGACCAAAGGCCAAGCCAACCCACAAGTCGCCCTTAAACTCCTTGCCCAAGAATTGGCGAAGTTGAAAGAAGATTAATATGTAAAAGAAACCAGCCCTAAGGTTGGTTTTTCTTGACAAATATAAAGAAAGCGTTTACAATATTACATGTAAAGTTTCCTAAAAGGAAAATTAAAAATCGCAACAATAAGGAGTTATTCATATGCCTACAATGAAAGCAGCTCGCTGGCATGCAGCAAAAGATGTTCGTATTCAAGAAGTAGAAGTCCCTGAGGTACTTCCGCACCAAGTAAAAGTTGCTGTTAAATTCACAGGAATTTGTGGTACTGACCTCCACGAATTTTTAGATGGCCCTATCTTCATCCCAACAGAAGAACATGTCTATTCTGGTCAAAAAGCACCAGTAACACTGGGACATGAATTTTCTGGTGAAATTGTAGAAGTCGGAAGCGATGTTACTCGTGTTAAAGTTGGTGATCGTGTTGCTGTAGAACCAATTCTAGCTAAGAATAACTTAGTTGGTAATTATAATTTGGATCCAAACCTTAATTTTGTCGGTTTGGCTGCAGACGGTGGATTTGCCAAATATTGTGTTTTAGACGGTGACTTAGTACATGTCATTCCAGATAGCTTAAGCTATGAGCAAGCTGCTCTCACTGAGCCAGCTGCTGTTGCAGTTTATGCAGTTCGTCAATCAGCACTAAAAACTGGTGATACTGCTGCTGTCTTTGGCTTAGGTCCGATTGGTCTCTTAATTGTAGAAGCCCTTCGTGCAGCGGGTGCTTCTAAGATTTATGCTGTTGAACTATCACCTGAACGTCAAGCAAAAGCTGAAGAGTTAGGAGCTATCGTTGTCCGTTCGGAAGAGGGTGAAACAGCTGTTGAAGCTATTCATCGTTTAACAAACGGTGGTGTAGATGTTTCTTATGAAGTAACGGGTGTGCCAGTAGTTTTAGGGCAAGCTCTAGCCGCAGTACATAAGGCAGGTGAGTGTATGGTTGTCTCTATCTGGGAACGAGAAGCAAATATTAATCCGAATGAATTTGCAATCCAAGAAAAGACACTAAAAGGAATCATTGCTTATCGTCATATCTTCCCTAAAGTATTAGAATTGATGGAACAAGGCTACTTCTCTGCTGAAAAATTAGTTACTAAGAAAATTAAATTGGAAAATATCGTCGAAGAAGGCTTTATCGAATTAACTCAAGATAAGTCACAAATTAAAATTTTGGTAGAACCATAATAAAAATCAATCTTTTTAAGACAATACTAACAGGTCGGAGTAAGCTTACTTCGGCCTTTTGAAATATAATACTCTTCGAAAATCTCTTCAAACCACGTCAGCGTCACATTACTGTATATATGGTTACTGACTTCGTCAGTTCTATCCACAACCTCAAAACAGTGTTTTGAGCAGCCTGCGGCTTGCTTCCTAGTTTGCTCTTTGATTTCCATTGAGTATGAGAAGAAATATAGTGGATACTATTTAACATTAACCACTCCACCTGACTAGGCAATATTCTTTTTCTCCCCCACCATCTCCCATTAACTATTTTGGCTTTATTTCCAGAAGATTTTATGGTAAAATGAAGAGTAATAATATTTATAAAAGAGGTAAAAACATGATTGAAGCAAGTAAACTAAAGGCTGGTATGACCTTTGAAACAGCAGAAGGAAAATTGATCCGCGTTTTGGAAGCTAGCCACCACAAACCAGGTAAAGGAAACACTATCATGCGTATGAAATTGCGTGATGTCCGTACTGGTTCAACATTTGAAACAAGCTACCGCCCAGAAGAAAAATTTGAGCAAGCTATTATCGAAACAGTTCCAGCTCAATACTTGTACAAAATGGACGACACAGCTTACTTCATGAATACAGAAACTTATGACCAATACGAAATTCCTGTTGTAAATGTTGAAAACGAATTGCTTTACATCCTTGAAAACTCAGATGTAAAAATCCAATTCTACGGAACTGAAGTAATCGGTGTGACTGTACCAACTACTGTTGAATTGACAGTTGCTGAAACACAACCATCTATCAAAGGTGCTACTGTTACAGGTTCTGGTAAACCAGCAACAATGGAAACTGGTCTTGTCGTGAACGTTCCAGACTTCATCGAAGCAGGACAAAAATTGATTATCAACACTGCAGAAGGAACTTACGTTTCTCGCGCCTAATCTCTAGAAACTAGAAAGAGGTCATTCTATGGGAATTGAAGAACAACTTGGCGAAATCGTCATCGCCCCACGTGTACTTGAAAAAATTATTGCTATCGCAACTGCGAAAGTTGAAGGCGTACACTCTTTTTCAAACAAATCAGTATCTGACACCCTTTCAAAACTTTCTCTTGGTCGTGGCGTATATCTAAAAGAAGCAAACGATGAGCTCACAGCTGATATCTACCTCTACCTAGAGTACGGTGTCAAAGTTCCTAAGGTTGCTATGGCTATCCAGAAAGCTGTTAAGGATGCTGTCCGCAATATGGCTGATGTTGAAATCACTGCCGTCAACATTCACGTTGCTGGTATCGTTCCAGATAAAACACCAAAACCAGAATTGAAAGACTTATTCGACGAGGACTTCCTCAATGACTAGTCCATTATTAGAATCTAGACGTGAACTACGTAAGTGTGCTTTCCAAGCCTTGATGAGTCTTGAATTTGGTTCAGATCTAGAAACTGCTTGTCGCTTCGCCTACACACATGATCGCGAAGATACAGACGTACAACTTCCTAACTTCCTTGTAGAGCTCGTTTCTGGTGTCCAAGCTAAAAAGGATGATCTGGATAAACAAATCACTCAACATTTGAAAACTGGTTGGACCATCGATCGTCTGACTTTAGTGGAAAAAACTCTTCTACGCCTAGGAGTTTTTGAAATTACTTCATTTGACACTCCTCAACTCGTAGCTGTTAACGAAGCCATTGAGCTTGCTAAAAGCTTTTCAGATCAAAAGTCAGCCCGTTTCATCAATGGACTCCTCAGTCAATTTGTGACAGAAGAAGATTAAATAATATAGAAAAAGTGTTTGACTCAGATCAAACACTTTTCTTATTACTACTATCTTAAAAAACGATAATAGATAAAATTATAAACAAAAATCCAGATGGGCTTTGCATAAGTGAGAAAGTTGAAAAAACTATGGCATAGGATTGTAATTTTCAGGTTCTTTGTCCAACGGTAGACAAGGGCATAGAAGAAACCGCCTAAACTATAAATGATGAAACTGATAGGATCTCGGTGAGTTAGGATCAAATGACTAAGTCCAAAGATAAGAGCAGATAGGATAACATCCAGATAGTACTTGGACTGGGGGAAAAAGTTATTCATAAAGTACCCCCTATGAATCAGTTCCTCCAATATAGGTCCGACGACTACTGTTAAACTAAAACTGAGAACAGTTGATAGAAAAGTTGGTTGTCCATTTGAATACAAGGCTGAAAGAAGGTCTTGAAAGATATACTTGTTATCAATGAAGTGATGAAACTGTAACTGAAAAGCATCCACCAATTGACGATCAAAATAAGTAGCCACTAGACCAACTACAAGGTAAAAGAATCTTGACTTCTTTGAACCCTTTTTTTCAAAAATATAGAGCATCTCTTTCTTTTTGAGCCAGTAGATAAATAATAGCAAAATAGCTATTACTTCAACTGTTAAAAAGATAGAATAGCCATTTATCCCCCATCCTAAAAACTTAGTCAGATGCACAATCCCTAACTCTGGTAGATAAACCGATAGAAATACCAGTAAGATAAAGACTCCAAAATGCCAAAGTTTTTTCATACTCATTCCTTAAAAAAATTAAAATTACCTTGATGGAGGGAAAAATTAACACCCCCCTATTCAGTTTATCAGTTATATACTGACATAGCACAGCATAAAATCTATAAAAACTTATACTCTTCGAAAATCAAATTCAAACCACATCAGCTTCACCTTGCCGTACTCAAGTACAGCCTTCGGCTAGCTTCCTAGTTTGCTCTTTGATTTTCATTGAGTATTAATCTATTCTCTGTAGCACTTATAGATTATCATTCCTTATTATAAAATATACATCTTTTTTAAACGCCCCTCAGTTCCATTTCCTCAACTGTCAATTATTAATCCTGAAATGTCTTTTTTTATAGAAGCTAAAAAGCTAGAACCACTTTTGTTCTAGCTTTCTTTTTAATACTTTCTAAAGCGTTGATAACGCTCTTCAATGAGTTGGGCTAGCGGAAGTTTACCAAGTGCATCGAGTTCCGCTTGAAGTTGTTCTTTCACTTGCTTGATCAGATCTTTACTTGATAGACCCACCTCAGAGATGACCTTATCAACAACTTGCATATCCAACAACTCATACGAAGTGATTTTCATCAACTCAGCTGCTTCCATAGCACGCGTGCCATCTTTCCACAAGATGGAAGCAAAGCCTTCGGGACTGAGAACTGCATAGATAGAGTTTTCTAGCATCCAAACACGGTCAGCTACTGCAAGTGCAAGAGCTCCACCAGAGCCTCCTTCACCGATAATAATGGCAATGATGGGAACTTTTAAATCACTCATTTCAAAGAGGTTACGGGCAATAGCTTCACCTTGACCCCGTTCTTCTGCTCCTACACCAGGATAGGCACCAGCAGTATTGATAAAGGTTACAATTGGACGACCAAATTTTTCAGCCTGCTTCATCAAGCGAAGGGCTTTTCGATAACCTTCTGGATGAGGTTGACCAAAGTTGCGGTTAAGATTATCTTGTAAGCTTTTACCTTTTTGGATTCCGACAACAGTTACTGCTTGATCTCCCAACCAACCGATACCACCAATAACAGCACCATCATCTCTGAAAGAGCGATCCCCATGTAGCTCTACAAAGTCATCAAAAATTCCTGTTGCGAAGTCCAAGGCAGTTAAGCGGGTTTGTTCACGTGCTTCTCTGATAATTTTCGCTATATTCATCAACAATCCCCCTTATGCAACCTTACTAATCGAGCAATCGTATCTGGCAATTCTCGCCGTTTAATAATTGCATCTACAAAACCATGTTCCAGTAAAAACTCTGCTTTCTGGAAGTCTTCTGGTAGGTCTTCTCTTACTGTATTTTCAATGACACGGCGTCCGGCAAATCCTACCAAACTTTGAGGTTCCGCCAAGATGATATCCCCTTCCATTGCAAAGGAAGCTGTAACACCTCCAGTTGTTGGATCCGTAAGGATAGTCAGATAAAAGAGATCTGCATTGGAATGACGTTTAACTGCAGCAGAGATTTTAGCCATCTGCATCAAACTCATGATTCCTTCTTGCATACGTGCTCCACCAGATGCTGTAAACAAGACAACTGGTAATTTTTCAGCTGTCGCGTATTCGAACAAGCGAGTGATTTTTTCACCAACTACAGTTCCCATAGACGCCATGATAAAGTTAGAATCCATGATGCCAAGGGCAACCTTCTCTCCCTTAATCAAAGCTGTTCCTGTCACAACAGCCTCATCAAGACCTGTCTTTTCACGCATCAAAGTCAATTTTTTACGATAGCCTGGAAAATTCAAAGGATCCTGAGTCTCAATCCCTTTAAACATTTCCAAAAACGTACCCATATCAATGGTTAAAGCTAAACGCTCTTGAGCTGAAATACGGAAGGTATAGCCACAGTGAGGGCATATACGCTCACTCCCCAAGTCCTTTTGGTAAATTGTATATTTGCAACCTGGACATTGGGAGAAGAGCTCATCTGGAACCTCTGGCTTGATCTGAGGTTGATTTACAGTCGAACGATTGGGATTGATTCGAATATATTTATCTTTTTTACTAAATAGAGCCATACATCCCCCTTTTCAGTCTTATACTATTTTTATACTCAATGAAAATAAAAGAGCAAACTAGGAAACTAGCCGTAGGTTGCTCAAAGCACTGCTTTGAGGTTGTAGATAAGACTGACGAAGTCAGCTCAAAACACTGTTTTGAGGTTGTGGATAGAACTGACGAAGTCAGTTACCTATATCTACGGCAAGGCGAAGCTGACGCGGTTTGAAGAGATTTTCGAAGAGTATTACATTATTCTTTTTCTTGATAGTGTGGTAAGAAAGTTTCCATCAAGAATGAAGTATCGTAGTCCCCTGCTATCACTCGACGATCTGAAATCAGATCCAGTTGGAAATCAGCATTGGTGACCACCCCTTCAATTTCGAGTTCATAAAGAGCTCGTTGCATTTTCATGAGTGCATCAAAACGATTTTCACCATGAACAATAATTTTAGCAATCATACTATCATAGTATGGCGGAATGGTATAACCAGGATAGACTGCTGAATCCACACGCAAGCCCACACCACCACTTGGTAGATAAAGATTGGTAATCTTACCTGGACTTGGTGCAAAATTAAAGGCTGGGTTTTCCGCATTGATACGGCACTCAATAGCATGTCCTTTTAGAACAATATCTTCCTGCTTCAAAGTCAATGGTTGACCTGCTGCGATACGGATTTGTTCCTTGACAATATCCACACCAGAAACAAATTCGGTTACTGGATGTTCTACTTGGATACGCGTATTCATCTCCATAAAGTAGAATTTACCACTTGCTTCATCTAGTAAGAATTCAATGGTACCAGCGTTTTCGTAGCCTACAGACTCCGCTGCACGTACTGCCGCTGCACCAATTTCATTACGAAGGGTTTTTCCAATAGCAATCGAAGGACTTTCTTCTAAAACCTTTTGGTTATTCCGTTGAAGCGAACAGTCACGCTCACCTAGGTGAATAACATGACCCATCTGGTCAGCAAGAATCTGTACTTCAATATGGCGAGCAGGATAGATCACACGCTCAAGGTACATCGCTCCATTACCAAAGTTGGCTTTGGCTTCACTAGAGGCTGTTTCAAAGGCTGACACGAGATCTTCTGCTTTTTCAACCTTACGAATCCCTTTTCCACCACCTCCAGCTGAAGCTTTCAGCATAACTGGATAACCAATTTTTTCAGCAATAGCAAGAGCCTCTTCTGCAGTATGGACTTCTCCATCTGAACCCGGAATGACGGGAACATTAGCCTTAATCATTTGAGCACGGGCGTTAATTTTATCTCCCATGATATCCATGACACGAGCTGATGGTCCGATAAATTTAATCCCAACTTCTTCACACATGGTTGCAAATTTGGAATTTTCACTCAAAAATCCAAATCCAGGGTGAATAGCTTCAGCTTCAGTCAAGACCGCAGCTGATAGGATGGCATTGATGTTCAGATAAGATTCTGCAGCCTTCCCAGGGCCGATACAGATAGCCTCATCAGCCAAAAGCGTGTGGAGAGCTTCCTTGTCAGCAGTCGAATAGACAGCGACTGTTGCGATTCCTAACTCTCGTGCCGCACGAATAATACGAACAGCAATTTCACCACGATTGGCAATTAAAATCTTACAAAACATGGAAAACCTCCCTAGTTTCCAATAGCAAAGGTCAGAGTCCCGCTTGCTGCAAGCTTACCATCTACTTCTGCCTTCGCTTCTACTACGGCGATTGTGCCACGACGTTTGACAAACGTTGCTGTCATGACAAGCTGATCACCAGGAACAACTTGTTTCTTAAACTTAACCTTATCCATGGCAGCATAGAAGACAAGCTTCCCTTTGTTTTCAGGTTTTGATAATTCCAAAACACCTGCTGTCTGAGCCAAGGCTTCCATAATGAGGACTCCTGGCATAACTTGGTATTGAGGAAAATGACCGTTGAAGAAAGGTTCGTTAATCGTTACATTTTTAATGGCAACGATTGTATCTTCACTAACTTCTAAGACACGATCTACTAAGAGCATGGGATAACGGTGAGGCAAAGCTTCTTTAATTCCTTGAATATCAATCATTTGATACGTACCAAGCCTTTCCCAAACTCAACCATTTCTTCATTAGCAACAAGAATTTCTGTTACGACACCATCTTTAGGTGCTGGAATTTCGTTCATGACCTTCATAGCTTCGATGATGACCAGAGTTTGGCCTTTTTTAACAGTATCACCGACTGAAACAAAATTAGGTTTGTCTGGTCCGGCAGCCAAGTAAGCAACTCCGACAAGTGGACTTTCTACAAGATCCCCTTCATCTTCAGATTCACTAGCACCTGATTCTGAAACTGCTTCTACAATTGGTGTTGTAGTTGGAGCTTGAGGTGCTGGACTTGCTTCTGCAACAAGTTTCGCTTCATTCTTACTGAAGACCAACTCATCCGTTCCATTTTTATAAGAAAATTCTCTCAAGCTTGACTGGTCAAATTGCGCCATCAAGTCTTTGATTTCATTTAAATTCATCTTTACTTATTCTCCCAACGTTTGAAAGCAAGAACTGCGTTATGCCCACCAAATCCAAAAGTATTTGAGATAGCATATGGAATTTCTCGTTCCAATCCTTGTCCATAGATAACGTTTGCTTCAATGTAGTCTGATAATTCTATCGTTCCAGCTGTCATTGGAACATAGCTTTGACGAATAGCTTCAATAGTAGCGATTGCTTCAACAGCCCCTGCCGCTCCTAGCAAATGGCCTGTAAATGACTTAGTTGAAGATACAGGTACTTCCTTACCAAGAACCGCTACGATAGCACCACTTTCTCCCTTTTCATTAGCAGGAGTTGATGTACCGTGAGCATTGACATAGGCTACTTGGTCTGGTGTGATTTCAGCTTCCTCCAAGGCAAGTTTGATAGCTTTAATAGCACCTTGGCCTTCTGGATATGGTGAAGTCATATGGTAGGCATCACAAGTATTCCCGTAACCGACAACTTCTGCTAAGATAGTCGCTCCCCGTTTTTCAGCATGCTCTAAACTTTCAAGGACTAACATACCTGATCCTTCACCCATAACAAATCCATTACGGTCTTTGTCAAATGGAATAGAAGCACGAGTTGGATCCTCTGTTGTTGAAAGAGCTGTTAAGGCTTGGAAACCAGCGATCGCAAATGGTGTAATAGAGGATTCTGAACCACCAACTAGCATGATATCTTGGAAACCAAATTTGATAGAACGGAAGGCATCTCCAATTGCATCATTTGAAGAAGCACAAGCAGTATTGATAGATTTACAAATACCATTAGCACCAAAGCGCATAGCAACATTTCCTGAGGCCATATTTGCTAAAGCTTTTGGAAGGGTCATCGGTTTCACACGTTTTGGACCTTTTTCATGAAGGCGAATGACTTGATCTTCGATTTCCTTGATTCCACCAATACCTGAAGCAACGATAACACCAAAGCGATCCTTATCCAGAGCTTCTACATCAAGACCTGCATGATTAACGGCTTCTTGGGCTGCATATAGCGCATACAAAGAATAAGCATCAAAACGATTGGTATCTTTTTTTACAAAATATTTGTCAAAAGGAAAATCTTTGATTTCTGCCGCATTATGCACTGCAAATTCACTATGATCAAACTTAGTAATTTCACCAATTCCAATCTTACCAGTTTTTAAGCTGTTCCAAAATTCTTCTGGTGTGTTGCCAATTGGAGATGTTACTCCATAACCTGTCACTACTACTCGATTCAGTTTCATTCTTCTACCTCTATTTTAACTCTTATTGCATGGTTAGTCCACCGTCAATTGCAATTACTTGTCCTGTTAGATAATCTTGACTAGCAAGAAAGACTGTCACATCAGCCACCTGCTCTGCTTGTCCAAACTGTTTCATCGGAATTTGCGCCAACATGGCATCCTTTACTTTATCTGTCAAGACAGCGGTCATATCCGATTCAATCATTCCTGGCGCAATAGCATTTACTCTCACATTACGATTAGCAACCTCACGTGCTACAGACTTGGTAAAACCAATCAATCCTGCTTTTGAAGCAGCATAGTTCGCTTGACCGATATTTCCCATCAAACCAACAACACTCGACATGTTGATAATGGCACCCTCACGAGCTTTTAGCATCTGTTTCAAGACTGCTTGTGTCATATTGAAGGCACCCGTTAGATTGACTTTTAAGACCTTCTCAAAGTCTACTTCTGTCATCTTGAGCAGGAGAGTGTCTTGGGTAATCCCAGCATTGTTGACTAAAACATCAACTGAACCCAGCTCTTCAATGGCTTGGTCCACCATGCGCTTAGCATCTGCAAAATCTGAGACATCTCCAGAAATGGCTAGAACCTTGACACCGTATGGTTTAAATTCAGCTAGAAGCTCCTCAGAGATTTCACCACGACTATTCAAGACAACGTTGGCTCCCAAGCTGGCAAATTTATGAGCAATGGCAAGACCAATTCCTCGACTTGAGCCTGTAATAAAGACATTTTTCTGTTCTAGTTTCATGTTTCTCCTTTCAGAACTTCTACCTCATGAAATTTAATTCTCTAGAAGTGCTTCTAAGCTTGCTTGATCTTCCACATTAGCAAGTTGAGCTGTTTTATTAATCTTTTTAACGAATCCTGACAAGACTTTTCCAGGACCAATCTCGATAAAACGAGTGACACCCGCTTCTTGCATGACTGCAATACTTTCATAAAAACGAACGGGTTCCTTAACTTGACGAGTCAAAAGTTCTGCAATTCGTTCTTTTTCCATGACCTTTGCTTCTGTATTGCCAACAAGTGGACAAGCAAAGTCAGAAAACTCAACTTCTGTCAGGGCTCGAGCTAGTTTTTGACTAGCAGGTTCCAATAAAGCTGTATGGAAAGGACCAGAAACATTTAGCGGAATCAAACGTTTTGCTCCTGCTTCTTGCAAGAGTTGAACCGCACGATCTACCGCCACTACCTCACCACCAATAACAATTTGACTCAGCGTGTTGTAGTTAGCTGGAGTTACAACACCAAGTTGAGAAGCTTCTTGACAAGCTTTTTCAATCACTTCAACTGGTGTATTTAGCACAGCTACCATTTTCCCTGATCCTACTGGTGCTGCTTCTTCCATATAAGACCCACGTTTAGCAACTAGAGCCACTGCAGCTTCAAAATCCAAGGCACCACTAGCTACCAGGGCAGAGTATTCTCCAAGAGACAAACCTGCCACCATATCAGGCTGGTAACCTTTTTCCTTTAGTAGTCGGTAAATAGCAACGGATGTAGCTAAAATAGCTGGTTGCGTGTAACGAGTCTGATGTAGCTTCGTTTCATCGTTATCAATCAAGTCACGAAGGTCATAACCTAAGACTTGGCTAGCTTGATCGATTGTTTCCTTGACGATAGCATATTGGTCGTATAGCTCACGTCCCATTCCAAGGTACTGGGCTCCTTGACCTGCAAATAGAAAGGCTGTTTTAGTCATTTCTTGTAACTCCTGCCCAACGAGCAGCTTCTGCTTGAATCTTTTCAGCTGCACCGTAGTAAATATCTTTTAAGATTTCTTCAACGGTTTCTTCCTTGGAAACAAGCCCTGCAATTTGACCTGCCATAACAGATCCACCATCCACATCTCCGTGAACAACCGCTTTGGCTAGAGCACCTGCTCCCATTTGTTCAAAAATTTCCAAATCAGGATTTTCTTGTTTAAAGGCCTCTTTTTCAGCTTTTTCAAAATCACGAGTCAACTGATTTTTAATTGCACGAACAGCATGTCCAAAGTGTTGAGCTGAAATCGTAGTATCGATATCTCTAGCTTTTAAAATTTTCGCTTTATAGTTTGGATGGGCGTTTGATTCTTTAGCAACTACAAAACGAGTTCCTACTTGCACAGCTTCTGCACCGAGCATAAAGCCAGCAGCGGCTCCCTCACCGTCTGCAATGCCTCCAGCTGCAATAACAGGGATAGAAACAACAGCTGCAACTTGACGAACCAAGGTCATAGTTGTTAGTTTACCGATGTGTCCACCTGCTTCCATACCTTCTGCAATAACAGCATCTGCACCGATTTTTTCCATCCGTTTAGCCAAAGCTACGCTAGGAACTACAGGAATAACGGTGATTCCTGCTTCATGAAATCGATCCATATATTTACTTGGGTTTCCTGCACCAGTTGTGACTACCTTAACCCCTTCTTCAATGACGAGGTCAACAATATCATCAACAAATGGAGACAGAAGCATAATGTTGACACCAAAAGGCTTATCTGTTAAAGATTTAATCTTATCGATATTAGCTTTAACCACTTCTTTAGGAGCATTTCCTCCACCGATGATACCTAGACCACCTGCTTTTGAAACAGCTCCAGCAAGGTCACCATCTGCAACCCAGGCCATTCCCCCTTGAAAGATAGGATATTTAATGTTCAATAATTCTGTAATACGTGTTTTCATAGTGCCTCCATGAGTCTTGCTTAGGTAATAGTTCGACCACATTATACTTTGACTGTCAAACTATTACCTGAACAAGAGGGAGCGGGTTCCCCCTACTCCTTCTTCATTTATTTTAATTATTTTGTTTGCTCTTCAACGTAGGCAACCAAGTCACCAACTGTTTTCAAGTCATCTTCTGCTTCGATTTGAATATCAAAAGCATCTTCAATTTCTGAGATTACTTGGAACAAGTCCAATGAATCTGCATCCAAATCATCAAAAGTAGATTCAAGTGTTACTTCTGATGCATCTTTTCCAAGTTCTTCAACGATAATTTCTTGTACTTTTTCAAATACTGCCATGATAGACTCCTTTAAAATAAATAGTTTTTATAACAATGTGTTCACCACATGATTACCTAAATTGTAACAATAAGCGTGCCCCATGTCAAACCTCCGCCGAAGCCTGACAAGAGAATTTTTTGGCTTCCATCCAAACGAATGAGCCCTTCCTCTACACACTCTGAAAGTAGAATCGGAATACTTGCCGCACTGGTATTTCCATACTTGGTCATATTGGCAGGAAGCTTGTCTCGATCTACACCGATCTTTCTAGCCATTTTATCTAGAATGCGGATATTAGCTTGGTGAAGCAGGAGATAATCTAGTTCTTCTGCCGACAGAGGACTCTCTTCTATGGTATTTTTTATAGACTTAGCAACATCTCGAATCGCAAAATCAAAAACTGCTCGGCCGTCCATTCTCAAGAAAGCATCTGGATTTTCTTGAACTGAAAATGGCGAAGTCAAGCCTGTCTGCCCATAGGTCAAGCACTCACTACGTGAACCATCGCTATTGAGACTCTCCGCTAGGAAATGTTGCTTATCGCTTGCTTCTAACAAGACGCCACCAGCTCCATCTCCAAATAGGACAGCTGTTGAACGATCTGTCCAGTCCAAGGTTTTGGACATAGTTTCACTACCGATGACCAAGCCCTTGCCAAATCGTCCAGATGATATGAATTTCTCAGCAGTTGAAAGGGCAAAGGTGAAACCACTACAAGCGGCAGTTAGATCAAATGCAAAGGCCTTACGAGCACCAATACGAGCCTGTACACGTGCTGCAGTAGAAGGCATCATTGAGTCAGGTGTCATCGTAGCTAGGATGATAAAATCCAACTCTTCCGCAGAAATCCCTGACTTCTCTAGGAGTTGTTTTGCAACTTCCGTTGCCAAATCTCCTGTTGATTCTGTCTTAGAAATGCGACGTTCCTTAATCCCAGTTCGACTTGAAATCCATTCATCACTCGTATCCATAACCTGAGCCAAATCTTCATTTGTGACAATCTGCTCTGGAACATAATGAGCAACCTGGCTTATTTTCGCAAAAGCCATTATTTCAAATCCTCCAAAAATTGATAAAGATTGGTCAAACCTTTACTCATGACATCCATTTCCTCTGGGCTCATGCCTTCGATGATCCTTTCGACCATGGCCTTGTGAAAACGTCTATGGAGCCGATGTACCAAGCGACCTTTCTTTGTCAAATGCAGATGTACTACACGACGATCCTGATCTGATCGCAAGCGCTCGATATAACCTTTTCGTTCCAAGTTGTTCAAGCTAGTTGTCACGGTTCCTAGAGTTACCATCAACTCTTTGGACACTTGACTTGGAGTCACATCTGGAAACTTGCCAATCACATCGATCGTGTGCATTTCCTTGATGGAGATATCCTTGAAACGACTACCTCTCAAACTCACTTCCTCAATCACAAGGACGTTATTAAAAATAGATGTTAAATAGTCATTGATCCGTTGGTAGTCCAATTTTCTTCCCTCCCTCATCAAAAAAGTTTAACTATCAAAACATTTGACAAGAAAAGTATATCAAACTTCAAAGAATTGCGCAAGTATTTTATTATTTCCCCAAAAATTTTGGACGTCTTCTTTCAGAATGTGCACGAACACCTTCTTTGAAATCCTCCGTATAAGATAGAGATTTTTGCAATTCCAATTCTAGCTGTGCGTACTCGTGCCACTGCTTAAACTCGCTCTCCCAGACTAACTTCTTAATAGCAGCATAGGAGTTAGAGGAGCCTCTTCTCAACTTCTTCAACAATTGTTCTCTTGTCTTTTCCAGTTGATCACTAGCACACATACGATAGACAGCACCTGCTTCTAAAGCATTCTCAGCTGTAAAAGCTTCACCGGTCATGGCAAGCTGCGTTGCCCGAGTCGTTCCTAGCGATCGTGTCAGCAAGAATAAACCTCCCGCGTCTGGAGCCAAGCCCACACCTACAAAGGCCTGGATGAATTTAGCTCTGTCAGAAGCAATACAGAAATCAACTGCCAAGGCCATATTAGCCGCCGCCCCAGCAACTGCTCCATCCACCTCCATAATGACTGGTTTAGGAATTTGTTTAATCTTATAGGAAATCGTATTTACTAACTCCGCGATTTGGGTGAGGGAGACAATATCATCCTCTTCAACAGCACGTTTCATTTCTACTAGATCGCCCCCAACAGAGAAGACTTTGCCGGGAGCATTAATGAGAACAAACGAAACCGAAGCATCTTTTTCAGCCAATTCCAATGCTTCTAGAATTTCTTGACACATAGGAATATGAAAACCATTGGCCACCTCAGGACGATTTAAAGTTAGTATCGCTAAATCGTCTTGAACTTGATAGAGAATATGATCCATAGCCACTCCTTTCAAATTACAATGATGTTTAAATTATTTTATTTTCAAATTATATATTTTTCTTGTTTATAAGACAAGAGAAAAATCGACCGAAAGTGTCTCGGCCGATTTTAAAAGCTTAGTTTGGTCTCTAAAAATACAGGAAAACCAGTACTTGTATCATCCATAAAATCATAAATCACTTCAAGCATTCGTCCTCCTTCTCTCTGATAGAGCTGTGCTTGGTTGGGTCCCTTATGGTAGAATTCTCCTGAAACCATGTAAAAAACACGATTTGGATCTTCAAGGTAGGCAAAAAGATTTCCTGTAAAAGGAACTTCCTTATCCCCATCCTTGTCGACCAGACTTGCAGCTAAGAGTTTCGTGATTCCTCTAAATTGTCCACTCTCATCTGTTTGACAGTAAAACTTGACTCTAGCTTCATAGTTAGGATTGACGATAATCTTTTCAGAGAGAATTCGATAAGTCCTTGACTGACTATCTGACAAGCCGATAGATAAGATAATTTTAGCCCTCTCAACTGATATCTGACCTTCCTGAGCATACTCAATCGCTAATTCTTCTCCGGTCAAACGACCACTGGGAAGAGGATGAGAAGTTGCTCCTATATTTGTAGGATTCATCACGAAGGTAAGGACTAGTAGTATTAAACAAAACACTCTTTTAATCATCTTTCCCAACTCCTTTCATCAGAAGAGTCTTTCCCCCTACATCTTTATTATAAGCTTTCTTGATGAGACATTCAAACAATTATATAGGAAATTTTCCAGATTGAAAAAAGCCCCTCTTTCTGCTATAATCGTATAAAATACTTACTTTAGGAGTTCTTATGAAGGTTGTTAAATTTGGTGGAAGCTCGCTTGCCTCTGCTAGTCAATTAGAAAAAGTTTTAAATATTGTCAAAAGTGACCCAGAACGTCGTTTTGTGGTTGTATCTGCCCCTGGTAAACGTAATTCTGAAGATACTAAGGTTACAGATGCCTTGATTAAATACTACCGCGACTATGTAGCTGGTAACGATATCAGTAAACGTCAAAACTGGATTATTGATCGTTATGCTGCCATGGTTAGCGAATTAGGTCTTAAACCAGCCGTTTTAGATAAAATTTCAAAAAGCATCCGTGCTCTCGCAACTCTTCCAATTGAAGACAATGAATTTCTCTACGATACCTTCCTTGCTGCAGGGGAAAACAACAATGCCAAATTGATTGCAGCCTACTTTAACCAAAATGGCTTGGAGGCGCGTTATGTTCATCCTAGAGAAGCTGGTATCGTCGTTACGAGCGAACCTGGAAATGCACGTATCATCCCATCAAGTTACGATAAAATCGAGGAATTGACAAATTCAACTGAAGTTCTTGTTATCCCTGGTTTCTTCGGTGTTACGAAAGAAGATCAAATTTGTACCTTCTCACGTGGGGGTTCAGATATCACTGGTTCTATCATTGCTGCTGGTGTCAAGGCTGACCTCTATGAAAACTTTACGGATGTAGATGGAATCTTTGCAGCCCACCCTGGTATTATCCATAAGCCACACTCTATCCCTGAATTGACCTACCGTGAAATGCGTGAATTGGCTTATGCAGGTTTCTCTGTCCTTCATGACGAAGCCCTTCTTCCTGCCTACCGTGGGAAAATTCCTCTTGTCATTAAAAATACCAACAATCCAGACCACCCAGGTACTCGCATTGTGCTACAACATAGCAGCGACAAATTCCCAGTTGTTGGAATCGCTGGTGATTCTGGCTTTGTCAGCATTAATATGTCTAAATATCTGATGAACCGCGAAATCGGTTTTGGTCGTAAAGTTCTTCAGATCCTTGAGGACCTTAATATTGGTTGGGAACACATGCCAACTGGTATCGATGACCTGTCTATCATCTTACGTTCACGAGAATTGACTCCGATCAAGGAAGAAGAAATCCTTCGTCAGTTAGTCCAAAAAGCAGAGGTAGACCACGCTGAAATCGAACACGACCTGTCTATCATTATGATTGTTGGGGAAAAAATGAAGCGTCATATCGGGGTAACTGCTACAGCCACTCGTGCCTTATCTGAGAACAACATCAACATCCAAATGATGTCACAAGGCTCTAGTGAAGTTTCTATCATGTTTGTTGTCCATAAAGACCAAGAAAAAGCCGCTCTTAAAGCTCTCTACCAAGCATTTTTCGGTGAAAATAAGGAAGACTAAACATGGCACAATCCCTCAACAAGGTCGTCGACTTGCAAACAACTGGAACTTCCTATCTCTCCATTACAGGAAAGGTTGGAAAATTTCTGGTTGGAGATCATGCGCTAGAATTTTACGCAGATCGAAATGTCGAGGACTATATTCAAATTCCATGGTCCAGCATTAATCAAATCGGAGCCAATGTTTCAGGCCGCAAGGTTAGTCGTCATTTTGAAATCTTTACAGATCAAGGAAAATTTCTCTTCGCCTCAAAAGACTCTGGAAAAATTCTTAAAATAGCTCGTGAAAAACTGGGAAATGACAAGGTAGTCAAACTTCCTACCTTAGTCCAAATCATTGGTCGAAAAATTAAAAATCTATTTGCAAAAAAATAGAAAGTTTAGTATAATCATAGAAACGGATAAGTAGGTTACTTACTTCTTTCAGAAAGTCTGCGGGTGCTGCGAGCAGATAGAAGATTTAATTGAAATTCTACCGTTGTTACAAACTAAATACATAATCAAGTGCACACCTGTGAAGTTGGATGGAACCGTGGCCCTGCCACTCCAACGCTTTGTCGGGTGTGCTTTTTTCATAAAGGAGTTTATATGTTAGATATCAAACGTATTCGTACAGACTTTGATGCTGTCGCAGAAAAACTAGCTACACGTGGTGTAGATGCTGCTATCTTGAACGAGATGAAAGAAATCGATGCCAAACGACGTGACATCTTGGTCAAGGTTGAAACTCTCAAGGCTGAACGTAACACAGTTTCTGCTGAGATTGCACAAGCTAAACGTAACAAGGAAAATGCCGATGACAAGATTGCTGCGATGCAAACCCTCTCTGCCGAGGTAAAAGCTCTTGATGCAGAATTGGCTGAAATCGATGCTAAATTGACAGAATTTACCACTACACTTCCAAATATCCCAGCTGATAGCGTGCCTATCGGTGCAGACGAAGATGATAATGTAGAAGTTCGCCGTTGGGGAACTCCTCGCGAGTTCGACTTTGAACCAAAAGCTCACTGGGATCTAGGTGAAGATCTTGGTATTCTTGACTGGGAACGTGGTGGGAAGGTAACTGGAGCGCGCTTCCTCTTCTATAAAGGCCTCGGGGCTCGTTTGGAACGTGCTATCTACAACTTTATGTTGGATGAACATGGAAAAGAAGGCTACACTGAAGTCATCACACCTTACATGGTTAACCATGATTCTATGTTCGGTACAGGACAATATCCAAAATTCAAAGAAGATACATTTGAATTGAAAGATACGAACTACGTCCTCATTCCTACAGCTGAAGTTCCTCTGACCAACTACTACCGTGATGAAATTCTTGATGGAAAAGACTTGCCAATCTACTTTACTGCTATGAGCCCATCATTCCGTTCTGAAGCTGGTTCAGCTGGTCGTGATACTCGTGGTTTGATTCGTTTACACCAATTCCACAAGGTAGAAATGGTGAAATTTGCTAAACCTGAAGAATCATATGAAGAACTTGAAAAGATGACAGCTAACGCTGAAAATATCCTTCAAAAACTCAACCTTCCATACCGTGTAGTTGCTCTTTCTACAGGAGACATGGGCTTCTCTGCTGCTAAGACTTATGACTTGGAAGTATGGATTCCTGCGCAAAATACTTATCGTGAAATCTCAAGCTGTTCAAATACAGAAGATTTCCAAGCTCGTCGTGCCCAAATCCGTTACCGTGATGAAGCCGATGGTAAGGTTAAACTTCTTCATACTTTGAATGGTTCTGGACTTGCTGTTGGACGTACAGTCGCTGCTATCCTTGAAAACTATCAAAACGAAGATGGTTCTGTGACCATTCCAGAAGTTCTTCGTCCATACATGGGTGGAGCTGAAGTTATCAAACCATAATTAAATAGATGTAAAAAGAGGAGGCTGAGCTTCCTCTTTTTGAGTAATTCAAAAGAAACAGGTAGAAATCTTTCATTCTACCTGTTTTTATTTATTTCTTAGTAGCCACCCATCATAGATGGATCCATAGCTGGCGCTGGTGCAGCAGGTTCTGGTTTATTCGCTACGACTGCTTCTGTTGTTAGAATTAAGCTTGCTACTGAAGCTGCATTCTGAAGGGCTGAACGGCTAACCTTAACAGGATCGATAATTCCTGCTTCAATCATGTTGACCCATTCACCTGTTGCAGCATTGAAGCCTGTTCCAAGCTCTGCATTTTTCAAACGATCGATAACAATTGAACCTTCATAACCTGCATTATAAGCGATTTGGCGTACAGGTTCTTCCAAGGCACGAAGAACAATGTTACGTCCTGTTGCTTCATCACCTTCTAACTCCAAGGTCGCAACAGCAGAGATAACATTGACAAGGGCAGTACCACCACCTGCAACGATACCTTCTTCAACAGCTGCGCGAGTCGCATTGAGAGCGTCTTCGATGCGGAGTTTCATTTCTTTCAATTCTGTTTCTGTTGCAGCACCAACCTTGATAACTGCTACCCCACCTGACAACTTAGCCAAGCGTTCTTGGAGTTTTTCACGGTCAAATTCTGAAGTTGTTGTTTCAATTTGTGATTTTATGACAGCAACACGGTTAGCAATTGCTTCAGGATTACCTGCACCTTCTACAATGACTGTACTATCTTTATCAACAGACACTTTAGCTGCTTGACCAAGTGCTTCAATGGTAGCATCTTTCAATTCAAGACCAAGATCTTCTGTGATAACAGTTCCGCCTGTCAAAATGGCAATATCTTCCAGCATAGCCTTACGACGATCACCAAATCCAGGCGCCTTAACAGCAACGACGTTGAAGGTTCCACGAATTTTGTTCAAAACAAGAGTTGGAAGAGCTTCACCGTCAACATCGTCTGCAATAATCAAAAGTGGACGACTGCTTTGAAGAATGCTTTCTAGAAGTGGCAAGATTTCTTGGATATTTGAAATCTTCTTATCTGTAATCAAAATGTATGGATTTTCAAGGTCTGCAACCATTTTTTCATTGTCAGTGACCATGTACTGTGATAGATAACCACGGTCAAATTGCATTCCTTCTACAACTTCAAGCTCTGTTTCCATCCCACGTGATTCTTCAATGGTGATGACTCCATCCTTGCCAACTTTTTCCATGGCTTCAGAGATGTACTCACCAACTTTTTCAGAACGAGATGAGACAGCAGCAACCTGCGCGATAGCTTCTTTGTTGGCGACAGGAATAGCATTGTTCTTCAAGGCTTCTACAGCAGTTGCAACTGCTGCTTCAATCCCACGACGGATACCGATTGGGTTTGCGCCAGCCGTAACGTTTTTGATCCCTTCACGAACAATGGCCTGAGTCAATACTGTTGCAGTAGTTGTCCCGTCACCAGCGATATCATTGGTTTTAGAAGCCACTTCTGACACCAATTTGGCACCCATATTTTCAAAATGGTCTTCTAACTCGATTTCTTTGGCGATTGTTACACCGTCGTTGGTGATCAATGGAGAACCAAATGATTTTTCAAGCACAACGTTACGACCTTTAGGCCCCAAGGTTACTTTAACAGTATCAGCTAGGATATCAACACCACGAACCATAGCTGAACGTGCATCAGATGAAAATTTAATGTCTTTTGCCATACTTACTTTCTCCTTCTATTATTCCACGATTGCCAAGATATTTGCTTCACCTACGATGATATACTTTTCATCACCATCTTTGACATCAATACCTGCATGAGCTTCCACTAAAACCTGATCTCCAACTTTTACACTTGGAGCGACTAACTCACCGCTCAAGGTACGAACACCTTGTCCAGTAGCCACTACAGTAGCTGTTTTTGTTTTTTCTTGAGATGTTCCTGCTAGGACAAAGCCTCCGACAGTTTGTTCTTTTTCTTCAATTTTTAAGACCACACGGTCTCCTAATGGTTTCAACATTTGTTTTCCTCCATAACATAATCATATTGTTAGCACTCTTTATACATGAGTGCTAAACCATAGTTCTATTGTATCACTTGGTCAAAAATAGTCAAGAAAAAAGTCTGATTTATAGCACAAAAAGAGTTGGAGAAAATTCTCAAACTCTTGTCATTTTAGAATGGAAGTTCCTCTTCTTCCAAGACCAAATCTGCTAAGTCTTGTCCAGCATTATTTTCACGCATAGCACGTTGGGCGCGACTTTCTAAGAGTTGGAAGCCCGTACAGAGAACTTCTGTTACATAGTTGGTCTGTCCATTTTTCTCGAAGCGACGGGTACGTAGTTCCCCATCCACAGAAATGAGACTGCCTTTGCTTCCATAACTCGCCAAAGTTTCAGCAAGTTTGCCCCAGACTACAATATTGATGAAGTCTGCTTCACGTTCCCCATTTTGATCTTTATAACGGCGATTCACTGCGATAGTTGCTCGTGCAACAGACTTGTCATTGTTGGTTTTGTGCAATTCTGGTGTTGCCACAATTCTTCCAATAAGAATAATTTTATTAAACATTTTTTCATCCTCCTACTTATCTATTCGAAGGTAAAAGAAAAAAGTTACAAAATTTGTAACTTTTTTAAAATAATGTTAGTCTCTATGAATCATAAATCCAGTTGCTTGTTGATTGGCCATGATGGTCACATCTGTGATTTGCACACGACGAGGTTGGCTGGTCACATAAACCACAGCATCTGCGATATCTTGTGCCTGTAAGGCTTCGAGTCCCTGATAGACCGTTGCAGCCCGTTCCTCATCTCCATGGAAACGGACTTTTGAAAAATCAGTCTCTACAATACCAGGTTGAATGGTTGTCACCTTGATATCTGTCGCGATGGTATCAATCCGTAGTCCATCTGAAAAGGTTTTGACTGCAGCCTTGGTTGCTGAATAGACTGCTGCACCAGCGTAAGCGTAAATACCTGCGGTTGAACCCATATTAATGATATGGCCTTGATTTGCAGTCACCATAGAAGGCAAGAGACAACGAGTAACAGCCATCAAGCCCTTGACATTGGTATCCAGCATGGTCAGCATATCCAACTCTTCATAATCCTGATAGGGAGCTAAGCCTAAAGCAAGTCCAGCGTTATTGACCAATATATCAATCTGACCTACAGTCTCTATAATTTCCGAACAAACAGTCTTAACCATGCTCATATCCGTAACATCTAAAGGAAAGGTCCAGACTTTTTGATTTGGAAAGGCTTCTGCGAACTCAGTTTTGAGAGCTTCAAGTCTTTCTGTTCGACGTCCTGTGAGAACAATATTCTCACCTTTTTCTAGATAGGCACGCGCAATTGCTTCACCAATACCTGATGTTGCACCTGTAATGACTACATTTTTTGCCATCTTATTTCCCTCAAGCGAAGATTATAAATCACTTTTAGTGACTAAGCAGTCCAGTGCTTAGCTGGGTCAAAGGGTGTTCCAACTACCTGGTCGTCTGACAGTTCAATGACACCACGTTTTTGCGGAGCATTTGGCAAGGCAAGTTCACGAGGACTACACATCATCCCAAAACTCTTTTCCCCACGAAGTTCACCTGGGAAAATGAGATTGCCTTTGGGCATCATAGCTCCTGGAAGAGCGACAATGGTTTTCAAACCGACACGCGCATTGGGAGCACCTGCAACGATTTGCACTGTCTTGTCACTTGCGACTGCAACTTGGCAGATGTTGAGGTGGTCACTATCTGGATGAGCTACCATCTCGACAATCTCACCAACAACAAACTTAGGTTCCTTGTCATTAACAATTTCCTCTGTAAAACCTTCCGCCTGCAATTCTTGATTCAAACGAGCTACTTGGTCGTCTGTCAAGAATACTTGACCACGTTCCTCAATTTCGAATAAGCTAGAAACTTCAAAAATATTCCAAGCAACAGTTTCACCTGTTTCCTTTAGGAAAACACGCGCTACATTGCCTTTACGTTCAACATCTAGTTTGGCATCGCCACTGTTTTTCACGATGACCATAAGGACATCACCAACATGTTCTTTGTTATATGTAAAAATCATTCTTTCTTTTCTCCTATTTTAATCCTGCTAAAAAGTCGTTTATTTGTGCCTTGGTTTTACGATCACGATTGACAAAGCGTCCAATCTCCTTGTCCTTATCTAAGACAACAAGACTTGGAATCCCGTAAACATCCCAAAGTTTGGCTAAGTCCATGTACTCATCACGGTCTACTCGTATAAAGGTAAACTCTGGATTTGACTCTTCAATCTCTGGCAAAGCAGGGTAGATATAACGACAATCGCCACACCAATCCGCAACAAAAAGGAAGACCTTCTTGCCATCCTGCTCTACTAGATTTGCTAATTCTTCGATACTCTTAGGAGAAATCATAAGACTTCCTCCTCATAGATGAGATCTTCATCTTCATAGACAAAGGTATAGTGACGACCATCTTCAAAAATGACACCACCAACGAGACGTTCTAGGCTACTTTCGTACACTTGGACATAGAGAGTCGCTATCTCACCCATCTCTGAAAAGGAGTCACGCACAAGAGCGGTCAACTCTTCCTGCGTTTTCATGAGTTTGTGGTCATCGGCTACTTTCTTAGCTCCAAAAGCAAGTGCTCCGAGGCCTACTAATGCCAAACCTGTTTTAATGATATTTTTCGTTTTCATGCTAACATTGTAACACAAAAAGATAAGTAGGACAAATCGTGAATGCTATTTTCGTTTGAACTATATGTACCTCATTTCAAGAAATATTGACTCCTATCTCCTCCTATGGTACAACACCTCAAAGTAATGATTTACTTATCCATAAAATTCTAAGGAGACTCTATATGAACAAAGAAAGTTATTTTGACGGTGGATTACTCAGCTTTATTGGACACTCGATTGTCGCTTTTTTCATCATCGCCTTAACTCTAGAAATTGCCACACCTTGGGCCGTTTGTTTTATGCAAGGTTGGAAAGTCAGACATACTGTCATCGATGATCAACGTTTATATTTTGATGGAACTGGTGCCCAGTTATTTGGAAATTGGATCAAATGGTTCTTACTGACGATTATCACTCTTGAAATCTATTCATTTTGGTTAAAAATAAAAACAGAACAATGGATTACCAAGCATACCCATCATATGTAAAAAGTGCGGTTTATAGACCACACTTTTTTTATAGCTCTTAATAATATCTCTCACCAAACAAATCCTCTGGCAATTCATGAAAACCCTTGCCTGCCTTGAAATTTTCAAACTTGCCTAGCAAGAACTGGTAGGCATCCAAGCGACTTTCATAGCGAATCATGGCATCTTTAGCACGCTCATCTTGATCTTCTTCATAGACTTTTTGGCTTTCCTTATGCGCCATGTCATTGATCATGATCTGGGTATTGACCCAGGCTTCAAATTCTTTCATAAATTCTTGTTCGTAACTCATTGTTTCTCCTTATTCTATTCCTCGATAATAATCTGTATCAATCTCACGGTAAGGCTGGATATCCTGAACATACTCCAATACACCTTGAAATTCTCCATTTTCATCGTGTACTGCAGCATAGGTGATATGGACAAACTTACCTCGTGACTCGGACTTGAACCACATCTCGTACTTGTCCTTGACCCCGTCACGAAGACCTTTCATAATGGTCTTAACCTTATCAAGGTACTTGGGCGGATGACATAGCTCAACATTGCGCCCAACTTGAGACGGTGTCCGCTTGAAAATCATCTCTTTTGCTGGCGTATTGTCATTGTAATACTGGAAGATATCATCTTTATTGACAAAGGTAATCTCCATAGGCAAATGATTAAGGATAAGATTCGCCTGTTCAACTGAAAGATAGCCATTTCCAAAAGCCTGCTGACTATTTCGGTCCATCACTGCTTCCTTTTCCTTAGGTGTAAAGGTGATGGTAAACTGACCCTCTGGCGTATCAATCACTTGTTGAACCTGTCCATCTACAGTTTCTGACCGACTTGCTTCTTCTACACTTTTCTTCTCAACAAAGCTTTTACGTTCAGGAACCCATTTTTCAGATGGCCGGATGATCGCATAGCCATAAGCATCACTTTCCTCGGCAATCTGAATCCAGTCATCCTGGGTGAAGGATTCGAGCAGAATCATGAGGAGGATGGACTCTTCCTTGAAAATCATACTCTCAAATTCAGTCGCAAAAGCCTCAAAATCTGTCTTTACAATACCAATGGATGATTCTGGTAGTGACCTAACTGTCCCCAAGGCTTTTTGATAAAGTTCCCTGATTTGATCATCCACTCCCCACATGACTTTTGGAGGCGAATCATGTCCATAACGCTCCATGATAGGAAAGAAGAGTTTTTCCTTGCGCTGGTAGTGACGGTCGAACTGACCTACAAGCCCCATCTGACGAACCAACCCCTTACGCATCTCTGCAAGCATTTCCTCGTCTTCCATAGACTCATATGTGTCTAACAATCTTCGAACACGAATCAAGGCAGCACGGAGAGCTAGATTTTCATCCTTAAAAACACGCACAGGATGACCAGGATGATCGGTGTCCTCAACTTCGACACCCTTAACAGCATTCTTAAAGAGATTGGCATGAACATCACAGAGCTCCATGACGTCTTCAAATGTCACACCTGAGTCAGAGTTCATCAACTCGTGCTCCATGAGAGAAATCTCGATAGCTGATACACCTGTAAAGGTTGCATCAAAGCGTTCCTGAACGGATTCAGGGGAGGCTCCATTATGCAATTCTAATAAAATATCCCGTAGGATATGAATACGTTCATCTGCCATTAGTCTATTCCAATCACTTCGTAACCATTTGCTTCAAGTGTGCGCACAATCTTATCCATAGGAGTTCCCTCCAGTTTAGACCCCTGTTTGAGCGATACTTTTCGTCCGACTGTATTTCGCATCAAAGGATTTGCAAGAGGTTTAAAACCGAGTTCTACTAGGATATCTAAAACTTCTGGATGCTTGTCCACAACTTCCGCAACAGGAATAGATACATCAATGATATTGTCCATCATAACCTCCATCATATTCTCTAACAGTTTTTTCTTTTTTATTATACCACAAGGGCAAAGATTAAAAAACTAGCAGTAGAAGACTTGCTAGTTTATTTCGTATAATTTCATTATTTCTAATTATATAGACTTTTCCTAGTAAAACCTCAAAGTCTTATCCTTACCATGATCATCAGAGAAGTTTGAAAAACCAATCTATGATCTTGAAAAGAATTCTATAGAACAGTAATTGGAAGGCGAAAGAGATTAGAAACCAGAGAATTTTTATCAAACCAACAATTGGTGTTATAAAAAGAAGAGTGAAGAGTCTCCAAAAAGATTTCATTCTTTATCCTCCGGCTTCATTAACCAAGTAGCTGTATCCATAAGCTTATCTACGAGAACTAATTTTCCCAAACTAACGACTATGTTTTCATCTTTTTTTATGGTTTCTGCAACTTTTAAAGCTTGCCTTGTAAGAAGATAATTACCGTAGGTTTTGACCAGTACTGTTATGATCCCCATGTCAATCTCCTTCTATGATTTCCACTTCTTTTCGGATAGTGGCAACATCTCTTTGATATTGTGCTTCATCGTAGTTAATCAATTTGGACAATTCTTTTTGCAATCTTTCTCCCATGGGTTTCATGGTCGCAAAAGTTAAGCCACCTGATAGGACTCCACCTAAGATAGGAATAACTTTTCCCATCCCCTTAGCCAATCCTCCCTTAGTCAGATTCACTCCAAAGATTTTCAGAGCTTTTTCCAAAATTGGATACCAAAGAGTCTTTGTCAAAGCCTTTTTGTTTACAATTTTCATCACTTGCTTAGCAACTGTAACACCACCAGAACGAAGTAGAGCGCCCGCACCATTTACTCCCAACATCACTCCCAGATAGAGCAAGAGGGTATTTTTAGCTTCTTCGCTCAGCTCATTTCGCGAAGCCCAGAGATCATCATAGCCGTAAATATAGCCTAGCTCCTGGGCTAGTTTTAATGAAAATGCGTAAAATTGGGCTACATCTGTCGGAATGGTAACTGCCATGGCAATACCTCCTGGCAAACCTGCCAAAACAGATGTCCCACTTGCCAGTAAAACATTATCTTTAATACAGGCATTGGCCACTTGATCTAAGGTTTCCTTAGGTAATAAAGCTGTCGGCCCTTCTTCCAATAATCTAGGAATATCCTTTGAAGCCACTTTCTTAGAGAATTTATCCATTAAAAATTTTGACCGGTTCACTTTGACGACAGGAAGTTTTACTACCTGTTGCAACACATGCATCGCCACATCTTCTTTAGCCATCTCTATCTCCGTTTTTCATTCATATCAAGCTTTATCTTATCATATTTATGGAATAAATGATATTTTCAAGATTTATTTTCTTGATTTCTACTCATCTAATCTGACTAGACAATGACCTACTTATAGACACACAAAAAAGAGGGTTTCCCCTCTTTCTGCTTAATGTTTATCCAGATTGCGTAGCATTTCATCAATTTTGTTTCCATATTCGATGGATTCATCTTTGACAAAAGTTAAGTCTGGAATTTTGTACAATTTCAAATTGCGACCAAGTTCACGTTTGATAGTACCAGTTGCTTTTTCAAGTCCGACTTGAGCTTTCTGATTATCTGAAGCAAGATTACTCAAAATAGTGTAGTAAACCTTAGCCATAGATAAATCACCTAGCATCTGAACATCAGTGATAGTCACACCTTGGACACGCGGATCACGGACTTTCTTTTGCAAAATCTCATTGACTTCGCGCTTGATTTCCATGCCCACACGGTCCGTACGGAAATGATTTGCCATGCGTTTTCCTTTCTCTCAATTGAACCAAAAGCTAGGCCAGCAGACCTAGCTATTTTTAAACTTATTGATTTTCAATTCAAATTGAAACGAAGTTCAATTTGAACTTATCTGCTTCTTTCACCGTGGCGAAAGTGATTGGACTGATAATTCAATTCAATCACTGGGTATTTTGGGGACTCTAGGCTCAAAAATAAGCAATGAAACCATCGGTTTGCTTGTGTCCCTCACCACCTAAGAAAGGAGCAAAAACCTTATCTCTTGATTTCTTCCATGATATAAGCTTCAATCACATCATCCATCTTGATATCATTGTAGCCGTCAATCATGAGACCACCTTCACGGCCGTTTGTAACTTCTTTAACGTCATCTTTATAGTGTTTCAAGCTAGCTAGGGCACCATCGTAAATAACGACACCATCACGGATGACACGGACTTTAGAGTCGCGAGTAACTTTACCGCTGGTAACCATAAATCCACCGATTGTTCCCACTTTAGATACCTTGAAGGTTTCGCGGATGATCGCTTCACCGATAACTTTTTCTTTAAATTCTGGGTCAAGCATCCCTTTCATGGCTTCTTCCATCTCTTCGATAACCTTGTAGATGATACTGTGGAGACGGATTTCTACATCGTCAGCTTCTGCTTGTTGACGAGCTTGTGGTGTAGGACGCACGTTGAAACCAACGATAAAGGCATTTGAAGCCTCGGCAAGAGTCACGTCAGATTCATTGATAGCACCAACTGCTGAGTGAACAATAGTTACTTTAACGCCTTCCACATCAATCTTTTGAAGTGATGCAGAGAGAGCTTCAACAGAACCTTGTACGTCGGCTTTGATGATGACGTTAACTGACTTGAGTTCTCCTGCTTTAAGGGTATCAAAGAGGTTTTCAAGGCTAACACGTTGAGTAGCTTGACGTTGCTTCATAAGAGCACGTTTGGCACGTTCTTCACCAGCTGCACGCGCAGATTTTTCATCTTCGTAAACAGCAAAGTGGTCACCTGCCATTGGCGCTTCATTCAAACCAGTGATAGATACTGGTGTTGATGGGCCTGCAACCTTCACACGACGTCCAAGGTCGTTAGTCATAGCACGGACACGTCCGAAAGTATTTCCGACAACGATTGGATCTTGAACGTTCAAAGTACCTTGTTGGACAAGGAGGGTCGCAACTGCACCTTTTCCTTTATCCAAACGAGCTTCAATAACAGTACCAATGGCACGAACTGTTGGATCTGCTTTGAGTTCTTGGATTTCAGCCACAAGTAGAACAGTTTCCAAGAGTTCATCGATATTTTGGTTGAATTTAGCTGAGATTTCTACAAACTCAGAATCTCCACCCCAGGCAGTTGACATAACACCGTGTTCAGCCAATTCACCGATCACACGTTCTGGGTTGGCACCTGGTTTATCGATTTTGTTGATGGCTACGATGATTGGAACATTAGCAGCTTTTGAGTGGTTGATGGCTTCGATTGTCTGAGGCATAACCCCATCATCTGCCGCTACGACCAAGATAGTAATATCGGTAACAGAAGCACCACGCGCACGCATAGAAGTAAAGGCCGCGTGTCCTGGTGTATCAAGGAAGGTAATCTTCTTGCCATTTTCCACGATTTGGTAGGCACCGATATGCTGAGTGATACCACCTGCTTCTCCTGTTGCAACACGAGAATTACGAAGGGTATCCAAGAGGGTTGTTTTACCATGGTCAACGTGTCCCATGATAGTAACAACTGGTGGACGCTCTACAAGTTCATCTTCATTGAGATAACCATCTTCAGCGAAGAAACGTTCGATATCAGCATTGTCCACTTCAACCTTTTGTTTCGCATCAATACCGTAATCGACCATGAGGAGTTCGATTGTTTCACCGTCCAAGGACTGGTTTTGTGTCGCCATCACACCCATCATGAAGAGTTTCTTAACAATCTCAGCTGGTTCGCGTTTGATACGTTTTGCGATTTCCGCAACGGTCATACCATCTGTATATTCAAATTCTGTTGGCAATTCATGGAACTTACGCTCTGTAACAGGTTTTGGTGCCTGATTACGGTTATTTTTGTTATTGCCTTTTTTATTCTTTTTGTTATTGTTCCAGTTACTATTTCTTTGATTTCTCACTTGATTTTGACTACTTCGATTCTTTTGTTGTTTTCTAGGACCATCTTCTTCGTGATCGAAATCATCACGTTCTTTGTCTGGTCGGGCTTGTTTCTTACGACGTGTATCCACTACAGGTTCTTTAGCTGCAGGAGCAACTTCAACCACTGGTTGAACTGGCTGCGCTTGTTCAGCTAACTTAGCAGCTTCTTCAAAGATTTCCTCAGGTTCCTTGCGTTTGTTTGCTTGGGTCAAGGCTTCTTTAGCTGCTTGAGTTTGCTTGAAGCGTTCCTCACTTGAACGAGCATATTCTGCATTTTGCTCTGCCTTTAGAGCAGCTGCACGGGCTTTAAAGTCAACACGTGGGCCAGCTTGATTTGGACGGTTGTCCTCTTGCTTGCGGCGATCATTTCCGCGATTTTGCTGACCTTGTTGTTTTTTACCTTGATCATTGAATCGACGGTTGTCACGATTGCCTTGACCTTGTTTACCACCATTACGGTTATCATTTTTTTGACGATTCCCATTTTGTTGATGGTCACGGTTATTACCCTTATTTTGCTTGCGTCGTTCAGCCTGCTCTTTTGCACGTGCTTCACGCTCAGCCTTAAAGTTTCGACTCTGCGGTTTTGCTGGTGCCACTTTTTCTTCTTTAGGGGCAACAGCTGCTGCTGGTTTTGCCTCTTCCTTAGCGTCAACTGGCTTTGGAGCCACAGGTTTCGATTCTACCTTTGGAGCAGGAGCAGGTTTAAAACTTGCTACGATTTTTGAAGCAGCTGCTTCCTCCACACTTGATGAGTGGCTTTTTACATCCAAGCCCAACTCTTTTGCACGCGCTACAACTTCTTTACTTTCTTTTCCAAGTTCTTTTGCGATTTCGTACAATCTTTTCTTAGACAAATCATGTCCTCCTCTTCTATTCCATAAGAGACCTCATTTTCTTTGTAAATCCAGCATCTGTCACAGCCAAAACTTTTCTTGATTTTCCGACTGCTATGCTTAATTCCAGTGTTGAAAACACGGTAATAACTTCTACTTGATAATAATGACTTTTATCCTGAATCTTCTTGGTCAGGTTGGGGGCGGCATCATGAGCGAGAAATACCAGCTTTACTTTCTGGTCTTGAATGGCCTTGACCACCATTTCTTCACCCGAGATGATTTTCCCTGCTCTTTGAGCAAGTCCCAAGAGATTGGCAATTTTTTGCTTATTCAAGTCCTAACTCTCTTCTTTTCACTTTGTGATCGACATAGGCAATCAACTCGTCATAAAAGCTTTCTTCAACTTCCATACTAAAGCTACGGTTAAAGACTTTTTTCTTTTTGGCCTCAAGGGCTTCTGCATTGTCTAGCTTGATATAAGCGCCACGACCACTAGCCTTGCCTGTTGGGTCGATAAAGACCTGTCCTTCTTTGTTCTTGACAATACGGAGTAAATCTCGCTTATCAATCACTTCATTGGAAACAACAGACTTGCGCAAAGGGATTTTTCTAGTTTTCATCCTTCCCTCCTCTGATCAGCTCTTATTCTTCTACCAATTCATCTGCTTCTACCTGGTCAGCTTCTTCTGCTGCTTCCATGGCTTCAAACTCACTGGCAGACTTGATATCGATACGATATCCTGTCAAATGAGCTGCCAAACGAACATTTTGTCCACGGCGACCGATGGCAAGAGAAAGCTTGTTATCTGGCACAACGACCAAGGCACGCTTGCTGTCGTTTTCATCAAAGATAACTTGGTCAACTTCTGCAGGAGCGATAGCGTTGTAGATAAATTCAGCTGGATCGGCTACCCATTCGATAACGTCGATGTTTTCTTCGATTGGAACCATACGATCGCTCTTGGCATCGTAGCGAGCTGGGTGGAATTTGCTAGTAATTTTCTTGATGTTAGCACCACCACGTCCGACGATTGTCCCGATCGCATCCACGTTTGGATTATGGCTACGAACAGCAACCTTGGTACGGTCACCTGCTTCACGAGCAACACTCATGATTTCAACAGTTCCGTCATAGACCTCAGGAATTTCTTGTTCCATCAAGCGTTTGATCATTTCTGGATGGCTACGACTCACAAATACGTTCACACCACGAGGATTGTCTTCAACCTTGTAGACATAAACTTCGATACGATCATGAGAAGCAAAAACTTCTCCAGGAATTTGGTCTTGTTTTGACAATTGAGCTTCGATGCTGCCAAGGTTGACATAGATAAAGCGATTGTCGAAGCGCTCCACTGTACCTGACATAATTTCTTGCTCATGCTCTTTGTAAGTATTGTAGGTAATGGCACGTGTTTGCTTGCGCATTTTTTCCATGATGGTTTGTTTGGCAGATTGAGCTGCTACACGACCAAACTCACCTGGTGCTTCTTCAAATTTAATCTTGTCCCCAAGCTCGTAAGCTGAGTTAATGGCAAGAGCATCTTTTAAGCTGATTTCCAAACGGCTATCAAATACTTCATCAACAACTTCACGGACAGTATAAACTGTAAAGTCACCTGTCTTTTCGTTGAAATCAATGGCTACGCTATCAGACTGCCCATAGCGTCTGCGATAGGCTGAACGAAGCGATTCCACCACTGCATCAATGATGTCTTCTTTTTTGATTCCCTTGTCTTCTTCCAAAATGCGGAAGGCCTCTAGCATTTCTTTACTCATCTTCTATTCACTTTTGAATCTTCAAAAGCTTCCTTTCTTTTACTATAATTTTACTGCTAAACGTGCTTTTGACACCAAACTGTATGGGATTTGGACCGTTTTCTTACGTGTCTTGTCCATATATTCCATAGTCAACTCATCCTCTTCAAAGGCTAGCAAGGTTCCTTCAAAGACCTTTTGCTTATCGATGGCTTGGTAAAGTCCAACATGGATGTATTTCCCAACTGCTCCAGCGACTGCTTCCTTGGTTTTCAAAGGACGTTCCAAGCCTGGGCTGGTGATTTCTAGGAAATATTGTTCTGGGAAGGGATCTGGCTTGATAGTATCTAGGACAGGACTGATAATCTCTGTCAAGTCCGCTGTGTCGTTCAAGGTAATTCCCTCTGGTTTATCTACAAAAATACTAAGAATCATGTCACTGCCAATCTTTCCGTACTCGATATCCACGAGTTCAAAGGGAGCTTCAATGACAGGTTCTACGACTTCTCTGACTAATTCTACGATAGTTGCGATTGCGTCCACCTCCTCATAAGCAAGAGGCGAAGATATTTCCCCGCCTCACTTTCTCATATTCTTACTTATAGTATAGCACTTTTGACTACTTATGTAAAGTATAAGCACTCAGAAGGCTTGATTTTAAGCTTTTTCTTAAAATTCTGCCTCAACTCGATAGATGACCTGACCCTTACTTGAGAATTTTTCTTCATATTCTGTCATGACATTGCCTTCAAAGTCGCTGGCGTGCAAGTCCAACCAAACTCCATTGAGCTTCATGCCATATTGAGAAAAACTCACTAGGCTATATTCAAACAAGCCGCGGTTATCCGTTTTGAAATGAATCTCACCGTGTTCAGGCAAGATACGCTTGAAGGTATCCAAGAAACTCTTATAGGTTAGACGACGCTTTTCATGGCGCTTTTTAGGCCACGGATCTGAAAAGTTTAGGTACAAGCGATCAATCTCACCATCTTCAAAGTAGTCGGTCAAATCAGAACCATCAACCCACAATAATTTAATATTAGGTACAGCGACTTCCAAAACCTTGTCCAAGGCATAACTCAAAACAGACTTTTGAATATCAATCCCGATATAGTTGATATTAGGGTTTTGCTTGGCCATACCTGACACAAAGGCTCCCTTACCACTACCAACCTCAACATGGATAGGATTGTCATTTCCAAAGAGGTCTCGCCATTTTCCTTTGGCTTCTAAAGGATTTAAGACAACATACTGAGGATTAGCCTCTAGTAATTCTGTTGCCCCTTTACGATTTCTAACTCTCATCTCTTCTTTCCATACTTGTCACGGAAGATACGCAAGGCATAAATCTCCCGATTGACATTTTCTAGATCTTCATTTGTATAATATTTGGCAATCTGGCTCAAGAAGGATAACTGAGCATACCAAAATAGTTTGTTGATGACTGTTTGGTTGTATTTGTAACCATAATAAGTCAACCACTCTTTCCACTGATAGTCTGGAATATAGTGACATAGCATATGCGCCACATCAAACATGCGATCCGTTAAGCGAACGGAATCCCAATCCACTAAATAAATAAGACCGCTCTCTGTCTCAATCCAATTACTATGTCGTACATCTCCATGAACGATCGTTGCATAATCTTCCCTAAAGTTTGGCAAACTTCCTCGCAAATCCTCTACTACCATTCTTAGATATTGATTGTTCTTCAAGGATTCTGGAGCATCTTTTAACCAAGCCTGAAGCAAGTCAAAAGGTGTTTCTAAAGAATAGCCCAAACGAGTCAATTGCGTCATCAAAGGACGCGAACGATGCAAGCGGCTCAAAATATTGATAATCTGCTTGCGATTCATATCATAAGGGGTCAAAATTTTACCATTCAACCATTCTTGGGCACACATATCACGCCCATCCGATAAACGGCGAGTCCATAATAATTGAGGAGCGATTTGTTCCTTGGCTAAACCAGGTAGGATTGGAGAGGTGTTCATTTTAATAAAGACGCGCTTCCCATTAGGGTAGCTTCCCATATAAGCTTTCCCACTTTTCCCAGGTATAGGGGTCAGCGTTAGCTCAATATCACCCAAGTCCATTTCTTTCCTCCGTATAAAGTTTCCTTACTATTCTACTAGTTTTTAGCCTATTCGTCAACCAGTCCAGACCCGATTCTCAAAGAAAAGCCTCTGGGGTGGTTTGGGTTATCATTATAGAAAGAAAAAGGTAAGCACAATCTCCTACTTACCTTTCATGATTTTTATAAATAAAATAAGAGTGGCCAACTGTTGTAAAACATATGGACTAAAGTAGAAACCCATAGATTTTGGCTCTTTTTATAAGCAAAGCCTAGCAACAAGCCCCCAAGTAGATAAAAAATAAACGAAGGGACATTGGAAGGTCCATGCAAGAAAGAAAAGAGAGAGGAAGTTAGAACAAGCCCTAACCACGAATTATCAAAAACCGCCCCCTGAATAAGTCCTCTAAAAATGAGTTCCTCCTGGATGGGTCCAAAAACTGAGGTAGCCAAAATCAAAGACAGGGAAATTCCTCTGCTGACTTCCGCCAAGTGTTGAGCTCCTGCGCCAGAAGAAACAGCGAAGAAACGAATATAAACTAGCGTCTCAAGCACACTTAGAAGAAAAGTTCCAATGAAGAGCAAGAGTTGTTTCTTGCTTAAAATCCCAAAAGAAATCATTTCAAACTGTCTAGCATAAGCAACACTCATCGAGGTTACAAGAAGACTTACAATAATCAGTGCAGGTTCATTTTGAAAAAAATCCCCATGGTTAATCGTATAAGGAACTGTAATGACGATTATTAGTACTAAAAATCCAAAACAAAAGGCATGACATTTATTAAAAATGGCCATAAACACAACCTCTCTCCTATTTAGAATCATCAAAATAAGGATGCAAAAATTTTTATTTATGAACTCTTTGTTTCCACTTGATCATACCTGAAGTAATCAAGAGTGCAACAGCTATACGTAATAGATTGTAACTTTCTTCCTCTCCTGTATTAGGTAGTAATTGTTTGCTCAAATGAATGGTTTGGGAGGCAGAATCATTCCCCTTAACTTCGGATAAAGAAGTTTGTAACTTATCAGTATTTTCAGAGATTGTCTTAGATGTATCTCCTCGCTTCTTCTTATCTGTCATTACCAAATCTTCAGGCTGAACAGTTATAGTGTTAGAAGGAGGAATATTATTCTTCAATTGTTCTCTACTATCACTATTATTAGTTAAATTTTCCTTTGAATTCTCCACCTCTCCTGTTTTATCATCACGGACACTTTCTGTTACTGTATCCTCAGAAGATGCTACTGTTTCCGTTTGCTTAGGTGAGTTTCTCGAGTACATATAATCATAAACCTGTTGTGCAGTTGCTCCGCCACCAACCCATCCAGATATCGGACGTCCATTTCTTAAATACAAAATTGTTGGTGTTCCTGGAATACCGACTTTTTTAAATAGAAACTCTCTCGCTTCCCCGTCAAAATCTTTACCATCCAAATCATAATATTCTAACTTCTTTTCAATTAAGTTATTAAATTCTTTCAATTCAGGAGAAAATTGACGACAATGAGAACAAGTTTTTCTACCAAAATATATAGTATGTTCCAATTGATCCTCTGTAAAAGATTGACGAACGGCTTCAATATCTATCTTTTTAAATTCCGCAACATTCTGCTCATACTCTTCGGGAGTTACAACGGAAGGTTTATGCTCAACATTTTCCGTACCCGATTGCAGATCTGATGCCACAACAGAACTATCATTAGCCCGGATAGAGGAAGAAGTAGTTTGTTCTTCTGCATATGCAACACCTGTAGTAATAGATGCAAATACAAGTGGTACAAGTAATAGTGATTTTATCTTTTGTTTCTTCATAAGAATACTCCTTTACATTTGATATATTTATCTTACCTTATTTAAGATTACAAATTCATCTAAATCTTAAATGGTCATCAAAACATCTTGAATTGCAAAAACTTCATTAAAAAAGGTAAGCATTTCGAAAACACTTACCCTTTTATACTTCATTAACCTCTACTTTTTATAATACTTCAAGCCCCAAACGAGCAGAAGCATGATAATAAAGCATAGAATAGCTCCAATATAGGCGATTAGTTGTTGATAGGATTCTACTGCTGTGATACCTCTATACAAACAGATAATAGTCATAAAACATGTCAATCCTACGAACATTAATTGATTGGCTCTAGGACTTACCAAATCATCATCTTCAAATTTTTTCACTCTCATTTTCCTAGTGAGATAAACAACAGCCAAAATAGAAGTCAAGTTGATAACCACTAAAATCAATTGGCAAATTAAGGAAAAATTTAAAAATTGACGAGAGAGAAATAGATAAGTAGAGATTAGCAAAGGCAACTGACCTAGAAACAATCTCATTAGAAATACGTTGCGTTTTTTAGCAAATATTTTTTCCATACCTAAACTCCATTACAATTAAATGATATCTAATCATTTTCTAAAATTTGATAACTTTTGTGAAATGTTTTAGCAGAAACAACTCTATGATTGGTGATATCTAGATAATCACCTGGGTAACCAAGAACATACATTCCATAACCAGCGAATCCTCCTCCAACTGTTCCAACTAGACCAAACTTGATATTCGTTGCGAGAGAAGTGTTGAGACCTGCCATTAGAATGCGCACATGATTATCCAACCAAACCATATAATTTTTTTGAAAAGCTTCCTCTACCCAACTTGGTTTAGGAGTTGCTTGACCAATTTCCCAAACATCAACAATTTGATTCCCATATTTTGCCTTCATAGCTTCAATCCTTTTTAAATACCATTACATGAGTTTGGAGTTCCCCCTATACCATAAGGACCACATGGTTTTGAAAAATGTATAATAGGCCACTTACCATTTAATTGATCCAAAGTTGGAGAAGGTGCTAGCCCACCCAATAAACCAGAAAGCATATCTCCCCAACCTCCGAAACCTCCTTCAACTTTCGCAAGCATCTCAGTATCCATAATCTCAAATTGTGACATCATTTTTGTATTCATGATGAATACCTCCATTTTTATTTTAATTTTTGTCCTGTTGCAACCTTGACAATTTCAGTATAGCACTATTTGTTAAAGTTTTTTCATCCGAATCTTGAATTGTCATCGAAACATCTTGAATTGCAAAAACTTCATTAAAAAAGGTAAGCATTTCGAAAACACTTACACTTTTATACTTCATTAACCTCTACTTTTTATAATACTTCAACCCCAAAACGAGCAGAAGTGTGATAATAAAGCATAGAATAGCTCCAATATAGGCGATTAGTTGTTGATAGGATTCTACTGCTGTGATACCTCTATACAAACAGATGATAGTCATGAAACATGTCAATCCTACGAACATTAGTTGATTGGCTCTAGGACTTACCAAATCATCATCTTCAAATTTTTTCACTCTCATTTCCCTAGTGAGATAAACAACAGCCAAAATAGAAGCCAAGTTAATAACCACTAAAAGAAATTGGAAAACCAAGGAAAAATTTAAAAACTGACGAGATAGAAATAGATAAGTGGAGACAAGTAAGGGCAACTGACCTAGGAACAATCTTGCAAGAAAGATGTTCCGTTTTTTAGCAAGAAAAGTTTTCATTTCTTTGCTCCTTTCTTTTTCATTAAAGCAAAATAGATCATAACCGCAATCACATAGGCTATGGTATAAAATAGCTGATACCAAGTACTCTCCCTAAGCGGATAAAGAAAGATGGACATGATTAGATACAATATGAAAATGACAAGTATTTTTTTCTTCATAAGATCCCCTTCTTAATATGTGATATGTGCTTTATCTTAGTTAAGCTTTAACCTTTACTCTCTTAGTTTAGCACTCCTTTTGATCTTTGATTACTCAAATCATGAATGGTCATCTAAACCTCCTAAATTGTTAATAAAAAAGCAAGCACGAAAAACATGCTGGCCTCTTTACACTGTAATGATATCAACTTGTTTGTAGACTTTTCATCCTGCTATCACATATCATTTTGACAGCCGAAACAATATTAAAGAAACTCCCCTGTAGATTATGCTAGCAAATACAGGGGAGGGATTTATTTTTCAGGGGGTACTATCTGTATTCTTTTTGGGAGATTTTGAAAATATTTTTTTAATTAAATCATCCATATAAGGACTAAATACACCAACTACTAAACCAATAATAAAACTCTTAAAATCCATAATTACCACCAACATATTGCTACATAGGCTACACCTCCAAGTATAGCTCCTCCTGCATCACCAGTTGCAACGCCTTGCCATGTTCCTGTTTTAATTCCTAATTGAAGACCTCTTGCTACTCCTCCTCCAACACCTGCTTTAGCAAAATCTCCCCAATTGCAACCGTCACCTTCAACGCAAGCAAGCATCTCAGTAGCCATAACAGAAAATTGTTCCATCATTTTTGTATCCATGATGAATACCTCCATTTTATTTTTAATTTTTGTCCTGTTGCAACTTTGACAAGTATAGTATAGCATTGTCAAAGTTGCAACAGGACAAAAATCTATGTTCAGAGTTGAGTGTCATTAAGAATAAGATTTATTATGTATCTATTTTTTATGGTGTATTACTATTTTCTATTGGATTAACATCAAAAGTATTTGTCTTTACCAGCTTAACTTCAATAACTATGATAACTCTATCCATAATAGGACTTTTTAAAATTAAACGCAAGGACAAGGAGTAAATATGTTAGAATTAAATTTCAATAAATTAGAGGAAATGTATCCGACTGCATGCTATCAGCGAGTGGTGCGCTAGGTACGATAGCTAGCGTAGGAGCAATAACAGGTCCCGTTGGCTGGGGTGTCGCACTAGTTTCTGCAGCAGGCTTTGGCTTCCTAACGGGATATAATTGCGCTGCTTTATATTTAAAAGGAGATTAAAGATACATATGATTTAGAAAGTTATAAAAGAAATATCTTATACAAATCATAACTACCTGTCAAACGGGTGGTTTGTACCAGGGCTATAAGTCCAAATTACTAGCCAGCGCCTAAAGACGCTGGATTTCACGTTGTTCAAGCCTCATTGCTCTTGACTCGTCACTTGCCTCTTAAAGAGGCTTTAGTATTACTTACCACTATCCCTAAAGGGATCCTCATATTCTTTTACACTCAATTTATCTAGTGCTATATCATGCTTTACTCGTTCTCAAATTTTTAGACTCGTGAAGAAATCATCCACTGGATAATTTCTTTAATCTTGAATATATTTCTTAATTGTGGCTTCATTGAGCCCTACTGTACTCACATAATAACCTTCTGCCCAGAAATAACTTGTACTTAAGATTGGCGTGTTTGTCAAACATCATGAGTGCACTTTTACCCTTTAAATAACCCATGAAACTTGAAACACTTATCCTTGGTGGAATACTTACTAACATATGTACACGATCTGGCATCAAGTGTCCTTCGATAATTTCAACTCCTTTATAACTACACAAACGATGAAATATTTCGCCTAAACTACTCCGATATTGATTATAAATGACTTTTCGTCTATACTTAGGGGTGAACACAATGTGATAGAACACATCCACTTTGTGTGTGATAAACTATGAGACTTTTGGACCATGGTTTTCTCCTTTCGCTTTACAATTGGCTTGAACACCTTTATTGTATCGCGTTTGGAGTTTTTGGGGTATAACCTTCGACGCGCACCCGCATAGCGGGTGGTTTATTTGGCTCGCACCTCACGGAGCGAGACGGACTAATAGTCACATAACAAGGCAAAAAGCAACGGTTTTAAAGCCGTTGCTTTTTGCATGAGTCAGAGAGAGTGTTATCTCAGGCTCTATTAAAACTGTATCAAAACCACAAGTTGAGTCACAATATTGTATATTTAAAATGTTTAAGAGTAATTAAACAATGAAAATAATAAATTAATCCCCGTGAAGATATAAACTAGTACATGCATAGCCTAATCTAAAACCAGCTGCACCTGCCACAAGCAAACCTGCCAAACCAGCAGGTCCTGCCGCAATTGCTAACGCACTGGCACCAATACCATACGCACAATCAGCAATGTTCCCACCTCCAGAAATTTCTTCTAGAGTAGTTTGATCAATATTTTTCATAATTATCTCCTTAATCACCAGTGTGATACCATGCACCACAAGAATATCCTGTGCCAAATCCAGTAGCCGCTGCTCCAACCGCCAGCAGTGCAAAAGTTCCCCAGCCAATCGGACCTGAAGCGGCTGCTAAAATGGCACCACTCATGCCAATTCCGGTCGCACAAGACAACGCATTTCCTCCGCCAACAACATTTTCTAAGTCATTAATAGCTAAATCAATCATTTTTTCTCCTTTTGTATTTCTTATAATTAACATGACACGATATAATGGAAGTAATAATTAACACACCTCCAATAATAAAGTTTAATAAATCCTGATGTTCTACAACTACGTACAGACCAAATAAACATAGGCCAAATTGCGAACTACAGTTTTGAAATTTCATCAAGCCCCCCATTTTACAAAATTGATATACACTCTAATCTGGTTCATACAATATACTTTATAAGTATTTACTATGAGTAAAACCTGTAAGATTGATACATTTCTTTTTTGTCTTGTTGCAACTTTGACAAGTATAGTATATCGCTGTTTATTAAATTTTTTCATCCAAATCTTGAATTGTCATCGAAACATCTTGAATTAGCTTTTTTATTTCAAAGCATATTCTATAACTTTTTAAAGAAAGATAGCTTCTAATTACTTTTTTACCATTCAGGAAGTTTCAATGACTATTCAAGATTTTATAAGATATGAACTTATTATTATGGCATAATAAACTCATCTATTATATGAAAGGATTTGCCAATGACTTCTTATAAACGTACATTTGTTCCACAAATAGATGCTAGAGACTGTGGTGTTGCTGCCTTAGCCTCGATTGCTAAATTCTATGGTTCAGATTTTTCTCTAGCTCACCTAAGAGAACTTGCAAAGACCAATAAAGAAGGAACGACTGCTCTTGGCATTGTAAAAGCCGCTGATGAAATGGGCTTTGAAACAAGACCAGTTCAAGCAGATAAAACTCTCTTTGACATGAGTGATGTCCCCTATCCATTTATCGTTCACGTTAACAAAGAAGGAAAACTCCAACATTACTATGTTGTCTATCAAACAAAGAAAGACCATCTGATTATTGGTGATCCTGACCCTTCTGTAAAAATCACCAAAATGTCAAAAGAACGCTTTTTTTCTGAATGGACTGGAGTAGCTATTTTTCTAGCTCCCAAACCCAGCTATCAACCCCATAAAGATAAAAAGAATGGTCTACTGAGTTTCCTTCCTCTGATTTTCAAACAAAGATCTCTCATTGCTTACATTGTTCTCTCAAGCTTATTGGTCACGATTATCAATATCGGTGGTTCTTATTATCTCCAAGGAATCTTAGATGAATATATCCCAAATCAGATGAAATCAACTTTAGGAATCATCTCAGTTGGTCTGGTTATAACCTATATCCTCCAACAAGTCATGAGCTTCTCCCGTGATTATCTCCTAACTGTTCTGAGTCAAAGATTAAGTATTGATGTGATTTTATCTTATATCCGCCATATTTTTGAACTTCCTATGTCTTTCTTTGCGACACGTCGTACAGGAGAAATCATTTCACGGTTCACAGATGCTAACTCTATTATAGATGCCTTGGCTTCTACCATTCTTTCTCTTTTTCTGGATGTTTCTATTCTGATTCTTGTAGGGGGTGTCTTACTGGCACAAAACCCTAATCTCTTCCTTCTTTCTCTTATTTCCATTCCTATATACATGTTCATCATCTTTTCTTTTATGAAGCCTTTTGAAAAAATGAACCATGATGTCATGCAAAGTAATTCTATGGTTAGTTCTGCCATCATTGAAGATATCAACGGGATTGAAACTATCAAATCGCTCACTAGTGAAGAAAACCGATACCAAAATATAGACAGTGAATTTGTAGATTATTTGGAAAAATCCTTTAAGCTCAGCAAATATTCTATTTTGCAAACGAGTTTAAAGCAGGGAACAAAATTAGTTCTGAATATCCTTATCCTATGGTTTGGCGCTCAATTAGTCATGTCGAGTAAAATTTCTATCGGTCAGCTGATTACTTTTAACACACTTCTTTCTTACTTTACAACTCCTATGGAAAATATTATCAACCTCCAAACCAAACTCCAATCTGCGAAGGTCGCTAATAACCGTTTGAACGAAGTCTATCTAGTCGAATCTGAATTTCAAGTTCAAGAAAACCCTGTTCATTCACATTTTTTGATGGGCGATATTGAATTTGATGACCTTTCTTATAAGTATGGTTTTGGACGAGATACCTTAACAGATATTAATCTCACGATTAAACAAGGAGATAAGGTTAGCCTAGTTGGAGTTAGTGGTTCTGGTAAAACAACTTTAGCCAAAATGATTGTTAATTTCTTTGACCCTTACAAAGGACATATTTCCATCAATCATCAGGATATTAAAAACATTGATAAAAAAGTCTTACGACGTCATATTAATTACCTGCCTCAACAAGCCTATATCTTTAATGGCTCTATATTAGAAAACTTAACCTTGGGTGGTAATAATATGATTAGCCAAGAAGATATTCTAAGAGCTTGTGAATTAGCTGAAATCCGTCAAGACATTGAAAGAATGCCTATGGGCTATCAAACTCAGCTCTCTGATGGATCTGGCTTATCTGGAGGACAGAAGCAGCGAATTGCTCTCGCTCGCGCTCTTTTAACTAAAGCTCCTGTTTTAATACTGGATGAAGCTACTAGCGGTCTTGATGTCTTGACTGAGAAAAAGGTTATAGATAATCTTATGTCCCTAACTGATAAAACCATTCTCTTTGTAGCCCATCGTCTCAGTATAGCCGAACGAACTAATAGTGTCATTGTTCTTGACCAGGGTAAAATCATTGAAGTTGGTAGTCATCAAGAGTTAATGAAGGCGCAAGGCTTCTACCATCATCTATTCAACAAATAAGGAGAATGTTATGAATCCTAATCTTTTTAGAAGCGTCGAGTTTTATCAGAGACGTTACCATAACTATGCGACAGTATTAATCATACCACTTTCATTACTGTTTACTTTCATCGTGATTTTCTCCCTCGTTGCCACAAAAGAAATTACTGTTACATCGCAAGGAGAAGTCACTCCTACAAGTGTCATTGCATCCATTCAGTCAACCAGCGATAATACTATCTTAGCTAATCATTTAGTGGCAAATCAAGTAGTTGAGAAAGGTGATTTACTCATCAAATACTCTGAAACAATGGAAGAGAGCCAGAAAACTGCCTTAGAAACTCAATTACAAAGACTTGAGAAGCAAAAAGAAGGACTTGGAATTTTGAAACAAAGCTTAGAAAAAAATACCGATCTTTTTTCTGGTGAGGATGAGTTTGGCTACCATAATACCTTTATGAATTTTACCAAACAAGCTCGTGATATTGAACTGGGTATATCAAAGACTAACACTGAGGTTTCAAATCAAGCCAACCTTGCCAATAGCAGTTCATCAGCTATCGAACAAGAAATCATAAAAATCCAACAACGAATTGGAGAATATGAAGAACTGAGAGATGCTATCATAAATAAAAAATCTCGATTACCAACTGGTAATCCACACCAGTCAACCTTGAATAGTTATCTTGTAGCATCACAAGGACAGACACAAGGAGCTATAGATGAGCAATTTTTCTCTCAAATTAATCAAAGTGTTACAGGTCTCGAATCATCTATCGCCAATCTTAAAATTCAACAAGCTGGTATTGGAAGTGTAGCAACTTATGACAATAGTTTAGAAACCAAAATTGATGTACTTCGCACTCAGTTTTTACAGACAGCTTCTCAGCAACAACTAACCGTGGAGAATCAATTAACAGAATTAAAAGTACAACTAGATCAAGCGACACAGCGCTTAGAAAACAATACCTTAACCGCTCCAAGTAAAGGTATCGTTCATCTGAACAGTGAATTTGAAGGTAAAAATAGAATTCCAACTGGTACAGAAATTGCTCAAATATTCCCTATTATAACAGATACAAGAGAAGTACTAATCACTTACTACGTATCATCTGACTATCTCCCCTTACTAGATAAAGGACAAACTGTAAGATTAAAGCTTGAGAAGATTGGAAATCATGGCATTACCATCATCGGCCAACTTCAGACAATTGATCAAACTCCTACCAGAACAGAGCAAGGAAATCTCTTTAAATTAACCGCTCTTGCAAAACTATCTAATGAGGATAGTAAACTCATCCAATATGGCTTACAAGGTCGCGTCACTAGTGTAACTGCAAAGAAAACATATTTTGATTATTTCAAAGATAAAATTTTAACACATTCTGATTAATTTTCAGATAACACTCTATAACTATTTATTATCTTATAAAACAGGAGAATTGTAACATGGATAAGAATCAAAATCTAACCTCATTTCAAGAACTAACAACTACCGAACTCAACCAAATTACAGGTGGAGGATGGTGGGAAGATATCTTATACAGCCTTAATATAATTAAGCATAACAATACGAAAGGACTTCATCATCCAATACAACTATAAAAAATAAGACCGAGAAACAAGCACTCTCGGTCTTATTTTTTCATCATTCTATAGGTATCATAGTAAGCACCTGACGAAAGACTTGATCTTGACAGGTGGTATTGAGACTAGCATTGGGATAACTTTCCACAATCTTCATGACAGTATAAAGACCAACACCTCTGTCCTCCCCTTTAGAACTAACTCCAAAAGAGAAGATTTCAGAAATATTTATGCCCTCTTCTTTGATGGAATTTTCGATGATGAAGGTCTCCTGTGCTCCACTTTTTAAAAAGGCGATTGAAACATGAGGTTGACTGGCCTCTACACTGGCTTCAATGGCATTGTCACAAAGGATAGATACGATGGTCAAAAAATCAAGCAGGTTCATACTCTCGACTTGAATCTCCTCAGGAACTTCGACATTAAAGACAATGTCCTTTTCTCTAGCTTTTATAAATTTTCCAGCTAGAAGACTTTTGAGGGCACGATCCCGAACATTCACCAATCTGCCAAGGTCATATTTATTGTCCTGCAATTTTTGGCTGGAGTCCTTCAAGACGGAGTCGTAGACCTCTTTTATCTGCTCTATATCCTCCTCTTCAATGCCTAGTCGTAAGCTGGTCAAGAGGTTGGTGTAGTCATGGCGAAAACTCCGTACTTCCTTGTAAAGCTCCTCTATATGCAGACTATACCGCTCCATATCTTTGTAGCGCAAGTCCTGCTCTTGGTCCAGTCTCTCATGGAGTTTGTCCTTCAAATAGGTATCCAATTTCTTGATAACCCCCATAAAAAAGAGTAGGTAAAACACTAGGATGAGATGGCGAACAGTCGTTGATTGAATACCTTGCTCATATTCAAAGTAAGACAGACTTTGTATCACCAAATAGTAAGCCCCCATTATCCAGTTAATCTGAGTCAGGGACTTTTGAAAGGCTTTATCTAGAATCTCCCTTCTCAAACTAGTAAAATCATAGTCCAACCATTTCAAAAAGGCTAGAGAAATGAAGAAATTGAAAATTATTATACATAACCCAGTAAATGAGTAGTCATCATATACTTGCCCTTGTCCCAAAAATGGAAGCACAAAATAGGAGACCCCTCTATAAAAGAGATTCACCAATATCATTGGAAAGAGACCATAAAAGAAGAGAAGTTTTTTAGGAAGCCCTCTTAACAGTAAGAAAGACAAGCCGATGCCATACAAGGGTTCCATAAAATAAGATAGGTAAATATTTCCTACTATATAGCCAATCATTACAAAAACAAAGGCCAACAGTATCTTAAAAAGAAAGGCCTTAAAAATCCTCTCGAAAGTGAGACCAATTCCATCCACCTTAAAGAAAATGACAATTTCTAGCCCATTAGTAATAAGTGTATGCAATAATATCCAAGCAATATTCATAAACTCTCCTAGCTCAATGTAAGTTATTGATAGCCTCAGACACTTCCCTGACCTTATAACGCGCGATCAGACAGCTTCCGCTATTAGGAAAGAAAAGGAGTTTTTCTTTCTTATCCAAACGAACTACATTGGTTGGATTGATGAGGAAGGAGCGATGGCACTGCAAGAGACGTGGCTCCTGCTTGAGAACCTCCTCTAAACTCGCCGTAAATTCCAACCTGTCTGTCTTGGTATAGAGGATAACACGATGGGGTCTTGGGGATGTTTCGAGATAGTAAACCTCTTTAAAAGGATACTGGAATTGAGCAAATTTTGATTTAAAGTAAAAGCAATCGTCCGCCAGACTTTTACTATCTTGACTATTGGCATAGAGGAGGGCTGTCTCGATACGAGATTCAAACTCCTCTGCCGACAAGGCCTTATCAATGTAGTCCAAAGCTGAAACTTGGTAGCGAAAAGACAGGGGCATAAACTCTGAGTGAGTCGTCACAAAGACAATCAGGGCATAAGGATCCCGATCCCGAATCTTTCTAGCCACTTCCAGACCCTTCATCTCTTCGTTTCGAATCTCAATGTCCAAAAAGAAAAGCTGATGCGCCCCCTTCTCATGCACCTCTGCCAGCAGTTGGTTTGGCTTGCCAAAAACTTCAAAAGAACTGGGAATGATACTCTGTTTTTTCAAAAGTTTTTCAATCGTCGTTTCAATTCTTGCTTGTTGGGAAAAATCATCTTCTAAAACAAAAATTCTCATCTTCTTACTCTCCTTCTTTCAACCATTTTTGGCGAATTTCTCTATAACGACGTCTGGAATACTGAACAGCATATCGACCTTCTTCTCCAAGAAAAAGAGTCTTTGATTGGAGTTCCATGGATTTTACTCGTTCAAGGTTGACCAGACAATTTCGATGACATCTCGTTAAGGTATCCCCATATTGTTTCTCAAGCTTGCTTAAATTTTGAAACAGATCAAAGCTAGCTTCTTTAGTAAAAATCTGCACGGTATGGGCTTTACTTGGATGCGTTTGGATGTAGTAGATATCCTTTATGTTTAATTTGAAAATTTCTTTCTCTTTTTGAATGATGATATAGTTCATGGCTAAAACCTCCTGTAGAGAGGATACCATAAGTCTAGCAACTAATTTTCACCAAATCCTAAACGGTCCTCAAAAATTCCTAAAGTGTTGAAGTTTTTACTAAATAACCACGATAACCTTACAACTATTTTATCATAAAATTCCGCTATTACCATTCAGGAAATTTCAATGACAATTAAAGATTTGTAGATAAAAAAAGAGTAAAAAGTGATAGGCTATGATTAGAAAGACAAAGGCTTCAAACAACTCTAAAACCATCACAAAGGAGGAATTCTCATGACGGATACAGACCCCATCAAAACCGCTCAGGCACTGATAACTGAGTTAAACAAAGCTTACCAAGTCTGCAAACAGGCAACAGCTGACGATGTCCGTTTCCAGGAGCAACTGGACAATATCCTCTGCTTTCTCTCTAAAACTGAGACAGTGGATAATCGATTCTTGATTGAGCTGGAAAAATTTTACCAAACTTCCAGTCTTCTCATGGGCCTCAGTGCTCTCAATCCAGACGGCCCTACCCGTGCCGCTTGGAGAGCCTATGACCGCTTCCACTTTGACCAAGTCAAAACCAAGCTGAGTCTCTACGGGCCAACCCTTATCTTGTAGTAACTAAAAAGAAGCTGAGACAGATTGAACTCAACTTCTTTTTTAGTATCATATAAGCAATGTTATACTCAATGAAAATCAAAGAGCAAAATAGGAAGCTAGCCGCAGGTTGCTCAAAGTACCGCTTTGAGGTTGCAGATGGATGCTGACCTAGTTTGAAGAGATTTTCGAAGAGTATTAGTCTCTACGGACCAACCATTATCCTGTAGTAACTAAAAAGAAGCTGAGACAGATTGAACTCAACTTCTTTTTTAGTATCATATAAGCAATGTAATACTCAGTGAAAATCAAAGAGCAAACTAGGAAGCTAGCCGCAGGTTGCTCAAAGCATCGCTTTGAGGTTGCAGATGGATGCTGACCTAGTTTGAAGAGATTTTCGAAGAGTATTAGTCCTGCATCTGGCGTTTCACCTGATAAGGGAGATACAAAATCTGTAAGACCAAGCCAGCTCCAAAGAGGGCTAGAAGGGCTAGTTTTTCTTGGAGGGCAATCAACCCAACTACCAGTTGAACCAATAAAACAAAACTAGTCAATCCTCGGACAACTGCCTGTAACCCTTTTTCCTTTTGTCCCTTTTCTAGCGGGAAAAGTTGGGTCAAATATTGGTAATCAAAGGCATGATAGAGAGCCAATAACTGAAAGAGTAAGAGGTAGTTAAATAAAACCACTACTGCTGTTGCAATCCAAGCTTGCTCGATAAAGATCAACGCCAGCAAAGATAGGAAGAGGAGGCGAAGACTGAGGGCAAAGAGATCTCCATTTCGCAGATAAGAACGAAGATAGAGGTTCTGCCAAATCTTGCTCGGCACCTTCTGAACTGCTTTTAGGATAAAATCTAGATAAGCTCGTCGCTTGACGCTGTTTGAAATTCCCTTGACTTGGGTAAAGAGGGCAAAGAAGCGAAGCAAGAACTGCTTGCGTTTACTTTCTTGGGCAATCACATAGTCCCAGTCCAGATGATTTGCACTAAAAAACTTGCCAGTCTTTTTCTGAAAAAGGAAATATTTCACGACTCCCAAAAGAAGAACATAAACACCAAAAACTCCTAAGCCTAAGCCCATGACTAAAAATAGAGGGGCAAAAAGAAGCAAAAAGAGAGTCTGTACACTAACCCAAAAGATGAAGGAAACTAGGCTTTGCTTTTGGATATGTTCTCTCACTTCTTCTTCAGCTACTAAGAGAAAGAGCTTATCAGGAGCTTCCACATAGGTCGCGATTCCACCCCAAAGCATGAGTAAAATAGAGACAATCCCCACAAACAAAAGGATAGGCCAATGATTTTCAGGAAAATGCTGGAGCAGTTGACTATACTGATAGGCTAGAAACCCTACTAAAACCAGTAAAAACAAGACAAAGTGGTCATTGAGTACATAGCGCAGATAACCGACACACTCTTTACGAAAATCCTGCTTTCGCTTTAGAAACAAGTCTTTCATCTGTCCTCCTCTTTGGTCAAAGCCAAATAGATATCATTGAGACTTGCTTGAGACATGGCAAAAGCTTGTCTCAGTTCTTCAAGATCCCCTTTAGCCCTCACTTGTCCTTTGTGAAGAATGACAAAAGAGTCACACATTTTTTCAGCAGAGTCAAGAACGTGGGTACTCATGAGGATAGACTTGCCTTTTTTCTTTTCAAGGTCCAAAAGCTGAATCAAGTCCGAAATCGCCAGGGGATCAAGACCAAGGAAAGGTTCATCGACGATAAAGAGACTCGGATCCACAACAAAGGCACAGATAATCATGACCTTCTGCTTCATCCCTTTCGAAAAATGAACAGGGAACCAATCCAACTTCTGATCCAAACGGAACATTTTTAAAAGAGGTTCTACACGTTCAAAAGCTAGGTTTTGCTCAATACCATAGGCCATGGCAACCGTCTCGATATGTTCTCTGAGAGTTAATTCTTCGTACAAACTAGGAGTTTCAGGAATGTAACCAATCTGCTGACGATATTCTCGAGGATTGGCACCTAAAGTTAGTCCGTCGATGTTTATTTCTCCACTATAAGGTGTCAAAAGTCCAATAATTTCATTGATGGTCGTCGATTTCCCAGCACCATTTAGACCGATCAAACCGACCAACTGCCCACTTTCAACTGTAAAGGACACATCTTTCAAGACAGGAACATGAACATAGCCCCCAGTCAGGTTTTTAATTTCTAACATATTTTCTCCAAATCTGGTATAATGTAGCTATATTATATCAAAATTCAATACAGTAGAGGTAGATTTTATGTCAGATTGCATTTTTTGTAAAATTATCGCAGGAGAGATTCCCGCATCAAAGGTTTACGAAGATGATCAAGTTCTTGCCTTCCTTGATATCTCACAAGTAACACCTGGTCACACCTTGGTCGTACCAAAAGAACACTACCGCAATCTTTTAGAAATGGATGCTGCAAGTGCCAGCCAACTTTTCGCCCAAGTACCAAAGATTGCTCAAAAAGTCATGAAAGCTACCAAAGCTGAAGGCATGAATATCATCGCCAACTGTGAAGAAGTTGCTGGACAAACGGTTTTCCATACCCATGTTCACCTTGTTCCTCGCTATAGTGCAGATGACGACCTAAAAATTGACTTTATCGCACATGAACCAGACTTCGACAAACTTGCTCAAGTCGCTGAAACAATCAAAAACGCTTAAGGAGTCACTATGAAACTATCAAATTTACTACTTTTTGCAGGCTCTGCAGTCGGTTCATACCTCCTCATTAAGAATCGCCAAGCTATCACTGAAGAAGTTCTAGATACTACTGATCGTGTTGAAGCCATTAAGGATGACTTGGATATTATCCAAGATAGCCTGCAAATTATCGACCAACAAAAAGAACTCATCAAGGAATATCAAAAAGATTTGACCTATAAGTTTAAAGTCCTGGAAAAAGATGTTCAAACTAGACTTGCTGTACTAAAAGAAATGCAGAAAACTGAAGAAAACTAATGTAAAGAAAATCTCCAACTTTCCTTATTCCCCTTTAAAGCCATTTTGGGTCAGCAGATCCTAACAGACCAGGGAGGGCATGAAAATGAAACAGTTTTTTAAAGTTTTGACGCGGATCATCCTGATTATTTGTGGGGGTCTCTGCCTTCTTGCAGCTCTGGCATTTCTAATACTGGCCAATCTTTTCAAGGCCTCACCAAGTGACATCCGAGAAGGAAATGAAGCCTTAAAACAAATCTTTATCTCCCTTGACCTGCCTCCTGAGAAAGTAGAATCAAATGGAAGCTATCAATTCGAGGGTGGGGGCTTAGATTTTTATGTGACTTTCTCAGATGATGTCGTCAATAGCCACCCAGTCCTAAAAGAAAGCCCAAACCTCACTAAAAACCGACTCAAAGTCTATGTCTTAAACACAGGAGATATTTCCTACCATTCAGTAGAAGACAACTTATTCAATCATGGTTTATTCCAATTTTTAGAGGAGGAAAGCAGGAAGTATTTCCAAGAAATCGGAAAGAAATCAAATCCTTCTTACTTTATTCTCTCTTGGAGGGATCCAGAAAGCATGAAAAAGGGAATCGCATTCTATGAAAAAGCGTTGACCTTGGTGGATATCCAGGACAATTCGGCGATTAAGCGCATTGATACCGTCACCGTTAAGCCTGGCAAGGAAGCAGAACTTAAGCAACTCATCCAGGACATGGATGAGGCTGGCTTACTCACTCAAAGATCTGAATAGCAGACCAACCAGAGATTATTTCTCCCATGCTAAACTTCCAAATATTACACGAAAAAAGAGCCCTCGGGCTCTTCAGAACGAAGACAAACGTCATTTTTGGCGTTTGTCTTTTTCTCTTTTCAAAAATAGTTTGTCTCATCATCTACTAATCTATACCAAAATCTGAATTTGAGAAAAATAAAAAGGGATATTTCCTATCCATTTCACCAGTTTTTTAATATTTAAACACGCCAAAGTAAGCCCAACCTGATCCTCCATTTTGGACTTTCCTTTCTCTCTAGTGTATCTCAAATTATGGTACTCCTTAGCCGTCCCAAAGAGCCGTTCAATTGTTTCTTTGCGCTTCTTATAGAGCTCTTTCATTTCTCTTTGGTGACGAATCTCCTCACAAAATTCAAGGGCATCTTTCCAGACATGTCTCGTTACTACTTTTTGATGATTTTGGCTTTGGGTACAAACGGATAATAAAGGACAGGCAACACATACTTTGGGATTACTCTTATACTCACGGTAGCCTTCTCGAGTGGTAGTGCGATAGCTTAATACTTGATTCTCTGGACAAATATAAGAGTCATGACTTGCATCATAAACAAAATTACTAGGTCTTAAGTTCCCCTTTACTCCCTTTGGACGAGTATAAGGAAAGACAGGGATGATGTTTCGCTCTAACAAATAATGGGCAATAGTTGGGGTCTTGTAGCCTGAATCCGCAATAATATAGCGTGGAGAGAAAGGTTCTAACTTTGAAAATAGGGCAGGGAAAGCCTGGCTATCATGAACATTTCCTGCTTCAACCGTATAAGCCAAGGCCCAACCATGCTTATCGCAAGCAACTTGGGCAGAATAGGCAAATACTTCCTTGTGTTCGCCCTTGTGAAACCAACCACATTCGGGATCTGTCGTTGAGATTTTCTTTTCCTTAGCCTCACTTTCTTTTGCGGGCTTTAAGGACTTTTTTGCGTGTTTTTTCCGATCTAAATCAATCTCAACTGCCAATTGTTCACTCATAAATTTAGCTTGTTGATCTACCATTTCCTTACGGTACTTGTGACTATTAGCTGCCGCTTTGATATGGGTACCATCCACAAATATTTCAGAAGGATCAATTAAACCTGCATACAAAGCTTGGTTGAGAACTTGGGAAAAAATCTCAGAAATGAGTTCTTTATCTTGAAAACGACGACTGTAATTTTTCCCATAGGTAGTAAAATGAGGAACCTTATCATCTAAAGTTAGTCCGAGAAACCAACGATAGGCTACGTTTACTTCAATCTCTTTCATGGTTTGACGCATAGAACGGATACCATAAAAACATTTGATTAAAGGAATTTTGACTAACATGACGGGATCAAGACTAGGCCGACCATTATCTGGACTATAGGTATCTTCTACCAAATCATAGATAAAGCCAAAATCAACCTTTGAATCAACTTGTCGAAGAAAGTGATCTTTAGGGACCAATTCGTCTATTGTATAGAAACCATATTGCTTACGATTATAATCAGGTTTTTCTTTGTGAAACATAGGGATTACCTCACAACTCTTCTTACCTCTATTATACGACTTTACAAAAAGAAAAGCCCTTAGAAACTTGAGTTCTAAGGACTTTGTCTTCAATCTGAAGAGCCCTCGGGCTCTTTTTACTTTATGCTCTATTCTCCTTCAAAGGCATCCTTAATATGGTCAAAGAAGCCTTTTTTCTTTGGATTGACTTTTAGATCACCTGCAGCTGCGAATTCTTTCAAGGCTGCTTTTTGTCGTTCGTTCAAGCCTGTTGGAGTCACGACATTAACAGTCACGTATTGGTCACCAATGGCACCACCACGAAGGCTAGGCGCACCTTTACCACGTAGGCGGAATCGTTTACCAGTCTGAGTTCCTTCTGGAATGACTAATTCTACATCACCATGAACTGTAGGGATATCTACTGTATCACCAAGTGCTGCTTGAACAAAATTGAGGTTCAAATTGTAGAAGATAGTAGTTCCTTCACGTTCAAACTTATCACTAGTTTCAACTGAAACCACCACGTACAAGTCACCATAAGGACCACCATTAAAGCCGGCTTCACCTTGACCAGCTAGGCGGATTTGTTGACCTGTTTCCACACCAGCAGGGATTTTTACGTGCACGCTATGGGCTTGTTTTTCATGACCAGTTCCATGACAGGTTGTACATGGATCTTTAATTTCTTGACCACGGCCATGACAGACATCACAGGTTACTTGGCGACGCATCATACCAAGAGGTGTTTGGGTATCAACATTGATCACACCTGAACCATGACAGCGTCCACAAGTAACTGGACTTGTTCCAGGTTTAGCACCAGACCCATTACAAGTACGACAGCTTGCTTCACGATTGTATTTGACTTCCTTTTCTGTACCAAAAATAGCTTCTTCAAAAGTCAAATGAACGCGATACTGGAGGTCGTCACCTTGACGAGGGGCGTTTGGATTACGTGATGCACCGCCACCACCAAAGAAGCTTGAGAAGATATCTTCAAATCCGCCAAAGCCACCTGCTCCATCAAAGCCACCGAAACCGCCAGCACCACCAAAGCCACCGTTGGCTCCAGCCGCACCATATTGGTCATAGGCAGCACGTTTCTGTTCATCGCTCAAAGTTTCATAAGCTTCTTGAACTTCCTTGTACTTGTCCTCAGCACCAGGATCCTTGTTGATATCTGGGTGATATTTTTTAGATAATTTCCGATAGGCCCTCTTGATCTCATCTTGAGATGCATTTTTCGAAACGCCCAAACGGTCGTAAAATTCAGTATTGTTCATAATTCAAGATACAAAGGGCGTTAAACGGACACAGCCAAAATAGGAGTTTTGACGACGAACGATCACGTCCTAGAAAAAACTATCTTTTTGGCACAGTCCGTAGCCCGTGTTCAGTTGCGAACACCTTTGTTCCTTTCTATTGATGTTGTGAATCAAACCTCGATGTAGGTCGGGTTCAATTCCTTTCTTTTATATTGAGTAAGAAACTTCAGAGCTCGGCTACAATTCCCCAAACGCTCTTTGTTCCTTTCTATAATTTTTATGTAAATCTTTAGAGGGTGTTTTCTATACTTCGCTTCACTTGATCAAACTCTTCATCTGATAGAGTAAATAACAAATCCTCTTCTGAATATTCGTTCTGTTCTTTAAAATAGTTGTCCGTATTCTCTGCCAACCCTAGACTTAGAATCACTTTCCTTGCAAACTCTTGATGTGCGAATCCTATAGCCGTAATGATCTGTTTATCTTGCACAAGAACTTTCGGTTGGAAATTCTCACGAGGAAGAAATTCAAAATAGTCAAAGAAGTTTTGCCAAATTCCACCTGTAAATTTCGTGTCCTTCAACAAGCCTGCTTTGGCTAATAAAAGGGGGGCTGAAGAAATGGCTGCAATTAGTATATCTTGCTCATTAAGACTTCTCAAAAACGAGATCAATCTCTCATCTTGTAGAGCAGGACCTATATTTACCATTCCTGGCAAAATCACACAAGAATACTCTTCTATACGGATTTGCTCCAATGTTTTAGTCGGTTGACAGGGTAAGCCATCCTCAGATATAACTATCGAATATTCTGAAGCTGCATAATCAATTGTTACACCAAAAGATAAAGCTAAAGTACTTGTTAAAGTGGTTATCTCATAAAGAGAAAAATTAGGATAAATGATACAAAGTACTTTTTTCATACGCAACATCCTCTATTTTACCGAAAAACAGAGGCTGGGTTGCAACCTCTGGATTTCTTATAACAAATTCGGATACTCCCTAATTATATTGATAATATCTCGAGCATTAGTTATATTTTCTGAGTAACTTCCACTCGCGCCATCATCATCTTGGTAACTATAATTACTTGTTAATGAATAATCACTTTCAATTATGTATTCTTTAACCCAATTCCTAGTATATCTACCATCCGAACTCCAGCTATCAAAGCTACCTTCTTCAGTATGTCTATTCCCTACCGAATTAATAAAACGCATTAACCAATCTACATCACTATCATTCAAATGACAACTCGCGATATCTACGAATTGCGAAAGATACTCTCTTTCTTCTTTAGTAGCCATATCATTCTCCTTTAAAGTATAACTATCTAATAACCAGGGAAATTAAATCTATAACTTAATAAATCTTTTTACTTTTCAGTAAACTCTCCGTCTACGACGTCATCGCCTGCGTTTCCTGTTGCTTGTGCGCCTTCTGCTCCTGCTTGAGCTTGTTGCGCTGCTGCGGCTTGTTCGTAGAGTTTGACTGCCAAAGCTTGAGCTTTTTCGTTGAGAGCTTCCAATTTCGCTTTCATGTCGTCCAAGTTGTTGTCTTCTTGGGCCTTCTTAAGATCATCAAGTGCAGCTTGAGCAGCGTCACGTTCTGCATCGAAGCCTTTGCCTTCAGTTTCCTTGATTGTCTTTTCAGTCGCAAAGATAGCTTGGTCTACTTCGTTACGAAGGTCAACTTCTTCCTTACGTTTCTTATCTGCTTCAGCGTTAGCTTCTGCATCTTTCATCATGCGGTCGATTTCTTCGTCAGTCAAACCTGAGTTCGATTGGATCACAATAGTTTGTTCTTTTTGAGTTCCAAGATCTTTAGCCTTAACAGATACGATACCGTTCTTATCGATGTCAAATGTTACTTCGATTTGTGGAATACCACGAGGTGCAGCTGGGATATCTGTCAATTGGAAACGTCCAAGAGTCTTGTTATCTGCTGCCATTGGGCGTTCCCCTTGAAGAACGTGAATATCAACGGCTGGTTGATTGTCTGCTGCTGTTGAGAAGACTTGTGATTTAGATGTTGGAATAGTTGTGTTACGGTCGATGAGTTTTGTGAAGACACCACCCATTGTTTCGATACCAAGTGACAATGGTGTTACGTCAAGAAGGACAACGTCTTTGACATCACCAGTAATCACACCACCTTGAATCGCAGCACCCATAGCCACAACTTCATCAGGGTTTACTGATTTGTTTGGTTCTTTACCAGTTTCAGCCTTAACAGCTTCTACAACGGCTGGGATACGAGTTGAACCACCAACAAGGATGACTTCGTCGATTTCTGACAAACTCAAACCTGCATCTGAAAGAGCTTGGCGAACTGGAACTTTTGTACGTTCTACAAGGTCACGAGTCAAATCGTCAAATTTCGCACGAGTCAAAGTCATTTCCAAGTGAAGAGGTCCAGCCTCACCAGCAGTGATAAATGGCAAGCTGATTTGAGTTGAAGTTACACCAGAAAGGTCCTTCTTAGCCTTTTCAGCTGCGTCTTTCAAACGTTGAAGAGCCATCTTGTCTGTTGACAAGTCGATACCATTTTCTTTCTTGAATTCTGCAACCATATGGTCGATGATTTTCTGGTCAAAGTCGTCACCACCGAGTTTGTTATCCCCTGCAGTTGCCAATACGTCAAAGACACCATCTCCCAATTCAAGGATAGATACGTCAAATGTACCACCACCAAGGTCGAATACCAAGATTTTTTCTTCTTTGTCAGTCTTGTCCAAACCATAAGCAAGAGCTGCTGCTGTTGGTTCGTTGACGATACGTTCTACTTCAAGACCAGCAATTTTACCAGCATCTTTAGTCGCTTGACGTTGAGCATCGTTAAAGTAAGCTGGAACTGTGATAACAGCCTTAGTTACTTTTTCACCAAGGTATTCTTCAGCATAACCTTTCAAGTATTGAAGGATCATAGCTGAGATTTCTTGTGGAGTGTATTCTTTACCGTTAGCAGAAACTTTTTCAGAAGTACCCATCTTAGATTTGATAGAGATAACTGTATCTGGATTTGTTACCGCTTGACGTTTTGCAGCGTCACCAACGATGATTTCACCGTTTTTGAATGACACAACAGATGGAGTTGTGCGGTTCCCTTCTGGGTTTGCGATGATTTTTGATTCAGTTCCTTCAAGAACTGCTACTGCTGAGTTTGTTGTACCTAAGTCAATACCGATAATTTTAGACATATGTTTTTCTCCTTAAATTTTATATTCTATTTTTCTTTTTGATACTCATCTTAGGTGGCGGCGCCGTCAGGGCTTAACTTCGTTAATCTATTTGACTAAACTTTGAGCCTAAGGTCTCAAAGTTTGCGCAAATAGCGCCGCGGCGAAGAGTATCGCCTTTGGTTCGCTACGCTCACTATTGGTAAAGCCGAACCGTTTCTTATCTTTCTTTCATAGTTTAGTGTCATTTCGGACAAGTTTTCTTTTATGTTACGACACGAGGAGTCGGAACCACAGATTTCTGACTTATTGCCTAGTTATAGACAACTACCATGGCTGGGCGTAAGATGCGGTCATGGAGTTTGTATCCTTTTTGGAAGACTTGTGCGATGGTGTCTGCTGGATGTTCGTCATCTGCTGGAACTGTTTGAATGGCCATGTGGTAGTTATGGTCAAATTCACCATCCGCTGGAATTTCTTCAATTCCTTCTTCTTTCAGAGCATGTACCAAACTTTCTTGGACCATTTCCAAGCCCTTCTTCACATCATCTGTCAACCCTTCAACAGCAAGAGCGCGTTCAAGGTTATCAAGCGATGGCAAGATTGCTTTCGCCAAATCTTGGCTGCGATAGCGTTGCAATAGTTGACGTTCTTCATTGGCACGGCGCTGAATGTTTTGCATTTCTGCATGAGCTCGAAGATATTTGTTTTCAAATTCTTCGGCACGTTCATTTGCCAAGTCCAATTCAGACTTCTCAGGAGTTGTTTCTTCAGCTGTTTCCACAACTTCCTCTTCTTTTACTTCTTCATTTTTAATATCTTGGGCCATTTTCGCCTCCTTTAATGATTTCAATCCTATACTCAATAAAAATCAAAGAGCAAACTAGGAAACTAGCCGCAGGCTGTACTTGAGTACGGCAAGGCGACGTTGACGTGGTTTGAATTTGATTTTTGAAGAGTATTAATTCACTTCATAGTGATTACTGCTGAGATAGCGGTAAAAATCCGTCAACTTCATAGTCAAAACTCGATTGACAACATTAAGTTGATTAACCAATTGTTGATAATCCAGATTAACCGGACCTATAATCGCAAGAATTCCAAATCCACGATAAGGAATCAGGAACTTACTACTAATCACTGCCAAGTCAGCAAGACAAGATTCTTGACTATCCGCAACTCGGACACTCTGCATCTGGTCTCCAATCAAATTCTCTCGAATTTCTAAAGCTACTTTTTGTGGCTGATCAAAAAACTGATAAGCTACTAGATTTGCGAAATTCAGAAGATTGACTTTGCCAGAAACCACGATATTTTCATTGAACATTTCTTTGAAGATATGTTCAACGAGGTCCATGACGTTATCCGTTGTTGTAAAGTAACGTTGGATAATTTGCGGAATCTCTGTCCGAATCTTGTAGTGAATATCCAAAACAGTTTGATCCAGAAAACGCTCTTGAATCATGGTCTTGAGGCGATTTAAATCCTCCTGCAAGAAATTTCTCGGAATCAAAAACTGACTGGTAACTGTTCTAGACTCATCAAGCGTAAAAACTGCCAGAGCTGTATGTTGTCCGAGGACAACAATATCAAAAGCTGTTAGCTTCTGCCTACTTGGTTCTACATCCAGCGCTACAACCGTACAACCACTCAAGTCTGTCAAGATTTTCGTTGCCTCTTGAAGAATATCCTCAAGCTTGAAGAATTCCTGATCAAAGGCTTTTACAATCTCATAAACTTGATTCTCAGCTAAACGGTCAAAGGATAGGGAGTGCTTGACATAGTATTGAAAACCAGCCACACTCGGCATTCGACCACTGGAAGTATGTGCCTTTTCAAGCAAACCTTGCTTTTCTAGGGCTGCCATATCATTTCGAATGGTAGCACTACTTGAGTTGATAGACTCTTGCAAGGCTTTGGATCCAACAGGTTCGTGCGTTTTGGTAAAGATGTCAATGATCAGATTTAAAATATTCTGCTGACGTTCTGTAACCATCTCGCTACTCCTCTCTGATAGATCGTTTTAGCACTCAATACATCCAAGTGCTAACTTATGATTCTATTATACACCCTTAGAAAAGAATGTCAAGACAAAAACTCAAAAAATTAGCACTCTTTTGCCAAGAGTGCTAAAAATCGGTCTAAGGACCTAGAAACTAATGTCAATCAACCAGATATTTCCGTCTAAGTCTGTAAAAACTATAGATTAGATAAGAAATAATGAGAGCATATAGGGCAAAAATAACGAAAAAAGACTGAGAGAGACTTTCGCGAAACAGACTCATACAAACAACAAGACCACCAGAGATAGAAACTGTAGATGTACGAAGTCCAGATTTCACACCATCCCATCTAAGACGATTGTTCATAAAAATTTGATCGTTTGGAACTAAATCATCAGTTGCCTTCCGAAACACAGAATAAGAACAATTTTCTACAAATTCCCATCCTCTATCCTTAATACTTTGTAAATCTAGCTCATTTTTTCTAAGGTAGCTAGCATTCCATACACAGTAAACCACATCATCTGGTTGGCATTGCTCAAAATAGAAAAAGCCAAAACGATTCGATTTAAATTTCCAACCTTTCAAATGCATCTCATGCAAATAATCTTCTACCTTATCCAAATCAAAAATGGTAAACATTCGAAATTGTACTTTGCTATTCATTGTCTGACCTCCAAATTAGAAAACATGCATGGTCTTATTTATCGGATAATTCTTTCCACTTTTGAAACAATCTCCAAAAAATATAAGAAATCTGAATCGCAAAAACGATCAATAAAGTACAGTCTATGCTAATAATCAGAAACATTCCCCAACTGAAATAACCTCTTCCACTGAGTGACTTTGAGAAAACCGGTAGTAGCGCTGAAAAGAGAAGCAAAATAGGAAGCATCCGCATTATTAAAATGCGCTTGACCATTGCTAACTTCCCGGTCGCATCATTATAAATTTCAAACTCGGCATCCGACTCAACTCCAGAATAAAGCTTTCTAAAGTAGGAAAAACCATTAAAGTCTGTAATATGCTCCCAGCCACAATCTTTAAACAGTTGTAAATAGGAAGCTCTCTCTGATTTTTTCATAGGATAAAAGTCCAACTGATAAACCACCTGCTCCGGTTGGCACTTTTCAAATGTATACTTAACCGCAACTACTAAGTTAGAATAACTTACTTCCTTAAGTTTCCAGCCCTGCGCATGCATTTCTCTAAGATAGAGAGCCTCTCTATCATAATCCGCAATGGTACAAATCCTATAAACAACTTTCTTTTCCATCAAAGCTCCTCCCGACTGTTTCTGTAGAGCCGTTCAATACGTTTCAACTCAATTTCTAAAACTTTTCTGCCCAAGTCTGTTATCTGATAGATTTTTCGTTTGTCCTCTTCTCGGACAAAGGAAATCAAACCATCCTTTTCCATCTTTGACAGGGTTCCATACATAGTTCCAGGACTAATGGAAACCTGTGAATCTGTTAATTCTTTGACCTTTTGTGTAATACCATAACCATGGTTCTCCTTTTGCAGACAGAACAGAATATAAAAACCTGTTTCAGTCATGGGAAGGTAGACCCGTCTAATCTTATCTGTTAATCCCATTTAACAAGACCTCCTATTCAGTTCGATATATCGCACTTCGTTATACAAAATATATCACACCTCGATATAAATTGCAAGAAAAAAAGATTGCCCTCACGGACAATCTTCTTATTTGTTATTAGTAAAGATCTAGGTAGTTGTCAATTTCCCATTGTGAGACAAAGGTTGCATAGCTCGCCCACTCGATGCGTTTAGCTTCAAGGAAGCTAGTGTAGATATGTTCACCAAGGGCAGCTTTAACGACTTCGTCTTCTGTTAAAGCCTTCAAAGCGTTGTGAAGAGTTGATGGAAGGTCAGTAATGCCAGCTTCTTTACGCTCTTCTGCAGTCATGATATAGATGTTTTCTTCGATTGGTGCTGGTGCTTCAATTTTGTTTTCAATACCATTCAAACCGACTTCCAAAAGAACAGCCATAGCAATATAAGGGTTTGCCATTGGATCCACTGAGCGCAACTCCAAACGTGTTCCCATTCCGCGTGATGCTGGTACGCGGACAAGTGGTGAACGGTTACGGCCAGCCCAAGCGATGTAAACAGGTGCTTCGTAGCCTGGCACCAAACGTTTGTATGAGTTAACGGTTGGGTTCATGATAGCTGTATAGTTGTAGGCATGTTTGATCAAACCACCAAGGAAGTAGTAAGCAGTTTCTGACAATTGCATTCCTTTTGGATCATTTGGATCAAAGAAGGCATTGTTTCCTTCAGCATCAAACAAAGACATATTGCAGTGCATACCTGAACCAGCGATACCAAATTTTGGTTTAGCCATAAAGGTTGCATAGAGACCATGTTTACGCGCAATTGTTTTTACAACGAGTTTAAAGATTTGAATCTTATCACAAGCACGAAGAACTTCATCGTACTTAAAGTCAATCTCATGTTGACCTACAGCAACTTCGTGGTGACTTGCTTCAACTTCAAATCCCATTTTGGTCAAGACGTTAACAATCTCACGACGAGTGTTATCGGCAAGGTCTGTAGGCGCCAAATCAAAGTAACCACCCTTGTCATTTACCTCAAGAGTTGGATCACCATTCTCATCCAGTTTAAATAGGAAGAATTCTGGTTCTGGTCCAAGGTTGAAAGACTTGAATCCAACTTCTTCCATGTGGCGAAGAGCACGTTTGAGGTTTCCACGAGGATCTCCAGCAAATGGTTCCCCTTCTGTTGTATAGACATCACAGATCAATCCTGCGACACTACCGTTCTCATCTCCCCAAGGAAAGACTGTCCAAGTGTCCAAGTCAGGGTAGAGGTACATATCTGATTCGTTGATACGAACAAACCCTTCAATAGAAGATCCATCAAACATAGCCTTGTTTGACAAGACCTTGTCTAGTTGTTCATCTGTAGCAGGAATTTCGACGTTTTTCATAGTTCCCAAAATATCTGAAAACATGAGACGGATAAAGGTTACATTTTTTTCCTTAACTTCACGACGAATATCTGCAGCTGTGATTGGCATGGTTTTTCTCCTTATATATGACGACTTGCGGTTGCCTAACCGCGACCAAAAGGTGATTGTTGAGAAGCGAAGCGACTTTGCTGGAGAACTTCATTCCGAAGCGCTCTACGCACTTCAGTTTGACTCACTGGTTTCTTAGACTTCGCCTCACGTTCAGCATATTTTTTCTTGATGGCAGCAATGTTAAGACCTTCAGAGATATAATCTTTAATCTCAAGCAATCGATCCATGTCATTCAAAGAATACATACGGCGATTGCCCTCGTTACGATCAGGCTTAATCAATTCCTGGTCTTCATAGTAACGAATTTGGCGCGCCGAAAGATCGGTCAGTTTCATAACACTGCCAATAGGGAAAACTGCCATATTGCGACGAAATTCTTTTTCCTTCATGTACACTTCCTTCTTTCTGTCTATTATAGTCTAAAAAAATTCAATCGTCAATCAATAATGTTATATCTTGTGACATTATTTTGTTTTTTTCAGTAAAATGCTCCGTAAACGATCAATATCGTAATTTACAAGAATTGCTACAAAAACACCCATAAATGTTTCAAAAACTCGGGCAAATACGTACAAAACTGTCTCACCATTTGGAATTGATAAGGTAATAATCAACATAGCCGCAACTCCACCGATAACACCTGCTTTATTGTTCATAGCAACATTTGTCATAATGGTTAACATGGTGCAAATTGGAACAACAAGGAGGGTTACCCAGAAGGCGCCGTGAAAAAGATTATTTAAGAGAAAGAAAATCAGGGCATAAAAACCACCGATACTATTTCCGAGAATACGTGATGTCCCAAAGTGGACACTCTTATCAAAGTCTTCTCTTAAACTAAAAACTGCAGTAAGAGCTCCAATCTGAAGTCCTTTCCAACCAAAAAAACCAAAAATCATGAGAACTAAAAAAACAGCGATTCCTGTTTTAAATGTTCGCATTCCTAACTTAAACTTAGATTTATCAAATGTATACTTTTTAAAATAACTCATTATTTCAACTCTCTATCTCCATTTTACCATAAATTTACCTATTTTTGAGAAGGGGATGCAATAAACTGATGGAAATAAAAAAGAGAAGGAACTTAATCCTTCTCTACCTGATGATTCCACATTCTCTTTTTAGAACAAATATATGAAAGCTAAAGTCAAGAGACTAGCGAGCAAGCCCACTCCCCAGAAGAAGAAGTCGACCTTCCATTCACTCCAGGCTTGCCCTTTTCCAGAAAAACCACCCAGTTCAAAATGGTGATGAACAGGTGTCATCCGGAAGATACGCTTACCTCCACTCAGTTTAAAATAGCCGACCTGCATCATGACAGATGTTGTTTCAAAGACATACACTAGACCAATCAATAGAAGAGTCCACTCTTGGTGAAGAGCCATTGAGATAGCAGCCAACATTCCTCCAAGTGCTAGACTTCCTACGTCCCCCATAAATACCTTAGCAGGCTTGTGGTTAAAGACGAAGAAACCAAGTAAGCCACCAATCATGGCTAAAATTACTAACAGAATATCTAACTGGTTTTGCACATAAGCAATCACTCCGTAGGCAGATAGACTAATCACCACCGAAATACTTGCCAAACCATCAATCCCATCAGTCAGGTTAACTGCATTTGAGAAACCAACTAACCAAAAGAGGGCAAAGAGAATGTAAAGAACACTTAAATGCAAGGGATAACCAAATACATTTAAGATATCTCCACCTCTTTCATAGAAGAAATAGAAGATAACTCCTCCGACCAACTGAAGCAAGAGCTTCTGTTTAGGATTAAGTCCTTCATTGATTTTTCGGAAAACCTTGAGGAAATCGTCCAAGAAACCGACCAAACCATATAAGACCAGGATAAAGAGGATCATTCCGACATTATTGGTTAATTGATTAGTCACGAGAGCAAGGACCAGACTAACTAAAACTCCTGCTAGGAGAAAGACGAGTCCTCCCATTGTTGGTGTCCCGGCTTTTGCTTGGTGTTGTTTGACATCTTCATGCATCTGTTGACCGGTAATCTGTGCTTTATGGTAAAAACGGATAAAGGCTGGAATTCCTATGACTGTTAGAATAAAGGCAATCACTCCAGCAAAGATAGAAATAAGCATTCTAATCTCCTAATGTTATTTTTATTTTCTGTAAATCTTTTAAAGCTGTATTGGCACGAACACTTTGCTTTTTAACAGTTTCTCCTGTGCCTTCAAACTCAACTTGGATATTCAGCCATTTGGCAAAGGTTTCAACATTTTTCTTAGACCAGCCATATAAGTCAGGCATCTCTTCTACCTTATCTGAAAGGAGTAAGATTTGCTGATTGGCGTCTAGATTGGTTCCTTCTGCTACAGAGCTTTCTTTGATTTTTGTTCCCGAACCGATAACAATTGGTTGTACAAGGTTACGACGGAGTTCCTCAGCTAGATCTCCAGGGCTATAATCCTTCATTTCTGGCATGGAATAACTAGTTGTAGATGTTACCTGATCCAAGCTTTTAGCTGTTGATTGAAGATTGAGTGTATCTTTCATTGCTGAAGCTCTTTCCAGAATAGGGTTGGCAAATTCTCCTAACTGTATTCCTGAGTAATGTTCTGGCTGTTGAACGGTCACATAGAGGATGAAATCTGGATTTTCAGCTGGGTGCATAGAGACAACTGAGAAAATATAGTTGGTTGAACCTTTTAGATATCCTCCATTTTGTTCATCCGCAATCTGGGCAGTCCCTGATTTCAATGCCACATTATAGCCAGGAACGTTGATTGTCCCTTTTCCTGTACTATGATTGTACATTGTACCATAGGTAGGATCTGTACCAACCATCACCATGTGATCTCGAGTCAGGCTAGCTGCTTCCTTGGACACAGGATTTCCCACAACTTCCTTTTGTGACTTACGTACTGTTTGATCATTTGGATCATAAAGGGCACTGATAAATTTAGGCTCCAACATAACCCCATCATTGGCAATAGCCGTAAAGGCACGAAGCATCTGGGTTTGCGTAACAGAAATCCCTTGACCAAAGGAACTCATGGCAATATTAACGATATTATCTTCAGGGAGTTGACCAGCATACTCTTCACTCATCCCAAACCGAGTCGGAACTCCAAATTTGAAACGATTGAGATAGTCTAACCAAGTAGCATCACCCATTTTCTGCTCAAGGAGAGTCATACCGATGTTACTAGAGTGAGCAAAACCTTGCGAGAAGGTCATCATTCCACCACTAGTCAGACCTTCATTGACATCCCAGTCTTTGATGGTAGCATCCGCCACCTTCAGTTCACTACTGTTGAAATATTCTCCTCCAGGGAAGGTATTGTTATCTATAGCTGCTGCTAAGGTCATGACCTTCATGGTTGAACCTGGTTCATAGTTACTTTGGTAAAGGATATCACGCCAGACAAAGTCCTCTGTAATCCCTTCTTTGGTATCAGCATCAAAGGTCGGCCTTTGAGTCGTGGCCAGAATTTCTCCTGTCTTGGCGCTAACCAAGGTCGCAGTCATATACTTGCCTTTCACTTTTTCCTGGAAGGCATCCATTTGGCTTTCCATAAAGGATTGCAAAGGACTAGATATTGTCGTGTAGACATCTTTTCCATCTACGGTTTGTTGAGTGACTTGTTCCGTACCTGGAACGATATCCCCCAAACGATCCTTTTCATAGGTAATAATACCATCTGTCCCTGCTAACAATCTATTCAAGGAGCTTTCAATACCAGATGTTCCAATAAGGCTCTTTGAACCATCTTCATTTTCATGAAGCTGGGCTAGACCAATGAAGGATGAAGCAAATTTCCCATTTGGATAACTTCGATTGGGGCTTGTGGTAAAATCCACTCCCTCAACCTTGGCAGCTTCTAGATCCTTTTTTATGGACATCATATTTGCGTAGGTAATCCCATTTCCTTTAGTACCAAAGGAAACCTGTTTGAGATTGGGTTGAGAGAGTTGATCTTTGACGTAGGTCTCCTCCATATCCAAATACTTATGGAAAATTTCGGCTACCTTATTGTACTGAGATTCCTCAACATATAGAATATCTCCATTCGCAGACTTATAATCCTTATCAATGACCGCATAAACATTGTAGGAGGTTGCATCTTCTGCAATCGGAGTTCCATTACGATCATAAATGGTTCCCCTCTTAGCAGGGACTGTTCGAGTTGTTTGATGAACCTTATAAGCTTCTTTGACCAGGTCAACACCAAACTTCTTTCCCGTACCAATAATCACCGCAAAGTTAACCAAAAAAACAGCAAAGAGAATGACAGCCAAGAGACTAAGGCTTTTTCCAACTCGTCTGCGGTTTTCTAGAGGAGTTCTGCGATTCTTAATGGCAAAGTGTACTATTTTTTCTTTCCATGTTTTCATATATTACTCCGCCGATCGGATATTTCCATTGTTTAATTGCAAGTCTTGCGAATCCGCGACACCCGCCAGACGTTCTGAGCGAATCAATTCATTGACTTCTTGCTTAGCGTCGTCCAGCTCCGTCTTTTTCTCCTCAATCTGTCTGTTGACAGTTGTCAAATCACTTTGAACTTGTAGGAGCTTGGTTTGCATATAGACCACACTGATGGCTAAGACAAGGGCTGTAATGGCAATCGAAAGGTAAAAGGCCTTCTCAACACGTGAAAATCTCTTGATACGAGCTTGCAGTAATTGGCTCGTTGTTTCTCTTTTTTCTACCATTTTATCCCCTTACTTATGAATTTTTCGAGCTACTCGTAACTTGGCTGAGTGGGAACGATTATTGGCCTCCAACTCCTCCTTGCTTGGTAGAATCGGTTTGCGAGAGACTAATTCCATCTTGGGCTTAAGATCATCTGGGATGAAAGGCAAGCCTTTTGGCACTTCCACTGTTGAAGCTTCCTTGAACAATTGCTTGGTCAAGCGATCTTCCAGTGAATGAAAGGTAATGACTGAGATTCTTCCGTCCACTGCTAGTAATTCCATAGCTTGTTGGATGGACTCATCTGCAGCTCCTAATTCATCATTAACCTCAATACGGATGGCTTGGAAAATCTGCTTGGCCGGATGACCTTTTTTCTTGAGTTCCTTGGCAGGCTTAGCAGACTTGATAATCTCGGCCAATTCTGTCGTGGTCTCAATCGGCTTCAGCTCACGCGCCTGTTCAATCTTCCGAGCGATCTGTTTGGAGAATTTGTCCTCGCCATACTTGAAGAAAATACGAACCAAGTCATGATAGTCATAGTGATTGACAACCTCATAAGCTGTCAAACTAGCCTCCTGGTTCATCCGCATGTCCAGTGGCGCATCTTTTTTATAAGAAAAACCTCGTTCACGCTGATCCAATTGCGGGCTCGAAACTCCCAAATCATAACAAATGCCATCAATTTCTTCTACACCTGCTTCCTGCAAACGTACCTGCAAATGACGGAAGTTGTCCTTGATGAAGGTAACCATTCCTTTTTCGATATAAGGCGCCAGACGTTTTTGGGCGTTGTCAATGGCATTCTGGTCCTGATCAAAGGCATAGAGATGCCCCTTTTCACTTAATTTACTTAATAAATACTCGCTATGGCCTGCTCCACCCAAGGTCGCATCAACGTAAATACCGTCAGGTTTTACATCAAGCATATCAATGGTTTCATGGAGCATGACCGTTACATGATGAAATTCTTTAGTCATATCTTATCTATTTTACCACAATTCTGACTAGCTTGCACTCGCTAAAGCAAAAACCTTTCCTTACTACTTTATCACTTGTATTCAGCAGGCGATTCTGCTACCTGAGCTAGTTCTACACGCTCTTGAGGATTCAAGTGTTGGCGAACAGCCTCTGCGACTGCTCTTGGTATACCAACTGCGACAATCTCATCCACGCTGGCTTCCTTGATTTTAGTCAGAGATTTAAAATATTTCATTAAATTCTGCTTGCGTTTTGGACCCAGACCTTCAATTCCATCCAATTGAGAGGAGAAGGAATTTTTAGAGCGCAGTTGACGGTGGAAGGTGATGGCAAAGCGATGGACCTCATCTTGGATTCGCTGTAGGAGGAAAAATTCTTGCGAATTCCTAGACAGCTCTACCACCTCAAGCGGATCTCCAAAAAGCAATTCATGGGTTTGGTGCTTATCATTTTTTTGCAGACCCGCGATTGGAATATCTAACCCTAACTCTTCTTGAATAACCTGCTTAGCAATATTAACCTGTCCTTGACCACCATCGATGACGATTAGATCTGGTGGTGTCAAACCGTCACGCTGGACCCGTCCATATCGTCTACGAATAACCTCTCGCATACTTGCATAGTCATCTGGCCCCACAACTGTCTTAATCTTATACTTGCGGTAATCCTTCTTGCTCGGTTTCCCGTTAACAAAAACAACCATGGCAGAGACAGGACTAGTCCCCATAATATTGGAGTTATCAAAGGACTCGATACGGACTGGGGTTGGAATTTGTAAAAGTCGTCCCAAGTTTTCAATGGCCCCTTGAGTCTTCTCAACTGATTTTTCTAGCAAGTTAAATTTCTGCTCCAAGCTTACACGCGCATTTTTGATAGCGAGATTAACCAGTTGCTTCTTCTCACCACGTTGGGGTTTGAGAACCTTGGTATCCACCAAAGCCTTGACGGCCTCTTCGTCAATATCCTGAGGAATCAGAATCTCATTAGGAACCAAGTGTGATTTTTCTTGATAAAACTGTCCAACATAGGTCAGGAAATCTTCATCTGGATCATTGTAGTAAGGAAAAAGGTTGACATCACGCTCAATGAGCTTACCTTGACGGACAAAGAATACCTGAACGCACATCCAACCCTTATCTACATAATAGCCAAAGACATCGCGATTTTGGAGATCCTTGGCCATAACTCGTTGCTTGGTCCGAAGGGTTCCAATGGCCTGAATCAGATCTCGATATTCAGCTGCACGTTCAAATTCCATACTCTGAGCTGCCACATTCATCTTTTCCTTGAGGTCATTGATGATTTTATCATCCTGACCCTTTAGAAAATCAGAGACTTCTTGGGCCATGGCTTTAAAATAAGCCTCGTCTTTCTTACAGATGGTGTGAGCCACGCACTGGCCAATATGGTAATAAAAACAGACCTTTGATGGTGGATTGGTACATTTACGAAAAGGAAAAATCCGATCCAGAAGTCGCTTGATTTCATTAGCTGCCCCCACATCCGGATAGGGACCAAAATAGAGTCCTCCGTCTTTTTTGACCTGACGAGTAATAATCAGTCGAGGATAGCGTTCATTGGTAATTTTGATGAAAGGATAGGACTTATCGTCCTTGAGCATAATATTGTACTTGGGCTTGTTTTCCTTAATCAGGTTAATCTCCAAAAGGAGGGCTTCAATATTAGACTCCGTGACAATAAACTCAAAATCTACAATCTCCGACACCAAGGCTTCTGTCTTGGTATCATGACTTCCACGGAAATAAGACCGTACACGATTACGTAGATTTTTGGCCTTTCCTACATAGATAATCGTACCATTTTTATCTTTGTGAATGTAACAACCAGGGCTGGTCGGCAAGAGCTCTAGTTTTGATTTAATCAAGTTATTCATAGTTCCATTATAGCAAAAAGCCCCCTTCATTGCTTACATCAAGGAGCTCTATTTTTCGTTGAAAATCACTTATTCTCCAGACTCATAAAGTTCTTGAACTGCTTGAACGTCTAGAGCCTGAATACCATAATAAGAACCTGCTGGCTGCATGACTGACACTTCATTAGTATGCTCCAGCCCAATGGCATGTCCTAACTCATGCTCTGCTGTATGCAAGATACGATCATAGGTATAGCCATAGTTTGGATTAGATAGATAATAATGATTCAAACGAACTGTTACTGAAGTAAATTGTTTGGTTAGGAGATTTGTCTGGCTCTCCGCCTCACCAGCAACAGATGTGGAACCATCATTCATTTCAGTCGCAAAAATAGTTGCTTGGTCAGGTTCTGTCACAAGTACAAAATTAAAAGCACCGGTCTGATTCCAACTGGCAATAGCCTCAGCGTAGGCCCTTTGGAATGTTGCATCCATTTGAGGATCAATATAAATAGTCGCCTGTGCTTGGGGCCATTTTACTCCTGAATCTTGATGATGATCAGTCTGAGACAAACCTTGCAACTTACCAGTTTCTTGCCATTGATGCCAGCCTGCCTGACCAACTTGAACAAGTTGCCCCACTTGATTGAAGACACCAGATAAATCCCCTGTCATATACCAGAGAATCCCTAAAGCAATGAGAATTAAGACCACAAGAGTCCACACAAGGCGCCAGAACATGCGCCAAATCCCTAGTAACAATCGACATAGAACACGAATAATCCAGAACATGATTTCCCGCCTTTCTAAAAAAAATAAGAATCCATCTTTTAGTCCTGGTTTCCCATTCTAAAGATAGATTCCTTATTTTACTTGAGTAAGCTGAAAGAAAACTAAAACTAAGACAAGCGTTCTTCCAAAACAAAATCAATTGGCAAGGTAGCCAAAAATCGTTCCAATTGTTTTTCCCAATAATACCACTCATGGGTTCCTGCACTGTGACTATAGGTCACATCAAAACCAAGTTTCTTGAGATTCTTCACCGCGAGGTTATTGGCAGCATACAAGAAATCTTGTTCACCACACCAAGCCCAGAGCTTGGTTTTCTTATCAGACTTTTTAGCGAGTGTTTCAAGTGAGTAAGGGCTATTCACCCAATCATTAACTTTACCAAAAACACCTCGCCAGTAAGCAAGCGACCCAAGATTTTGACTTTCTGGAGAAAACTCTTCGAAACTGAGAGCACCAGAAAGACTAGCTGCATATGAGAAACGGTTGGTTGATAGGGCCAATTTGAAGGAACCGTAGCCTCCCATTGATAGACCAGCAATAAAAGTCTTTTCACGCTTGCTAGACATATTAGGGAAGAAGCGTTTGAGCACTTTAGGCAGTTCTTCTGCTAAAGCTGTATAGTAGTTATAGCCATACTGAGTATCTGTGTACCAGCCATTACTTGTATTTGGCATGACAACAATTAGATTAGTCCCTCGCACCAAGCGCTCTACATTGGTCCGTTTGAGCCAGCTATTATGATTTCCTGACATCCCATGTAAGAGATAGAGGACAGGAATATCCGTAGAATCTGGCTCCTCAACCCGAGACGCATCTGGGTAGAGAACATTTACTCCCCACTCCATATCTAAAACTTCTGAGTAATACTCAATCTTCATTACTGCCATAACTTGCTCCTTATTCATTTAAGATAAGAAAAAGCCGAAACTCGACTTTCTCTTGCTATTTGATCCTATTTTGCTTCCATGACTACTGGTAAGATAGCTGGACGACGTTTTGTTTGGTCAAAGAGGAACTTGGCCAAATGATCACGTACCTTACCTTTGAGTTCTGCCCAATCAAAGTCTTCACCTTGGAGGTAATCTTCAACTGTTTGGTTTACCAACTCAGTACTTTCACGCAAGATATCACGGCTCTTCTTGAGATAGACAAATCCACGCGTGTGCACTCGAGCTTTAGCGATGATTTTTTTCTCACGACGGTTAACAGTGATAGCCACGATGAAAATTCCATCTTCTGACAAGACCTTACGGTCACGAAGGACGACATTACCGACATCTCCGATGGCATTCCCATCAATCAAGACATCGCCTGCTGTAACTGCACCAGATGGAACAAAGTCTCCATGCTCATAAGACATAGTAGTCCCTTTTTTAGGGATGAAAATCCGTTCCGGCAACATACCAACTGCCATAGCAGCCTTGGCATGGGCATCCAACTCACGGTATTCTCCTTGGATTGGGAAGAGATATTTAGGTTGCAAGAGATTGATCATCAATTGCAAATCACGCGCATTCCCATGTCCTGACACACGCAAGCTATGAGTAATTGGCTTGACAACTCCACCTGCTTGATAGACCATATTTTCCACGCGTGCCATCACTGCTTCCTTGGCGATCGATGGTGTTGTAACGATATAAACTAGGTCACCTTCTTTGATTTCAACATAACGGTGACGACCGATAGACATCTTGCGTAGGCCGTTAATTGGTTCCCCCATACGTCCAGTTTCAAGGATAATTAATTCGTGATCTTCAAAACGAGACATATCTTTTGGTTTAATCAAAAGATTTTCACTTGCTAGAGACAATTTTTTCAAGCGAATCGCTGTACGGACGATATTTTCAATGTCAAATCCTGTCAAGACAACACGACGCCCTGTCTCCGCAGCTGCATCAAAAACTTGCTGGATACGAGAAAGGTTACTTGCAACTGCAGCAACGATGATACGTCCATCCCAATCAGAGATAGTTTGCGTGATTTCTACACCAACTTCATTTTCACTAGCTACTTGGATATTGCTATCTGCATTTGCTGAGTCACTAAGCAAAGCCAAGACCCCTTCGCGACCAATCTCTGCCAAACGCCCAAAGTCAGTGGCGTAAGATTCACTAGCCGTTTGGTCAAACTTGAAATCCCCTGTATAGACGATGTTTCCTTCAGATGTTTTCAAGACCACACCCAAACTTTCTGGAATAGAGTGGGTTGTACGGAAGAAGGATACTACCGTTCCGCCAAAATCAATCTCTGTATTTTCGTCAATGACATGGAAATCATCAAATTTCTTGACACTGTCATTTCCTTTAACAAAAAGCTTGGCAAGTTCAATGGTCAGCTCTGAGCCAAATACAGGAACCTTAGCTTCTGCCAAGAGATAAGGAAGGGCGCCAATCGCATCCGCATGCCCGTGTGTTAAGAAAACCCCAGCAATACGGGCGCTATTTTCAAACAAATAGTCCATATTTGGAATAACGACATCGACACCCAACTGTTCATTTTCAGGATATTTCAAACCTGCATCTAATACAAAAATCGAGTCGTTAATTTCTGCGATGTACATGTTTTTACCGTTTTCACGTACACCCCCAAGTGTTGTTAATTTAATAGTATTCATTTTTCCTCCGAATAGTCACTTCAACTGTTTGTAGAGCTTTAAAAGCTCTCTTTTTCTGAAAGTCCAATTCACTTTCAGCCGAATCTTTTCCATTCATTATACCATTTTTTTACTAATTTTCAAAATGAATCTTACAGATAATCTAACTTCAACTATCTCTTTCCTATCATTCTTACAGATACTGGAGGAGAGTTTGCTGGTAAAAAACAGGAATGACCTGCACCCTAAATGTTAGATTTTTCTTGGCTGCTGGTCAGCATTATATGGCTTTTATAATGAATGAGCACTTATCCCCTTTCTACTTCAGCAAATCAAAAACAAGTGAACGGCATGTTAGCAAAGGCTTTTAAAATTGAACAATCCGAGTATACTATCTCTCATAGCTACCAAGGACGGTAATAGCACCATGATTTTTATCATCAATTTTTTAATAACAAGGATTGCCATAAATGAAAAGGACACGATGATGCCCTTCTTTAGTATTTGGAAATAGGATCTCGTTCTAAGGTTATGAGAAAATGTTTAATCCTCTGAACCGAATGTGATATGAAATTGTAAACAATATTGATTATTATAGTGGATTAAAATAAGATATGAACAAAGAAATTAGGAAAGTCAAATAAATTTCTATAAATGTTTTAGAATCCGTAGCCTACTATTCTAGGTTCAATCCACTATACTTAAATACTCAATGAAAATCAAAGAGCAAACTAGGAAGCTAGCCGCAGGTTGCTCAAAACACCGTTTTGAGGTTGTGGATAGAACTGACGAAGTTAGCTCAAAACACTGTTTTGAGGTTGTAGATGGAACTGACGTAGTCAGTATCCTACATATACAGTAAGGCGACGCTGACGTGGTTTGAAGAGATTTTCGAAGAGTATAAAATCAAACTAAAACATACTAAGATTAGTAGTGAGGAAATCTCCGACGGGAGAAAGTACTCACTACTTTTTCGTTATGTTAAAGTAGTGGTGTCTTGTTAAGTCGATAAGTCCTTTGGCGCTAGACGTCGTA
>NZ_JASHCG010000007.1:0-108914 GCF_047464215.1 Streptococcus infantis | reverse complement strand
TCAAAAACTTTGGCCGCCTCGACATGGCTGTGTCCCTCTTTGATGTAATCTAATGCTCGTTGTTTAAAATCTGTACTATATGCCATGGCTTTATTATAACATGTATTTTATAAACTAAGTGACTATAAAAGAAAAAGATTGAAGAAAATTGTTCACAACTGACTTTTTCTTCAATCTGAGAGCCACACGGCTCTTTTATTTATGGCTTAATTTCTTGGTCAAAAAGTCTCCCAAGAACTGAATTGTAAAGATAATCAGGATAATGATGAGTGTCGCAAGGACTGTTACATCATGATTGAAACGGTTAAATCCATAGGCGATAGCTACGTTACCGATACCACCTGCTCCGACCGCTCCCGCCATAGCTGTTTCACCGACAAGGGAAATCAAGGTTACAGTTGTCACACGGATCAAGTCTGGTAGACCTTCTGATAGGTAAACACCCACGATGTCCCAGAAAGTAGCTCCACTGGCTTGAGCTGCCTCGATGACACCGCCATCTAGCTCTGCCAATACCACCTGTACTTGACGGGCAAAAAAGGCAAAGACTGCAAAAGATAGGGGTACAATAGCCGCATTTGGTCCGATACTTGTCCCTACGATTAGATGAGAGAAGGGTGACAAGACTGCCAAGAGAATAATAAAGGGAACCGCACGGAATATAGAGGTAATCTTATCTAAAATCCAGAAGACGACCTTATTTTCCAAAACACCGCCTGGAGCTGTCAAGACAAGGAAGAGACCTGCAACCAGCCCTAGGAAACCTCCGATGAGGAAGGAAAGAACCGTCATATAAAGGGTCAAGTAGATTGCTGTTCCCCAGCCAGCTTGACCAGACCAACCCATCTTATAGACGTTTGGTAAGTATGCTTTAATCAATTCTGCCATCTTACTGTCCTCCCTTCAATACTTTTAGTTGCACACCAGCCTGACGGATGGCGTCTTGAGCGCTTGCCAAGGCTTCTTTTTCCCCTGACAATACAACCACAAGTTCACCCACAGGAGTGCCGTCCAAAATTTCAATGTTCCCATAGAGAATATTGGCTGTTACTTGGTAGTGCTTGTACAATTCATTCAGAAGTGGTTCATCTGTAGAAGCGCCTGCATACTTGAGTTGTACCAAAATGCTGTTTTCAGATAAGTGCTCTACGATTTCCTGTTTCTCAATCTTGACCATAGCTTCATCAATACCTGTCGCAGTTGAGATAAAGTCCTGAGTCAATGGCTGCTTAGGATCTGAGAAGATTTCAAGAACGCTACCTTCTTCAATCAAGCGGCCATCCTGCATCACTGCCACACGGTTAGCAATATCTTTGACAATCTGCATCTCGTGTGTAATCAGGACAATGGTCAAACCTAGTTTACGGTTCAATTCTTGCAAGAGTGACAAGATTTGTTTCGTTGTCTTTGGATCAAGAGCTGAAGTTGACTCGTCTGAAATCAAGATTTTTGGATCATTGGCCAAGGCACGCGCAATAGCCACACGTTGTTTTTGACCTCCAGATAGTTGTGAAGGATAGTTTTCGGCACGGTCAGCCAAGCCCACCAAGTCTAGCAATTTAGCTACTTTAGCCTTCTTTTCTTCCTTGCTGAGCCCAGAGTGTTTGAGGGCAAAGGCTACGTTTTCCTCTGCTGTTTTCTGACTCATCAGGTTAAAGTGTTGGAAAATCATCCCAATATCTTGACGTTTATGTCGTAATTGCTCAACAGTTAAGGTAACCTTGCCATCAAAAATTACATCATTATCTACAGTAATTCGACCTGCAGATGGTTTTTGCAAGAGGTTAATCACACGAACTAGGGTTGATTTCCCTGCCCCAGAATATCCAACGATTCCGTAGATATCCCCTTCTTGGATGTGAATAGTCACATCCTTGACCGCTGTGATGGTTCTTTTCTTTTGGTGAAAAGTCACATCTATCTGATCTAATTTGATAATATCTCTACTCATAGCTTCTAATCAGCTCCTCTACTAATTCAATATGGGTGTAATAATCGGCGATTCGTACATTCTCGTCTCCACCATGGTCTCGGCTATTAGCATTTCCTAGACCAAAGGCAACCATAGGTACTTCTAAGGCATCAAAGACCGTATGCATAGGTCCTGTCCCTGCAGTTGTTGGCAAGACAGATACGCCCTGTGGATAGAATTTCTTGGCCAACTCAATAACATTGAGAATAGATGGTGCACTCATATCACTTCGATAACTCATCTCACCCAAGGTATAGTATAATTCTACCTTATCAAAGCCGTTTTTGTCTAGTTGTTTCCGGATTTTATCCAAAACATCATGTGGGTCCAAGCCAGGAACCAAACGAACTTCTAGCTTGGCACTAGCCTCTGCTGGTAGAATCGTTTTAACTCCTTGCCCCTGATAACCAGACTGAATCCCTTCGATATTGAGTGCTGGTTCAAAGAAGAACCGTTTGAGAAAGGCTGTACGTTCCTCTTGTAAAAGTGGCAATTCCAAGCCATAAATCTGGCTGACTTCCTCTGGATTGCGTTGGGCATAGGTTTCAACCAAGGCTAACTCTCGTTCATTCGGCTCTTGTACTTCTTCGTACAGACCTTCAACCAAGATACGGCCATCTGCAGCTCGCAAACTGGTCAAGGCTTGAATGAGATACCATGGAGCTGACTCCACAATACCTCCATAGCTAGAGTGGATATCCACATCGGCACTCTTGACCTTGGCATCAAAAGTCACAATTCCCTTGTTTCCACCAGAGATTTCTAGCTGTTCCAAGGCATTTTTGGTTCCTTGTTCCCAGACCAATAAATCTGCACCACGAAGCTTGTTCGCATGTTTTTCTAGATATTTGTCCAAGTCCATAGAGGCAGATTCTTCTGCACCTTCCATGATGAAACTGATATTGACTGGTAGATCATCATGATGCTGCATGTATTTTCTAAGAGCACTCAAGCGGGCGGTGATATGTCCCTTGTCATCATCAACCCCACGTCCATACATGATGCCATCACGGACAGAAAGCGTAAATGGATCCTCTGTCCAGACTTGGTCGCCATCCGCAGGTACTGTGTCATAGTGGTTGTAGAAAATGATAGTCTTGGCATTTGGGCGTGAACTTTTAAAATGCGCCATGACAAAGGGTGCCGTATAACTCTCATCAATCTCGACCTCTGCACCTACACGCTTGAAGATTTCGCCTAGATAACGAGCCACCTCTTTAAGGCCGACTTGTTGGGCAAAGACTGATTTTTTAGAAATCAAGGTCCGCAACACTTCAAAGTAATGTTGCGCTACATGATCCTTTTCAAACTTTTCAATTTGTTCTTCTTGGCTAGGGAAAACCATTTTCTCTCTACCTTTCTACTAGGACTTGTACCTTTGGAATCAATACAAGTGGATGTTCCTTTTCTTTAGTCTCTATATAAAAGCAAGAGGTGGAAAAAATCTCTCCCACCTCCCTGTGTTTATTACCAAACTGGTTGATCCAAGCCGTCTGAAGTTTCTTCGATGACTTTTTTCACTTCATCAGTATGGTAAGCTGCGATAATTTTCTTGATTGCATCAGCTTTAGGTGATGATTCCCAATCTTTTTTCGCAACGATGATGTTGTACCATTGTTTTGAGTTTTCGTCAGCTTGCTCTTTAAAGAGTGCTTTCTTGTAGTCCAATTTTGCTTCTGTAACAAAAGTGTTGTTTACAACTGCAGCATCAACTGAAGTCAATGAACGAGCTGTTTGGCTAGCGTCCAACTCAGTGATTTTCAAGTTCTTTGGATTTTCTTTGATGTTTGCGATTGTAGCAAGTTCAGTTCCTGAAACATCCAATTTAATCAAACCAGCTGATTGAAGAAGGTAAAGGGCACGGCTTTCGTTAGTAGCATCGTTTGGAATTGCGATTTCACCGTTATTTGGGATTTCTTCCACTTTAGTGTACTTGTTTTCTTCCCCGTTTTTACCTGAGTAAAGGCGGATTGGTGAGATATAAGTATCTGCAATCGCTACAAGGTCTTTACCGTTTTCTTTGTTCCAGTTGTTCAAGAAGTTGTAGTGTTGGAAAGCGTTCAAGTCTACTTCACCATCAGCAGTTGCTTTATTTGGTTGTGAGTAGTCTGTAAACTCTGTGAATTCCAATTTAATTCCGTCTTTTTCAACCAATTCTTGGACTTTGTCCCAGCGTGCTTCTTCTGAACCGCTACGGTTAACAGTCGCAATTTTAACTGTAGTTGTATTGTCTGCTTTCTTGTCTGAATTTCCGCAAGCTGCAAGTGCAAGGCCTGCTACTGTAGCGATAGCTGCTACGCCTAACCATTTTTTGATTTTCATGATTCGTTCTCCTTTAAAAATAATACCGTACTAGTATCTCACAATTTGTTTGATTTCACAAATTGTTATTAGATAGTCAGATATATAGTTTTAAACTATATGTCTAAAAGTTACAAAATCATCCATCTACGAGAGAATGGATGATTTAAAAATTTATTTAATATCAGCTTCTGCTGGCAGATAAGAACCGCCAAAGAACTGTTGAGATAGCTTTTCAAGGGTTCCATCTTTATATAATTCTTGGATGCGTTTGTCCACAAATGCCTTCAACTCATCTTGACCTTTGGCAAGAAGTGGGTATACGTAAGGTTGTTGGTCGCTTGGAAGTTCGATAACTTTCAAGTTATCCAAACCTTGGTCCTTGATGACTGTCTCTACACCGATTTTATCAAAAATCTTGTAGTCAAATCGGCCATCACTCAAACGTACCATGATTTGTTGGAAGTCCCCTTTAACGTAGTTAAGGATAGTTGGGTTATCTGAGTGTTGTTTGTTGTAGTCTTCTAGCTGTTTAGCAGATGTTGTTCCTTGAACAACTTCTGTTGATTTTCCACCGATATCATCAAACGATTTGATGCTAGAGTCATCTTTTTTCACTACAAGAACGTTAGGGTTTTTAGCAGTTGGAGCTGCATAAAGGTATTTTTCAGCACGTTCTTTAGTGTAGCTGATGTTGCTAACAGCCATTTGGTAACGATCAGCATCAAGTCCTGCAAAAACACCTGACCACTCTGTCTTCTCAAACTTGACAGTATACTTGTCAGAATCTTTAAAGATAGCGCGAACCACTTCAATCTCGTAACCAGTCAATTCGCCATTTTCTTCATAGTTGAATGGTTTTGGTGTAGCATTGGTTACAACGATAATTTCTTTTTTACTAGATGTTGCTTCACCAGATGCAGCATCTTTCTTTTCACCGCCTGAGCAAGCTACCAATACACCTGCGGCTACAAGCCCTAGAGCAGCAAGTGATGAATATTTAACGATTTTTTTCATGATAAATCCTCCAAAATAGAATACAATCTTATTTTAACAGAAAAAAAGGAATTACGCTATTATATGATTTCTATATTTGTGATAGGTTTTCTTTATGGCTGATTAAAAGACCAAACGTAGGACTGCTATCAAGACCACTCCAAAGAGAACAGTCCCAACCAGATTACGGTAACGAAAGGCTACAAAAGCCGTTGGAAAGACTGCTAAAAAGTCTAACCACTTTATCTGCGGAAGGCTTCCAACTTTTCCTGTCACCACACTTGAAAGAATCAAGGCAAAGATAATAGAAACTGGTAGAAATTTCAAAAAGCGCTCTACGATAGGCGGCAAACCCTTGTACTTGGCTAGGATAAAAGGAATCATTCTTGGAATCCAAGTCACCAGGCCAGAAAAGACAATTGCTAATAAAATATACTTACTGACCATCCAAGACCACCCCCATGGTACAACCTAGCAAGGTCGCAAACAGAACAGCTAATGACTGAGACACCACCGTCAAGAGCAAAAAGAAAGATACAGCTACAACTGCTAAAATTATGAAGAGATTGCGCAAAGGAATCCGTTTTTGCATAATCTGAAATTGGGAAGTAAAAATCCCAATAAACATCCCCACTAGAGCAAAATCTAAGCCAAAAATTTCTGGATTTGGTAGAAGTCCACCTAGAGCAGTTCCGACTACAGTTCCGACAAACCAAGCCACATAGCTGTTAAGGTTGTTCCCGTGCATCCACATAGGATTGACCTTATCCGTATGCACCAACTCACCCATCAAAACGCCATAGGTCTCATCGGTCAAGAGGCTGGACATGCCGATATTGTGCCAGAGACTTGTATGACGGAAATAAGTCGACGCATGCAAACTCAGCAAGAAGAGACGCAGATTAATCAAAAAGACCGTCATGGCAATGGCTGCCACAGGCGCTTGAACTGCTATCAAGGCTATCATGGCAAACTGAGCACTCCCAGCATAAACAAAGAGGCTCATCAAGCCCATCTCTACAGATGTCACATAGGGCGCACCGATAATCCCACAGGCAAGACCGATACTAACATAGCCCAGAGCTGTCGGCACCGCAGCCTGCACACCCTCCCAAAATCCTTTTTCTTTCATAGATTTCCTCACTAATCATTCCTTCAGCAACTGCTTTCCAAACAGTCACAGCAAACATTATTATAACATATTCGTGAAATAGAAAAAAGTCTGCTGACTGACAAGAACAGAAAAAGACTGGGAAGCCAGTCTCATGATGCAACTTATAAACTATTTTAGATTTAATACCCAAATACCAATAAACTAACAACGATTAAAAATGTATTCCACAAGATATGAAGAGCCATTGGCCAATAAACTGAACGAGTATAACGAAATAGCATACAGAACAAGAGACCTGCTCCTGCATAAACGATGAAGTCTGTTAACACCCAGCCATACTGTAAAACATGGATAAGACTAAAGAGTGTGGAGGAAATGACGACATCTATATAGTGCTTTTTAAATTTGGACAATGCCGTCATCAGAAGCCCACGAAAAACTAACTCTTCAACGATAGGAGCAATGAGACTGCCATAGAGAATGCGCATAATAAAGTAACTAATTCCTGTCAAATTAGCAGCTTCTTTCATCATTTCGCTCCCATTTTGCGTGCTAGGAAAAATCAGAGTCGTTATATTTACCCACACAAACATCAGTATAAAGAAAAGAAAGAAGACACCCAGATAAGCCCAACGGAACTGGAAGCGACCGCATTCTTTCCAACCTTGACTCTTTACAAGAACCACTGTAGCAGCAATCCCCTCAAGAGCTATCAATAAAATTTGTAAGCCATAAAATCCAAAATCTGATAATTGGTTAACAAATTCTAACCTTGCTACAAAATTGAAAATTAAGTAATAGATGATTATTATCAAAACAGTTGACAAGTAGAATTTCTTATCTTTCTTTTTCATCGTTGATCCTTTTAAGTTTTATTTACGTCGTCTTTCAGCCAAACCTTCCCAGAGTCCTTTCATCCAATCAGAAGCACCACGATTAGGACTCATCCCTTTATTTACAATTCTCAAAATCCACTAAAATAACAAAGGCAGAATTTGAGCAATGGCATTATTAACTATATGCAGTCCAATAGGCCAATAAATAGACTTTGTCACTCTAAAAAAGACTGCCATTATTAGACCACCACCCATATATACGAAAAAGTCTGTCAAGACCCAACCATGACTACTGATATGCAAGATTCCAAATAAAGCAGCCGAACCAAGCATATCCAGTCCCCACTTCTTCCCTTTTTCCAGAGCTGTCATCACCAATCCACGATAGATCATCTCTTCAAAAATGGGACCTGCAATCACTGGATAGAAAAAATACATCAAAAATGCAGTAGGACCTGTAAAAGTAGGAAGATCCAGTTGATAAGAAATTTCATTTTGGGTGGACGGAAAAATAAAAAATGTAACGAAATTCCAAACAAAAAAAGCTAGAAGAGCTAAAAAGAAATAGAAAAGATAGGACACTTTAAATTTTCTGCTATTGATTTGTTGCCATTTTCCTGACCAAATCATGGCAACAAGAGCAAGCAAAACCACAAGAAAATTCAATATCATATCCGAAAAATAATAGCCAAAATCAGATAGACCAGCAGCCAAGTCGCTGTGTAAAACCAGACGGATGAAGAACTGGTCCGCCATGATAAGTAGAATAGCTACAAACAAGTAGTAGCGTGAGATTATCTTTTTCATATATCACCCTTCTAAAATCCAAACACCAATAAACTGACAATGAGCAAGAAGGTATTCCATGAAGCATGTAAAGCTATGGCCCAATAAATAGAGCGTGTATATCGAAACATCATGCAAAATATCAAGCCCATTACAAAGTAGAGTATGAAATCTGTCGTTATCCAACCATGCTGTAAAACATGCATAGCACCAAATATGGCAGCAGAAACAAGAACATCAATATAGTAGTTTTTAAATTTAGACAAGCTTGTCATCAAAAAACCACGACACACGATTTCTTCTGCTACAGGTGCGATAAGGCTACCGTAAAGTACACGCGTAATAAAATAGCTAATTCCTGTCAAACTGGTGGCTACTTCCACTACCGTACTTCCATTTTGCGTACGAGGAAAGATACGAGTTGCTAGATTTGCCCACACAAATAATAAGAAAAAAGAAAGAAAACACCTAGGTAAGACCAACGAAACTGGAAACGACCACACTCTTTCCAATGTTCGCTTTTGACAAAAATAATTGTAGATACGGTTCCCAAGATAAGTACCAATAAAACCTGAAACACATAGTAGATCTCATCAGACAAAGCTACAGTAAAATCTAAGTCTGGTATGACATTAAAAATGAGGTAATAAGTCAAAAGCAACAAGCCAGTTGCTAGGTGAAATTTCATTTCTTTCATTTTCTTCATTTAATTACTTCCTATACTATTTTATCGACGACGTCTTAACCACTCACCTGTTGGCTCTACAGCCCAATCAAAAGCACCACGATGAGGACTCTTCACTTGATTTATGATTCTCAAAATCCTCTAAAATAACAAAGGAAGTATATGCCCGATACCGTTATAGACTATATGCAGTCCAATAGGCCAATAAATAGACTTTGTCACTCTAAACAAGACCGCAAATATGATACCGCCACCCATATATACGAAAAAGTCTGTCAAGACCCAACCATAATCACTAATATGCAGAATTCCAAATAAAGCAGCAGAACCAAGCACGTCCAGTCCCCATTTTTTCCCTTTTTCCAAAGCGGTCATCACCAATCCACGATAAATCATCTCTTCAAAAATGGGACCTGCAATCACAGGATAGAAAAAATACATCAAAAATGCCGTAGCGCCTGTAAAAGTCGGAGCAGCGAATTGGTAAGCAAGTCCATTTTGGGTAGGTGGGAATAGGAAAAATTTGATAAAATTCCAAATAAATAAAGCAAGAAAAGCTAAAAAGGAATAAAAAAGATAGGACCCTTTAAATTTTCTACTGTTAATTTGTTGCCATTTTCCTGCCCCTACCATGAAAATAAAAACAAGCAGAACCACCAAAAAGTTCAACATCATATCCGAAAAGTAATAGCCAAATTTAGATAGACCAGCAGTAAAATCGTTGTTTAAAACCAGACCACTGAAGTACTGGTAAACAATGACAAGTAGAATGGCTACAAAAAAGTAGTAGCGTGAGATGATCTTTTTCATTCTTTTTTCTCCTATACTATGGAATGAAGACAGTATAACACGAAAAATTCCATATTTAAAAAAATCGCATATTTGATATTTTTTCTTATGGAAATTTCACATTTGCGATTTTTATGGATTTGACTTTTTCACTGATATAATATAGTTACCACTATATATGAGGACATGAAATGAAGAAACAAATCATAACATTATTGACAATTGTTGCTGATATTATTATCATTTCCCCATTTCTAACTAATCGATAAGTGCTTTGTATTGCTGTAAGCGTAGTTCAAAAAGAGCTGTTAATTGTGGATTTTCTAATATTTTCAGAGATTGGATAAAGTGTTCAATCTCTTTTTGATTGCTTCCCTTGGTTTGAAGGAAAACACTCAATTTCTTTAAAAATTGCCATGATACTTTCTCAAAAACATCATACGGATGGAGCATACTCTCCAACTCAGATTCAAAGATTGGGATGTAAGAGAAAAGTTTGCGCTCCATAAGCTCTGAGATAATATTTAGAAAGCCACTTTTCATATATAATCTATTGTGTGCCAATTCTTTAAATTCCTTGGATTTTTCGAGTAAGGAGGTTGATAAAAAGATTAAATCTTGATTGCTCAAAAAAGGCATGGTATTGCAAAAAATATAGAGTTCAAACCATGTCCAAGACTCGATAGCATAGAGATAGGTGGTTAAAAACTCGCTATCCTCCTCTGCTAGCGGATATCTTTTATCTAGTGAATGGATAGCATCTTTAATCACAATAGAGTTCAAACGACGATAGGTCTGCGCCATCTGTTCTTGCTCAATTTCTTTCAACAATTGCTCTAAACCAGCTATATCTTGATGGGCAAAACGATCCACAATCCTTCTACCAAATCGCATATGTGGAGATTCTTGGTAGTTGTTGAGCTTATGACCAAACTCATCAAAGGTCACATTTATCCCTTGGATAGCTAGGATCAACTTATCCGCAGACAGCATGGACTGCCCTAGTTCGAACTTGGATAGCTGAGAGGCTGTTAGTCCACCACAAGCCACATCTGACTGCTTGAGCTTTCTCGCCAGGCGCAATTCCTTGTAAAATTCTCCTAATTCCTGTTTTTCAATCATAGGCAAGCTCCCTTTTTAAAATTCCCTTTACTATTCTATTCGTAAAAACTTTTTACTTTTTTAACATATTATAAAATATTTTAGCAAAAAAGCCAGCTTCAAGCTGACTTTTCATTCTATAGTATCAAAAGCGAGGCTAGGTTTGGCATTTAGCTCCAATCCTGCAAAGTTTTCTTTGTTCCACTCGCTGACGCTTGCGTAGGCAATCATGCCTGCATTGTCCCCGCAAAGACGCAGAGGTGGAATGATAACCTTGACGTCAGTGATTTCAGCTGCCAAGCGTTCTCTTAATCCTTTGTTAGCTGCTACACCACCAGCTACAACGAGGGTTTTAACAGGGTATTTCTCTAAGGCTTTTTTAGTTTTTGCCATGAGAATGTCCATAACTGCAGCTTGGAAAGAAGCAGATAGGTCTTCCTTGGATAAGCTTTCTCCCTTTTGCTCGGCATTGTGGTGAAGATTGATAAAGGCAGACTTCAAACCTGAGAATGAGAACTCCAGATTATCCTCCTTAATCATGGCACGAGGGAAATCATACACATCCTGCCCCTGATGAGCAAGTTCATCGATCTCACGACCTGCTGGATAGGTCAAGCCCATGACACGTCCGACCTTATCATAGGCTTCACCAACCGCATCATCACGAGTTTCACCAACAATCTTATAATCACCAGCCTCAGAAACATAGACCAACTCTGTGTGCCCACCACTGACTAATAGAGCTAGTAAGGGGAATTCCAAAGGCTCCACACTTTGAGCTGCCATGAGGTGGCCAGCCATGTGGTTAACGGGAATCAGCGGAAGTCCATGTGCCCAAGCAAATGCCTTGGCAGCTGACAAACCAACAAGCAAGGCTCCGACCAAGCCTGGTCCATAAGTAACCGCAACAGCTGTTACATCTTCTTCTGTAATCCCTGCTTCTGCCAGCGCCTCCTCAATACAGGCTGTAATAACCTCAACATGGTGACGACTAGCCACTTCTGGCACTACACCACCAAAACGTTTGTGACTCTCAATTTGACTAGCAATGACATTGGATAAGAGCTCGTCGTCGTTTTTCAATACGGCGACACTGGTTTCATCGCAAGATGTCTCAAATGCTAAAATATATCTATCCTTCATCTATTTCTCTCTTCATGATAATGGCGTCCTCGACTGGATCATGGTAGTAGGACTTTCTATCAGCGATGACTGCCATTCTTTCTTTCTTATAAAATGCCTGTGCTCGTTGATTTGACTTTCTGACTTCGAGGAAAATCTCCTTATCTGTCGGTAATTGAGCAAATAAGGTTGACGCAATTCCCTGACCCTGATAGGTTCCTTTGACAGCGATTTGCAGGACTTCTGCTTCAAAGTTATTTTCCTGAACAGCTAAAAATCCAATCACTTCTGCCCCATCGTAGGCTAAAGCATACCAGGTTTGGTCTTGGGACAGGTCTGCTTGGATTTGTTCCAAAGTCCAAGGACTGACTGGATAAACATCTGCCATAACAGCATAGATGGATTGAGTTAAGTCAGATTGCTGTTGGATTCGTTTAACCTCTATCATAGGCGTTTAATGTAGGACTCGCCAGATTCAGTGTGGTTCTTGAGCCAATTTTCCTCAGCTTCTACACGCTTGAGGTAATTTGGCACAAAATCATGCAAAGAGTCTGCTTCCTTATCCCAAGCCCAGAGGGCTAGATTCGCTGCATTTGGCAAGGTTCCCTGATAGTTAGCCTGTGGTAGTTGTTCTTGAATCTGCTCCACAAAGGCTCCTACTTCACCGACAAAGGTTACCCGTTCAGCATCCTTGACTTGCTCTAGGACCTCCTCGAAAGATAGGTGAGCTTCAGGAAAGACTGGCTGGGCATTTTCATAAAATCCTGCATAGACATTGTTACGGCGTGCGTCCATCAAAGGGACAACCAAACCTTCCTGCTGGCTCGGTACCAGGGCCAAAAGGCTTGACATGCCCACTAACTCGATATTTAGAGTGTGAGCTAAGGTTTTGGCAGTTGCTACTGCAATTCGCAGACCTGTGTAGCTACCTGGTCCTTCTGCCACAACGATTCGATCCAAATCCTTGGGTGTCCAATCTAGGCTGGCCATCAAAAAATCAATGGCTGGCATAAGGGTAATACTGTGATTTTTTTTGATATTGATTGTCGTCTCTGCAAGAAGCTGCTTGTCCTCTAAAATAGCAAGAGAAAGAGCCTTGCTGGACGTATCAAAAGCTAATACTTTCATAACACATTCCTATCTTTTTGTCTGTTTACTATTATACTACAAAAGCCGACACATGGGAATTTTCTTTGTTTTGAAACAAAAATATCCTGCCAAACAGACAGGACAAGTACTTAAGTATTCAAACCAAAGTAAAATACAAGCCAAACCACATAGGTCACAAGAAGGAGGAAAATGGAATACAGTGTTACAAAGAGAATTTTCCAGTGTATAGCTGTTTTTCTATGTTCCAACCGAACAAATAGTAGATTGCCACCGTAAACACAGGCAACAAAAACAGCAAATACCAAGAGACGAATCGCGATAGCTAGTTGAAACATAGAGAGCCTCCTTTCTCCAATTCTAAAAGCAAATATTTCAAAATCATCATCTAACGAAAAGGATCCCAAGCAGTTGTAGCAGTATGTAGAATTTTCATACAAATAAGTGAAACACAAAATCAAACATAGCTAGTCCTCCTTCATCAAGAAAAGCCTCTTTTCTAACTTTATTATAGCACTTGCATCTGATGTCTTCAAATACTTATACAAGGTAAAATGAAATCCATTTCAAGCTCCTTACTTTCATGTTTCCTGCTTTTACTAATTCCCCTTTTTATGTTATAATTGAGATAATTGTAACGAATCAAGGTCAATAAAGACAAAAAATGAACTGGAATCAAACCAGCTTCAAACTGAGCATTTTTGAATATAGCTGACCTGAAAGCAGAAAGGAAACATATGATTTACAAAGTTTTTTATCAAGAAACAAAAGACCGTAGCCCACGTCGTGAAACAACACGCTCACTATACTTAGACATCGATGCTAATTCAGAACTTGAAGGACGTATCGCTGCTCGCCAGCTTGTCGAAGAAAATCGTCCAGAATATAATATCGAGTATATCGAACTCTTGTCTGACAAATTGCTAGACTACGAAAAAGAAACTGGCGCATTCGAAATTACGGAGTTCTAATATGGCCTACACTCTTAAACCAGAAGAAGTCGGCGTTTTTGCCATTGGTGGTCTAGGAGAAATCGGAAAAAACACATATGGTATCGAATATCAAGATGAAATCATCATCGTTGATGCAGGGATTAAATTCCCAGAGGATGACCTTCTCGGTATCGACTACGTTATCCCTGATTACTCCTACATTGTAGAAAATATCGACCGCGTCAAGGCTCTCTTGATTACACACGGACACGAGGACCATATCGGAGGGATTCCTTTCTTGCTCAAGCAAGCAAACATCCCTATCTATGCTGGTCCACTGGCCCTTGCCTTAATCCGTGGAAAACTCGAAGAGCATGGACTTTTGCGCAATGCTACACTTCACGAAATCAACCACAACACGGAGTTGACCTTTAAAAACCTTAAAGCAACTTTCTTTAGAACAACCCACTCGATTCCAGAGCCATTGGGAATCGTCATCCATACCCCTCAAGGGAAAATCGTCTGTACAGGTGACTTCAAGTTTGACTTTACACCAGTTGGTGAACCTGCAGACTTGCACCGTATGGCAGCCCTAGGTGAAGACGGAGTGCTTTGCTTACTCTCTGACTCGACCAATGCTGAGGTTCCAACCTTTACAAACTCTGAAAAGGTTGTCGGCCAGTCAATCATGAAGATTATCCAAGGTATCGAAGGACGTATCATCTTTGCATCCTTTGCCTCAAATATCTTCCGTCTCCAGCAAGCAACGGAAGCTGCTGTTAAGACTGGGCGTAAGATCGCAGTCTTCGGGCGCTCTATGGAGAAAGCTATTGTCAACGGGATTGAGCTTGGTTACATCAAGGCTCCTAAGGGAACCTTCATCGAGCCAAATGAAATCAAAGACTACCCTGCAGGTGAGATTCTTATCCTCTGTACAGGTAGTCAGGGCGAACCTATGGCAGCCCTCTCTCGTATCGCTAACGGAACTCACCGTCAAGTGCAACTCCAACCTGGTGATACCGTTATCTTCTCATCTAGCCCAATTCCAGGAAACACCACTAGCGTCAACAAATTGATTAACATCATTTCTGAAGCTGGTGTTGAAGTTATCCATGGTAAGATTAACAACATCCATACTTCTGGACACGGTGGTCAACAAGAGCAAAAACTCATGCTCCGCCTCATCAAACCAAAATACTTCATGCCTGTTCATGGTGAATACCGCATGCAAAAAGTCCACGCTGGACTTGCCGTAGATACTGGAGTTGAGAAGGACAATATCTTTATCATGAGCAATGGTGATGTGCTTGCCCTTACTGCAAATTCTGCTCGTATCGCTGGTCATTTTAATGCTCAAGATATCTACGTCGATGGAAATCGTATCGGTGAAATCGGTGCAGCTGTGCTTAAAGATCGTCGCGATCTATCTGAAGACGGTGTCGTTCTAGCTGTCGCAACCGTTGACTTCAAGTCTCAGATGATTCTATCTGGACCAGATATTCTCAGCCGTGGATTTGTCTACATGAGAGAGTCTGGCGACTTGATTCGCCAAAGCCAACGTATCCTTTTCAATGCAATTCGCATCGCTTTGAAAAACAAGGATGCCAGCGTCCAATCTGTCAATGGCGCTATCGTAAACGCCATTCGACCATTCCTTTACGAAAATACTGAACGTGAACCAATCATCATTCCGATGATTCTCACACCAGATGAAGAATAAGAAAAAATTCTCTGAAATCGAATGACTTCAGAGAATTTTTTTATTTTACAATAAGTTGTACTAATTATTTTTCTTTAATCAACTAGTCTATAAATCCTATCGCTCTCACCGACGCTTGGTCTCAATAGCTTTTTTCACCAAAATCTGTTGATAAGCTTCCATATCTCCGCGTTTCAATGATTCTTCTTCATGAATGGATAATCGCCATTTATAAGCCTGAATTTCCTTATCCAACAACTCCTGAGGTGCCCCAATCAGATTCAAAATAGTCAGACGCTCTTCAATACTCTTTAAAGGATAAACATCTGCAAGATTAACTGTTCTAGTCACACTTGTGGAGCGTTTTCTATGAATATAAATGGCTTTATTCATATAGGCAATCTTATCTGCTTGAAGATAAACCTTATAGGTCGTATAATCGTCTTCTACCTTCTGATACGTTGGATAGACAATATCCTTGAAAAGCTCCGCTTTATAGAGTTTTGCCCACGGAACAGTAAAACATTGACTAAGATTATATTTTCCGTCATATTGATGATGGAACCAATCAAAAGGGCTATACACTTGTTCAAAATAGTTGTCTGCACCTACATGGATTAAAAAACTCCCCTGATCTTCAATAAACTGAGTGAAATTACCAATTGCAATATCTGCATCCGTTTTTTCCAATAAATCATAAAGGCTTTGGATATGGTCTAACTCTAGCCAATCATCATTATCAACAAAGACAATGTAATCACCTGTCACAGCTTCCAAGGCACGATTACGACTGGAAGCAACTCCTCCATCTGGCTTATGGAAAACTTTAACACGCGCATCTTGATTCTTATATCGTTGACAAATAGCTGCTGAACCATCCGTTGAGCCATCATTGATTAAAATAACTTCAAGATTTTGATAAGTTTGTTGAAGAATGCTATCTAAACATTTTCAAGATAGGTCTCTGACATATAAACAGGAACGATAACACTTATTTTTTCAATTTTTAGTCTAAGTGCTTCAAATATCGCTGGATTGATACAATCATATTCTCTTAGCCACAAACTCTTGATTATATTTCTCCATACTAAGTTGATGATTGAAACACAAATTGTCAGCAAGTGAAATACTAAGCTAAACGCTATATAGTTATTGTTATCTTTATCTAGGAAGATCTATTCTAAAGCTTTCACGATACTTCCCTTATTTATCCATCATTTAAAAAAGTAACTTCAACTCTTCCCTGGTCACTAAGTACGGATTCATCTTTTGTTTATCATAAGCAGATTGATATTTTTCTGGATTTACAAGTTGAGATAATTCGTCAATCATCTCTGCTACACCATCCCTTGGAAACACATGGTCAGTAACATAAAACTCTGGTTGGTGACACGTGTCCTTAAAAGCATAAAGGATCATGCCATTTTCAAGAGCTGTACGGCTACCATCAAGTATTTCCTGCGCATGAGAAATATCCAGATAAATGCTACACGTTTGTAAAAGTTTCTCATATATCTCTCTAGACAGGCCTGGGTAGAGATGAACATTTGCATGACAATCCAAATCTAATAAACGCCCTCCCATTACTGTTAGCGCAGCAATATGAAATTCAAAATTCGGTAGGGCAGATACAAGGACTTCAATTTGCTCTAGTTCTTGCGTATCTGTAAAAATTAAAATATGCGGACGAAACTCTCTAAAGGCCCCAAGAAACGTTGGTAGATAAATCAGGGGAAGATTCATATTGTCTGTCTTTAATTTCAAATCTCGAGTCAGTAGTTTCCCACAACGATCTTTTAGATACGAAATATCTTCGACAGATAACTCTTCTCTTATGTAAAACATTATCTGATTAGATGAGAGGTTAGGCATATCCCTAAGCAAGCTTATATCCGATAACACTATACAATAACCTGTAGACAATTGTTTATCTAAAATCAGTTTTCTTGCTTCATCAATTGAAGAAAAGCCCTGTTCCCGACCGTTTGCTTCTCGATAAAGTGCACGATTATGAGATGAAAAAAGATAGAGTTGTTCTTGACTTTCCTGACCATAAATGTCTATCTCTTTTTTCCCACCACTCCAAATTTCTCTATGAAAACAAGTTCCCGATAAATCGTAATGATCTCTTGCACAACAAACACCTTTGTTATCATACCATTCGACTAACTCCACCATTTGTGGCCACTGAGGATAACAGAAAATCTTCCCTTTTTTATTTCCTTCCGCTACGATATCACCTGTAGAAAGAACCTCCCAAAATCGAGGTAAGGGAAGTTGAGTCATGTGTAAGGGACTTGAATTTTCATGATTAGAAAAAAAACTAGTAAAAATATTGTTAATCGTTAATGGTTTCAGATCCATCCCCATGAGTTCTAAATCTTTTTTTAGGCGATCGTCATCTGAAGACCATTCCCTCGTCAGATAATAATACATCATTGCTTTTTTATTCCCATTCTCTAGTCAAAAATTCATACCATTGTTTTGTTATGCAGTCTGATAAATATTCTTCAGCCAAGCGGTAAGAGCCTTCCCTCAGCTGTTTGATCTGTTTGAAGGCTTTCTCTAAAGCTTTTGTTAAATCAACCACAATTTCCTCATCCGAACGAGCATCAAAAGGAACTAAATAACCATTTTTACCCTCTTGAATAAAGGTCTGATTTCCATAAGGTACATCTAAACCAACAAGAGCTTGTCCAGAACCAATTGCTTCTAACAAAGTTATACCAAAAGTTTCCCATTCCGAGGTAGCCAAATAAAGTTCATACTCTTTGAAACGGTTTGAAATTGTCTGATGCCCCTTAAGATGGATATAATTTTGTGCTTCTAGATTGGCAATCTCTGCTTCAATATCCTGCCATAGCATCCCTTGCCCATAGATATCTAAGTTGACGTCTGGAAAAATTTCATGAAAAGCAACGATGGCTTTGATTGCTAAGTCTAACCGTTTTCGGCGTTCAAACCGCACGGCAATCATCACAGAATAAGGTTTTCGTTCATCAGCTAATTGCAACTGTTCTAGGGCAGCTACTGGAAGAACGCGAACTTGACCAGTTTTCCCTAGTAATGCTAAATGTTTTTCCAATTCATCCTTCTGTGATTGCGTTGATACTAAAATATCATCAAATTCCTCGGCATATTGAAAAAGGTGATAGTATTCAGAATTGATCTGATCTCCCCAATAATGAATAGAGTGCACAACACAGGATAATCTTGCTTCTCCTTTTAAACGTAAAAGAGATGATGTGAAGGGAAGATTCTCTAGACGATCAATAAATACATGATCCTCTTTACTAAACTGCAACTCTGATAAGGCTCGCTCTAAAAATTCAGACTCACTATAGAACCACTCCGATCCACACCGATAAACTGCTTCAGTATCCTCACCTGGTTCTTTCTTAATCTCTTCAAAGGCTATGGAACCATCTCTATTATGAAACAGTCGGCGAACAACTCTAGCTTCTAGACCAAATCCAGCATCCACTGCTGTAAAAAATTCTGTGAACAGCTTTTTCTTACCATAATGTTCTCTACGAAGTAAACGACCAAATACATAATAATCTACATAATCCACATAATCCGGTTTTAGACTGTTTTTATGTAGAATGGTAGTCACACCATCTTGTTCTTGAAAAATCAATTCACAATTATTTTCCTTATATTCAGCAGTCAGGTGTAAGAGCTGCTTCATATCATCTATACGGATCCCCAAGCTCATATCACGCTGATCTGTCAACAACATATGTGCTAATAGGATTTCTTCCTCAAGATGACCCAAAGAAAGGTAATAGTCCCATTTAAAGCGAGGAGGGACCTGTGTAAAAACAAAACTGGCAGGAAGGTCCAAGTCGCGAAAAACCTTCCCGCGATATGCTTGAGCAACATCTACACCATTTGGTTCTAAACCCACCATAAGATTAAAAGTGTAAAGCATTCTTTAACTCCAAACTAAACTCTAATCACAAGCATCAAATCATAGACTCCATAAAAGAAGTGAACTAGCGAATGATTAGATTATCTACTAAAACTTTCTCATTTATCTAACGAATTGAGGTAAGCTTTAATCGCCACTACCATCACTTCAGGAGTTTGTGAAGAAAAAATCTGACTTCCTCCTGTTGGGTCCTTACTGGTATTATCAAAAGCAAAGATCGGTTTCCCTAATTTATGAATCTCCTGAGTGATATTCATAATTTCGTTAAAATGATTGATATCCAAATAAAAATCGATTTTGCTAAGAACATTTTCAAAATTATAAGGATTGAACTGTGGATAAATGGACACATTTAAATATCGTTGTAAATCGACCACTTGGGAGGCAAAAGTTGTATGAGCCAAAATATGAAAATGAACCTCAGGTAGTGCTTTTATCAAAAACTCCAAGTGCTCCATCTCGCAAGCATTTGTAAAGATTGCAGTATGATATTTTTCTTTTTCTGTAAGCTCATCTAAACCATGTTTGATAATCTCTTTCCGTAAGATAATATCTGACCAATCTAAAGCATAGAAGAACCACCACTTATCTCCCAAGCGATTATTATATACAGCTGACCATGGTTTTTCGTCTGTATAATGAATAACAGAAACCTCTGATTCATATTGATTCGCTTTTACATACCATTCATCTTTTTGAAAACGTGTCGCAATAGTATCCATTCCAACCATAAAATTGTAATTGACGTCTAGCTCTTTCCATTGCCCTACAAAAAATCGGTTTAAAATTCCTTGATCACCAAACTCAACTTCATGGTACTGATCTGCTAATTCAAACAATTTTGTTGAAATCGCATGCTCTCTCCAATGGGCATTATTTATCAATAAAACGCCTGAATTGAAATTTGTTTGCTGCAATTCATCTCTAACTGCTGCGACTGGGCTATCACCTAGATCTATTGCAAAAAGGGGTGTTAAATCTCCATTGACAATAATATCCGAATCAAGATATAAAACCTTATCTTCCTTCAGTATGTCTGGAATAAAAAAGCGAAAATAAGCTGCGTATGATAAATGCGCCGTTGGTAAATGATATTTTCGGAGATGATTATTAGAAATCTTTACATTTACAATTTCTGAATGAATAGCTTTCAATCGCTGATTCATAATACGAAACCATTCCGAAGGTAGATCGTCATTAAAAACATAAAATTTTATATCATCGTTATAAGCACAAACAGACTTGATAGTAGTTTCCACCTTATCCATATATCCATTATCTGCTCCAAGTACGATTGCTTTCTTCATTTTTCAATCCCTTTTATCTAACGTTTATTTTCTTTTTCTATTAACTAATAAAATCTGTCGAATTTCATCTACCATTTTTGAGGTTCTTCATGGGCGATTACTTTATCAAAGAGTTCTGCTTGATGGGCTACAATATCTAAGGGCAGCACAGTTTTTCCCTAGATCTTGATAGGTTTGATTGAGAATACTATCTAGACATTGTCGTAAGTAGTTTTCAACGTTGTAAACTGATACAATTATACTAATTTTTCTGTCATTTTTATATTTCTCTTTATACTTTTCCAAAGTTATGAAAAACGGTTCTTCAGTAGGATTCCCAATTCACTACTAGCTTTCTATAGTTTGCGGAAAAATTCTCTGATGAAAGCTGAAATATCTTTACTCATGATTTTATCCAGCCTCTCAGTAGTCAACTCCTCTGACCGGTTCCACCAATATCCTTGATTTGACCATCGGGTAACAGTTGAAAAAAGCGCTGATGTTGCTTATTTTTATGTGAAAAGATACAGAATTTTCCAGATACTGATACCATTGCTAATCTTCCCCTTATAACTTTGACCAAGAACACGAATCTTCTATAGAGAGTTTTTTTCCCAAAAATCTTTATAAAAATCTAGTATTTTTTAGTCAAAATCCTAGATTTATTCCATTTTAATTATACCTTATTTTTAGCAAAAAAGCCATCTTATAAAATTCTCAATCGGGCATAATCTGGATTTTCAAATCTCTATAAGTCTTCTCTGCCATCATCCGAAAATCAAAAGAATAACCTAAACTCTAACAGCTAGCAAATAACTAACGGTTAAAATCTAGGTTTACTCATAGAAACTTCATTATTTCACGACAAGCTCGTAACGTGTTTTGCTGGTGAAAGTTTGGCCTGCTTTGAGAATGACTTGATCTTTAAGATCGCTATGAATAGCATCTGGTAAAGCTTGCGCTTCTAGAGCAATTCCATTGTGCTGAATCATTGGCTGACCAGCGATGATGACACCCTCATCCACAAAGTTTGCTGTGTAGACCACAAAGCAAGGACCCTCTGTCTTAAAGAGTAAGAAACGACCTGAGTTTTGATCATAAAGGAAACCAGCATTGTCATGTCCTGCAGGTAGCGCAAATGGATGGTCCAAACCAGATACGAGTTGGATTTGCTCATCTTCTTCTGCAAAGATATCCTTCAACAAAGCACCATTGTAGATATGTTTGACCACATCACTGTTAGCATCTGGGGTTTTAGCTGGAACACCATCAGGAGCAATTGGATAAATCCCCTCTGTATTCAATTGGAAGACATGGCGGTCAACTGTCTGCGTGAAATCACCAGACAAGTTAAAGTAACTATGGTTGGTTGGATTAACTAAGGTATCCTGGTCTGTCGTCACCTTGTAACTAACTTCGTAGGCACCACTTTCTTCCAAGTTGTAGCTAATCCAGATCTTAAGGTTTCCAGGGAACCCTCCTGTCCCGTCTGCTCTTTCTGTGTAAAGAGTCAAGCCATTATCATTCACTTCGACTAGCTCAAACAAGCTAGAATCCCAACCAGTTGAGCCACTGTGGTTACAGTTGCTAGCATTGTTGACTTCAAGATCATAGGTCTTACCATTAAGTTCGAAAGTCGCACCTGCGATACGACCTGCCACTGGACCTACACTCGCTCCATGTTTAGGGCTATTGCCCACATAGCTTTCAAAATCGTCAAAACCTAGGATAACATTGGCAAAATTGCCAGCCTTATCTGGAGTTACATAGCGTAAAATTGTTGCTCCATAAGTCATGATTTCCAGTTGGTATCCTGCCTCCGTTTCAAAACGGTAAGCGAGGACATCCTTGCCATCAACTTTTCCAAATACACGTTCTGTGTATGCTTTCATTCTTCTCTCCTTTTTCTAATTCAATTAAGCAAACAAACCACAGAAAGCGCATTCACTCTCTATGGTTTTATTGTATGATTTACAAACACCTTTTTCAAGAAACCATAGATATTTTATTAACAAAAGTCGTTTCTTCTATTTCTGATCTATGCTTCTACACGTTCGGTCCATGAAGTCGCTGTTGTTTGAAGAACTTTGTTCAATTCGTCAATGTTTTCAAAACCAGTTGTACGAAGCCATTCGCGAGCTGCTGCTTCACCATCTTTAATGTAAGCTTCAACGGAGCCAGCCCATGTTGCACGTCCACAAAGAACGCCGTTGAAGTTTGCGCCTGATTCGTGGGCAAAGACAAGTGTTTCTTGGAAGAGCTTAGCTGATACACCTGCACTCAAGTAGATGTATGGAAGGTTAGTAGCTTCGTCTTGAGCTTTGAAGAAAGCAGCTGATTCTTCACGTGTATGAACGATTTCACCATCGCCAAATCCTTCAACGTATTTCACGTTAACTGGAACTTCCACTTTCAAGACATCAATGTTGAAACGTGGGTCTGAGAAGACCTTCATAGCACCGATAACTTTGTGTGGTTTTACTTTAGCGTATTCTGCAGAACCTGCGTCAGCAATCTTTTCATCGTAAGCCAAAATTTCAAGGAAGAATGGAATGTCTTCAGCTACACACTCAGAACCAATACGTTCAATGTAGGCTTGTTTTTGTTGGTTAAGTTCGTCAGAGCTATCTACGTCATAGTAAAGCAAGAACTTAACAGCATCTGCACCTTGTTCCTTGATGCGTTTTGCAGACCAAACATCCAAGCAGTCTGGCAAACGTTTTGTGCTTGTTGTGTCGTATCCAGTTTTTTCATAAGCAAGGAGAAGACCAGCTTTTGGATCAAGAGCTTTTGTAGCTGGAAGTCCATACTCAGGGTCAAGAAGCATTGATGAAGCGTATTTTGTCAATTCATCCGCAACTAACACTTTAAGTTCTTCCATTTGAGCTACTGTTGGCTCTTCTGTTTGGTATTGAGCCATGAGGCGTTTCAAAGCACCACGTTGGTCAAAAGCAAGAGCTGAGATGATACCATTCTCGTCTGAGAGTTTTTGCATGCAAGCAAGTTTATTTGGGCTTAATGTTAATTTACTCATAAATAACTCCTTATTTTTCAAACTCGTGAATAATAACACCTTGAACGACACGGTTTACAGTACCAGTAGGTGATGGCGTATCTGGTCTATTACCAACTTTAAGCGAAGTTAAGAGCGAGAACAGTTGACCATAAACGATGTAAGGGAAGACACGGTAAACATCATTCAGAACCCCACCGCATCCAAGTGCTACTTCCTTCACATTTTCAAGTCCAAAGGCTTGATCACTCAAAAGCACTACGCGACGAGCGATTTGATCCCCTGCAACTTCACGTACCAAGTCCAAATCATACTTGCGAGTGTAGTCTGTGGTTGAACCAAATACCAAAACAACTGTATTTTCATTGATCAAAGATTTTGGACCATGACGGAAGCCAACTGGGCTTTCATACATAGTCGCTACTTGACCAGCAGTCAATTCCAAAATTTTAAGCTGAGCTTCATGAGACAGACCAAAGAATGGACCTGCACCTAGATAAATCACTCGGTTAAAGTCTAGGTCAACCAACTCTTTGACATCTGCCACATTGTCAAGAACTTTGCGAGCTAAACTAGATAGCACTTCAAAACGTTCAGCTTTAACAGCAAAGTCTGTTGGATCAAATACCAAAAGTGCTGTCAACATCATTGAAGTGAAGCTTGAAGTCATAGCAAAGCCAGCATCATTAGACGCAGCTGGTTGTAGCAACAAGAGGTTGCGGTCATCACCATGCGCTTGGAGAGCCAATTTCCCTTCAGCCGCACATGTGATAGTTACTTGATAAAGTTCATCAACCAAAGCCTTGGCCAAGTCAACTGTTGCCACACTCTCAGGTGAGTTCCCGCTACGCGCGAATGATACCAAAACAGTCGCCACATCTTTTTTCAAATAAGTTTGTGGGTTTGCTACGATATCAGTTGTCGCAATAGCATTAAAATTCCATTTACGTTCATCATAAACTTCCTTGAAGTAAGGAACGAGAGTATCACCTACATAAGCAGAAGTTCCAGCACCAGTCAGGATAACCTTGATGTAGTCATGTTTGTCAGCAATTCCTTGTAAAAAGGCTGCAATTTCATCTCGTCGTGCTTGATAAGCTTCAAAAGCTTCTTTCCAAACGTCTGGTTGTTGGTAAATTTCGCGAGTTGTGATTTCTGCCCCCAACTCAAGCAATTCTTCTTTTGTATAATCTAGCATTGAGTCCCTCTAATCTATTATTATATTGTTTTTTATTTAAAATATGGGAATGGGAGTAAGCCCCATTCCCATTTATATTCTATGAAATATGTTCTAACAGTATTTCTGTTATTACACCTTATTCGTCTTCATCGTCATCGAAGCCAGCCAATAGATCATTAACTTTGACAATGCTCTCTGAAGCACGATTTTTATAATCTGCATCAGCGCCAGTTAGGCTTGCATTGATAAATTCAATCACCATTGGAAGATTCATTCCTGCATAAAGTTCGATGTCACGACCTTCCATAATCAAGCGGCTCACCACGTTACATGGTGTTCCACCAAGGAGGTCAGCAAAGACTAGGAAATCATCCAAACCTTCGACAGCAGCTTCAAATTTCGCAGTGAAATCTTCTGGTCCATCTTCTGGAAGAAGAGCTACCGCATGAATGTTATCCTGTGGACCCATAATCATTTCTGTGCTACCTTTTAGTTCTTCACAAAAACGTCCATGGCTCACTAAAATCAATGATTTACTCATAAATTATGCGCCCATTCCAAGTACAAATTTACCGATGAATGAAAGTCCAACTGCAAGAGCAATGATGATACCGATTGCTTTAGTTGAGTTCATACCTTTCTTACCAAGCAACCAGAAGATGAATGCTGTGAAGATTGCTGGAAGCAAGCGTGGGAAGATTGAGTTCAAGATATCTTGGAAGTCAATCATTTTCTCACCGATTGGCAATTTGTATGAAATTTCAAAGTTGATCATTGTTGCTACAAGAGCACCCATCATGAACACACCAAGTACAGATGCAGCTTCAATCAAAGCTGTCAAAGTGCTTTGCATGTTGTTGATAAGGTTAACCCCTTCTTTGTATGCAAATTCCAATTGTTTCCAACGGAAGATGTCATACGCTACTGCAACTGCGATCCAAAGGAAGATACCCCAAGGTTGACCAGCGATAGCCATTGTTGCAGCGATAGATCCCATGATAGCAGGTACAAGTGAACCAAAGATTGTATCTCCAAGAGGAGCGAATGGTCCCATCAAACCTGTCTTGATACCGTTAACCGCATCTTTTGAGCCAACGCCATCTTTTTCTTCCATAGCAAGGTCAAAACCAGCGATGATTGTGTGGAAGAATGGTGAAGTGTTGAAGAATTGAGTATGAACTTTCATCATTTCTTTCAACTCAGGAGTTCCATCTCCATACATTTTACGCAATTGTGGCAAGATCATGTAAAGGTAACCTGATGCTTGCATACGCTCGTAGTTCCATCCCAATTGGAAAGTGAACAAGCTACGTTTGTTAATTTGATTAAAATCTTCTTTTGTTAATTTGTAATTAGAATTCGTCATCTTCAATTTCCCCACTTTCTGATGGTGTAGAAGGTGCTGCTACAGCAACTTTTTGGCTGTTCTTGAAGTGAACAACTGCAAGGAAGATACCCACGATAGAGATACCGATCATAGACAATCCTTTGAAGTTGTTTGCAAAGCCAATTTTTTCAGCAACGTCAGCAGGAAGAGTGCCAATGATACCAGCAACTGCTCCACCAAGACCTGTTACGTATGAGTAAAGTACAGTCAACATAGCTGTCAAACCGAATCCCATAGCAAGGTAGTGAAGGTTACGTTTAACTGGAAGGTAACGAAGCAAGATAGCGAATCCAAGACCTGGAAGCATACGACCTGCAAGAGTCAAACCGTCTGCAACCCATTGGTATTCTTTAACAAGGTTTACAACACCTTGTACGAATTCTCCACCGAAAGCAAGCGCGAAGAATACTGGAAGGGCACGAGAAGCAGCCCATGGAAGCGCACCAAGAAGGTAGTTACGTTCGATAGCTTTATAGTCAAAGCGTTCGATCGCAGCATCAATACGGTGTGCGAAGAATGTAGTAGTCATACGACCAAGTACGTCGAAGTAAGTCAAAAGTGCCGCTACTGGTACAGCGATTGTAGTGATCGCAAGGTCAGTTTCGATACCTTGTGAGACTGAGAAAGCAGTCGCAAGAACCGCACCAGAAGTTGCGTCGATACGAGAAGCACCACCAAAGGTACCTACCCCAAGTACGAACAACTGCAAGCTACCACCGATAAACAAACCAGTTGTCAAATCTCCCATGATTAAACCAGTAATGAAACCAGCGAATACAGGGGAACCTGCAGAAGAAACGATCGTCAACTCATCACAGATTTGATAAGCTGAGTACAAAGTGAGAAGTAAAATTTGCCACCATTGTATCATAACAATGACCTCCTAAAAATTTTTTCCTATTTTAATAAGCTCAAAAAGTCTGAAACTGGATCATTTGGAACCATTTGAGCAGTAAGTTTAACACCTTTTTCCGCCAATTTGTGAAAATCTTCTACGTCTTTATCTACAACGTTGATTGAACGTGTGATAGAACGAGTTTCTGGTGTTTGAGACATGTTGCCGACATTGACTGTTTCAAGCGGTACGCCTGCTTCTACCAAACCGAGGAAACGGTCAGGTTTGCGTGCTACAATCAAAAGACGTTGGCTATCATATTTTCCAGCAAGGATATTGGCTGCAGCTTTTTCAACTGGCAAAATGCTAAGTTTTACACCTGGTGGTGTTGCAAGTTTCAATCCGCTCTTTTCAACGTCGTTATTAACAACTTCATTGTCAACGACCATGATACGTGAAACATTAAGTTTAGCAGACCAAAGGTTTGCTACTTGTCCGTGGATCAAACGTCCATCGATACGGCATCCTACAATTGTCATAAATTTTCCCCCTTTATATGTTTTAGTGTAGGTTTACGAGTTAAATGTATGTGATCTTTATACTCCCCTTCAGTTTCAAAGATAATGATGCGGTTAGAACCTTCTTTGAGATAGCTGTGCGGAATATAAAGCGATAAGGTTGGACCAACATTCCAGAAACGACCTAGATGATGTCCATTGACATAGGCAATCCCTTTACCAAACTCAGATAAGTCTAAGTAGGTATCCTTTGGCACCTCAACTTCAAAATCATAGGCGTAAAAGGCAGGCTGACCTTCTGCCCATCCTTTTGAGAAATCAATCTTTTCAGGATTATCTAGTGGAAGCGGATAGTGTTCCCAGTTCAGCATAAAGTGTAGGTCTTTGCAGACACCTGTACGAATCCCTTTTCGTTGTGTATCTGCTAGGAATTTATGCCCGTAATTGACACGCCCCATATTTTCTATCAGGACATCAAAACGAGAGAGCGCTTTCTTTTCTCCTTGATAGAAGATGTCCTCACCAATTTCTGTCTGGTACTGAGTTGCAACCCATTTACCATCTACAAATAGCTGAGCTCTGTCTCGACCGTCAATGATACGGATACGTTCTTCTTCTGCATCCCAACTAGCTTCTGTACGATAGAGTAGGTAGCCGTAGCTTTGTCCCAACTCTTCCATTTTCTTAGGATAGAGACTCTCGATTGGACTTGTTAGGCTATCCAAGGTTTCGAACAGAGAAACTTTCTCAACCAGTGGAATGTTTTCAACTTCCATGCTCTCTTTGTAAAGCGGTTCTAATTGTGGATACTCAGGATAGTAAGTCGCCATCATTTCCTTAACTGCCATGTATTTTGCAGTTGGATTCCCAGCTTCATTAAGGAGAGCGTCATAATCATAAGATGTTACTTGTGGTAAATCAATAGTTCCTCGAGCTGAACAACCATTCATAAATCCAAAGTTGGTTCCACCGTGGAACATGTAAAGGTTGATAGAGCCTTGCTCTAGTACCTCATGTACGGCTTCTGCTAACTCCTCTGGCTCACGCGTAATGACTGGTTCTTTCCATCGGTTAAACCATCCATCCCAGAATTCCATACACATGAGTGGCCATTTCTTGCCATACTCATCAAAGAACTCTTGCATTTGCGAGAAGTTAAAGTTAGCTTTTGAACCAAAGTTCCCTGTCACAAAGAGATCATCTTCAATCAAGGTACCAGCTTTCAGAGTTGCTCGCCATGGACCATCAGATGTAAAGAGCGGACAAGTCACTGAACGTTCTTCCATCAATCGGCGAATCTCACGCAAGTAGGTTTTGTCCTCACCGTATGAACCGTACTCATTTTCAACCTGCATCATGAGGATGTTACCACCATTATCCAACAATCTTGAAACAAGACGTGGAAGTAAATGATCGTAGTAACGTCCTACCATTTCAACAAAGGCTGGATCAGAAGAACGGATTCGCATGTCTTTATTTAAAAGCCATGCTGGTAAACCACCGAATTCCCACTCTGCGCAGATAAAGGGAGATGGTCGAACAATAGCATACAAGCCTAAGTCCTGAGCTGTCTGAAGAAATTTTTCAATATCAAGATTGCCTTCAAAATTGAAGTTTCCTTCAGTTGGTTCATGTAAATTCCAAGCGACGTAGGTTTCAACAGTGTTAAAACCTAAAGCCTTGAGATTGTACAATGAATGATACCAGTCTTCTTCAGGAATTCTAAAATAATGAATGGCACCAGATAAAATTTTGAATGGCTTCCCATCTAGGTAAAAATCATCCTCAATTTTAAACCTTGTCATTTTACCACCTCATACTTTTCCGTTTGCGCTTTCATTTGTTGTTATATTAAATGATAAACTAATGAATCCATCTTGTCAATAGATTTTTCGAAAATTATTTAAAATTTTTCTTTTTTTTACTGAATTGTTTTCTAAAATTCTTGTAAAAAATTTTTTTCTTAAATATTCTCGATCCAGATAGCATAAATATATAAGTTTATAACCTCAAATAATATGTAAGTCAATCACTTAGCCTATTATTTTATTTTTTTTACATTATTTACTATCATTTCCAAACCATTTATGATAAAATCGAAGATGGAGAAGGAAAAAATGAGGTGAAAATATGGCAATTCCAAAGTATCAATATATCAAAGATGAATTAAAAAACAAAATCATTTCAGGTCAATTTGCAAGTGGCGACAAGTTCTACACTGAAGCAGAATTGATTGCAATGTATGACGTAAGTTCGATCACTGTTGTTCGCGCCTTAAACGACCTTGCTAAAGACGGTTATATTGTCCGCCAACAAGGAAAGGGAACCTTTGTGGCTCGCGCTCGCAAACACAAACTCGTAGAATTTTCTGATGTAGAAATTTTTGAAACAAAGGACGATAAAGTCACTGTTCTTTCTATTGAACGCGGTAACGATCTTAACTACTTAGAAAAATTAGGATTGCGTGGCGATCAATTTTATTACAAAATCGAACGTATCCGTGAATCTAACGGTGTTACTTATATCTACCACACATCTTATATCCCTGAACAATACATCAATGCAAACTATCCAAATCTTGAATACTATAGTTCTATCTATAATCGTTTCAAATTGGACTACCACATTCACATGAATGACGAGCATTTTGAAGAAATCAATGAAATTGTATTTCCAACTCCAGAACATGCTGCTTCTATCCTAGGAATCGACTCTCAGTTCCCAACTGTTCTCCAAACCAAGACAACTAAACTTGAGTCAACTGGCCAAGTGTTGGAATACATTGAAACATACAAACGTTCTGATTTCTATAAGATTAAATTTATCTCATGTGATCGCGATCACTAAACATTAAAAAGTCTGAGACAATCGTTTCAGGCTTTTCTATTTTTCATTATAGCACGCTAGCTTTTAGTAGGAAATATCAAATGGCTTTAAACTATAATTTGGAGAAATTTTACTAAAAACAGAGTAAAGATTGAAAAGCAGTTCAAATTAAATAACTTCTTATATTTTTTATAGGTATTTTATTAAAATACTTGACTTTACTAGATTCAGATAATACAATGGAATCAGTTTGTGAAAACGCTACCAAAACAATAAATTAGGAGGTTATTTAATGAAACCAGAAAATAAACAGCGTTTCTCTATTCGTAAATACGCAATCGGAGCAGCCTCTGTCTTGATCGGCTTTGCCTTTCATGCGCAAGCTGTTGCCGCTGATGGAGTCGTACCTACTACAACAGAGAATCAACCTACTATCCAAGCCGCAGGAGAATCGTCTCCACAGGCCAGCGAAGAAAAACTTGAAACTAGTCCTACACCAGAAGCCGTAGTTCCTGCAGCTCCAGTGACACCTGTAACAAACACTGAAGCACCAAAAGTTGAAGCTACTCCTGCACCTATTGTAGAAAAAACTGTTACAACCGAAGAAACTCCAGCAAAACCAGAAGTAACTGAAGAAGCTAAGCAGCCAGAACCAGAAAAGGCAGAAAACAAAGAAGTTGCTAAAGTTGAAACTCCTGTAGTCGCTACAGAGAAAGCAGCTCAAGTCAATGAAAAACTAGCTAAAAAGAAAATCGTTTCAATCGATGCAGGGCGTAAATACTTCTCTCCTGAACAACTGAAAGAAATCATCGACAAAGCCAAACACTATGGCTATACTGATCTTCATCTTTTAGTGGGAAATGATGGCTTGCGCTTTATGCTTGACGATATGTCTCTAACTGTTGGTGACAAGACTTATGCCAGTGACGATGTCAAACGTGCTGTCGAAAACGGAACTAATGCCTACTACAACGATCCAAATGGTAATCACCTAACTGAAAGCCAAATGACCGACTTGATTAACTATGCTAAAGATAAAGGTATCGGCCTTATCCCAACAGTTAACAGTCCTGGTCACATGGATGCTATCCTCAATGCCATGAAAGAATTGGGTATTGAAAAGCCTAACTTTAACTATTTTGGTAAAGAATCAGCGCGTACTGTTGACCTTGACAATGAAAAAGCTGTTGCCTTCACAAAAGCTTTAATTGATAAGTATGCAGGCTACTTTGCTGGTAAGTCTGAAATCTTCAACATCGGTTTGGATGAGTACGCTAATGATGCTACTGATGCCAAAGGATGGAGCGTTCTTCAAGCCTATAAATGGTATCCAGAAGATGGATTCCCAGACAAGGGCTATGACAAATTCATCGCCTATGCTAATGACCTAGCTCGTATCGTTAAATCTCACGGTCTTAAACCAATGGCCTTCAACGACGGTATCTACTATAATAGTGATACAAGTTTTGGTACCTTTGATAAAGATATCATCGTGTCTATGTGGACTGGTGGCTGGGGTGGTTACGATGTCGCTTCTTCTAAACTACTAGTTGAAAAAGGGCACGAAATCCTCAACACTAACGATGCTTGGTACTACGTTCTCGGCCGTAATGCTGATGGACAAGGTTGGTACAACCTTGATCAAGGTTTGAATGGTATTAAGAGCACACCAATTACTTCAGTTCCAAAAACTGAAGGAGCTGATATTCCTATCATCGGTGGTATGGTAGCTGCTTGGGCTGATACTCCATCTGCCCGCTACTCTCCATCTCGTCTATTCAAGCTCATGCGCCAATTCGCAAATTCAAATGCTGAATATTTCGCTGCTGACTACGAGTCTGCTGAACAAGCTCTGAAAGAAGTTCCAACAGACCTTACTCGCTACACAGCAGAAAGTATTGCAGCCGTTAAAGAAGCTGAAAAAGCCATCCGTTCTCTTGATGGCAACCTCAGCCGTGCTCAACAAGATACTATTGATCAAGCGATCGCAAAACTCCAGGAAGCTGTTAGCAACTTGACCTTCACTCCAGAAGCTCAAAAAGAAGAGGACGCTAAACGCGAAGTTGAAAAACTAGCTAAGAACAAGGTTATCTCTATCGATGCTGGACGTAAATACTTCACACTAGACCAGCTGAAACGTATCGTTGACAAGGCTAGCGAACTTGGTTACTCTGACATCCATCTCCTCCTTGGAAATGATGGACTTCGCTTCCTACTGGATGACATGACTATCACTGCAAATGGCAAGACCTATGCTAGTGACGATGTGAAAAATGCCATCATTGAAGGAACAAAATCTTACTACGACGATCCTAATGGAACTACTTTGAACCAAGCTGAAATTACTGAACTTATCCAGTATGCTAAAGATAGAGGCATTGGAATTATCCCTGCCACCAACAGTCCTGGACACATGGATGCTATGCTTGTCGCTATGGAAAAATTAGGCATCGCAAACCCTCAAGCTAATTTTGACAAGGTTTCAAAAACAACTATGGACCTTGAAAACGAAGAAGCAATGAACTTTACAAAAGCTCTTATCGGCAAGTACATGGATTTCTTTGCAGGTAAAACTAAGATCTTCAACTATGGTACAGATGAGTATGCCAATGATGCTACCAACGCTCAAGGTTGGTACTACCTCAAGTGGTATGGCCTCTATGGTAAGTTTGCGGATTATGCTAATAGCCTAGCTGCCATGGCTAAAGAAAAAGGTCTTCAACCAATGGCCTTTAACGACGGCTTCTACTACGAAGACAAGGATGATGTTGAGTTTGATAAAGACGTTATCATCTCTTACTGGTCTAAAGGATGGTGGGGTTACAACCTTGCATCTCCTCAATACCTAGCAAGTAAGGGGTACAAATTCCTTAACACGAATGGAGATTGGTACTACATTCTCGGTCAAAAACCAGAAGATGGTGGTGGCTTCCTCAAAAAAGCTATTGAAAATACTGAAAAAACTCCATTTAACCAGCTAGCTTCAACTAAATACCCTGAAGTTGACCTACCTACTATTGGTAGTATGCTAGCTATCTGGGCTGATAGACCAAGCGCTGAATACAAGGAAGAAGAAATCTTTGAACTCATGACTGCCTTTGCAGACCACAACAAAGACTACTTCCGTGCTGACTACAAAGCACTACGCGAAGAACTTGCTCAAATCCCTGAAAACTTAGAAGGATATAGCACAGAAAGTCTCGATGCTCTCAAAGCTGCTAAAGAAGCTCTTAACTACAATCTTAACCGTAATAAACAAGCTGAGTTGGATGCACTTGTAGCTAATCTTAAAGTAGCTAGACTAGGTCTTAAACCAGCCGCAACTCACTCAGGAAGTCTTGATGAAAGCGAAACTCCTGCTGCTGTTGAAAACCGACCAGAGCTTCTCGTTAAGACAGAAGAAATTCCTTTTGAAATCGTTAAGAAAGACAATCCTAACCTCCCAGCAGGACAAGAAAAAGTCATCACTGTCGGTGTCAAAGGAGAACGTACAAATTACCTTTCTGTCGTGACTGAAAATGGTATGGAAACCGAAACAGTTCTTGAAGACAAAGTCACAAAAGAACCTATCACTCAAGTGGTAGAAGTTGGAACTCCAGTCACTCACGTAGGAGACGAAGAAGGAGTTGCTCCTGTTGCAGATGCAAAACCACGTGTTGTCATCGAGGACGAAGAAATTCCATTTACAACCATCACTCGCGAGACTCCTTCGCTACCTAAGGGACAAACTCGTCTAGTAACTGCAGGTGTGAACGGTCGTCGCAGCTACTTCTATTCTGTAACTACGGCTACTGATGGAACTGAAGTTAAAACTCTAATAAGCAGTGAAGTAAACCTAGAACCTATCACCCAAGTGGTAGAGGTGGGGAACCCTGTCACTCACCTTGGTGATGAAAAAGGACAAGCTACTATTGCTGAAAACAAACCAAGAGTTGACATCCAAAATGAAGAAATTCCATTTACAACCATCACTCGTGAAACTAATCAATTACCTAAAGGACAATCTCGTATCGTGACTGAAGGTGTAAACGGCCGTCGTAGCCATTTCTACTCTGTGACTACTGCTGCTGACGGAACTGAAGTTAAAACATTGGTTACAACTGTCGTAGCGCAAGAACCTGTCGCTCAAGTGATTGAAGTGGGGAACCCTGTCACTCATGTTGGTGATGAACATGGGCAAGCTGCTATTGCTGAAAACAAACCAAGAGTTGACATCCAAAATGAAGAAATTCCATTTACAACCATCACTCATGAAACTAATCAATTACCTAAAGGACAATCTCGTATCGTGACTGAAGGTGTAAACGGTCGTCGTAGTCATTTCTATTCTGTAACTACGGCTGCAGACGGAACTGAAGTTAGAACATTGGTTACAAGTGTCGTAGCGCAAGAACCTGTTGCTCAAGTGATTGAAGTGGGGAACCCTGTCACTCATGTTGGTGATGAACATGGACAAGCTGCTATCGCCGAAGAAAAACCAACACTAGAAATCCCAAGCGAGCCAGCTCCAGCAACTGTTCCTGCTGAGGAAAACAAAGCACTTCCTCAGGGTCCAGCTCCTGTTGCAAAAGAAAATAAACTTCCTGAGACAGGAAGCCAAGGTTCAGAATGGTTGATTGCTACTGGTCTTATGTCAGCTCTCACAGCTTATGGACTTAGCAAGAAAAAAGATTAAAGATGAATCTTTTGATATAAGATAAAAAGCGGGACTTAAGTCTCGCTTTTTTGTGTTGAATATAAGTACTGTTTTACTTGTGAACCTATCACAGCATATTAGTCACCGAGTCCGAGGCGGTCAAAGATATCATCCACTCGTTTGGTGTAGTATACAGGGTTGAAGATTTCGTCGATTTCTTCTTGAGTGAGGCGAGAAGTTACCTCTGGATCTGCTTCTAGAAGTGGTTTGAAGTCAACTTGGTTATCCCAAGAGTAGGCTGTTTTTGGTTGTACCAAGTCATAGGCTTGCTCACGGGTCATACCTTTCTCAATCAAGGTCAACATGGCACGTTGGCTAAAGATAAGACCAAAAGTCGAGTTCATGTTGCGAATCATGTTTTCTGGGAAGACTGTCAAGTTCTTGACGATATTTCCAAAACGGTTGAGCATGTAGTCAATCAAGATGGTCGTATCTGGCGTGATGATACGCTCAGCTGATGAGTGAGAGATATCACGTTCATGCCAAAGGGCTACGTTTTCATAAGCTGTTACCATGTGACCACGAATGACACGCGCAAGACCTGTCATGTTTTCAGAACCGATAGGGTTGCGTTTGTGAGGCATAGCTGAAGACCCTTTTTGCCCTTTAGCAAAGAACTCTTCTACTTCGCGTTGCTCAGATTTTTGAAGACCACGGATTTCCGTTGCCATACGCTCGATAGAAGTTGCGATGCTAGCAAGAACTGCAAAGTACTCAGCGTGAAGGTCACGAGGAAGCACCTGTGTAGAGATTTCTTGAGCACGGATACCAAGCTTGTCGCAGACGTATTTTTCAACAAATGGTGGAATGTTGGCAAAGTTACCAACCGCACCAGAGATTTTACCAGCTTCCACACCAGCAGCCGCATGCTCGAAACGCTCGATGTTGCGTTTCATTTCGCTATACCAAGTTGCCAATTTAAGACCAAAAGTTGTCGGCTCAGCGTGCACACCGTGGGTACGACCCATCATAATGGTGAACTTGTGCTCCTTAGCCTTGTCAGCGATGATGTTGGTGAAGTTTTCTAGGTCACGACGGATGATGTCGTTGGCCTGCTTGTAAAGGTAACCGTAGGCAGTATCCACCACGTCAGTAGAAGTCAAACCATAGTGGACCCACTTGCGCTCTTCACCAAGAGTCTCAGAAACCGCACGTGTGAAGGCCACCACATCGTGACGAGTCTCCTGCTCGATTTCCAAAATACGGTCGATGTCAAAGTCCGCTTTCTCACGAATCAAAGCCACATCTTCCTTAGGGATTTCCCCTAACTCAGCCCATGCCTCGTCAGCCAAGATTTCCACCTCAAGCCAAGCACGGTATTTATTTTCTTCAGTCCAAATGTTCGCCATTTCGGGGCGAGAGTAACGTTCGATCATGTTGTTTCTCCTTAATCTTTTGGTGTATATAAATCTTTATAGAATTTGTCATTAAAAGATTTAAATTTATTGTCTTGACTATCTAGTTTTCCCCTAAAATAAATATACTTAGGTTCTTTATCTATTAAATCAGCAATATTTCTTGTATTAGAACGTTTTTGTATCTGCTCTAAACTTGAATATATATTCGGATAGTTAGAGCTTATAAATTGTATCTGTAGTATTTTTTTATTAAAACTTGCAATAGAAACTTGAGCTAGACCGTAAAATATCTTTTGTTTATCCTTCACAAGAGGTTTTTTAATATCAACAAAATATTCATCCAGAGAAAGTAATTCATTTTCTATTCTGATATTTTTTAAACTTTTATCAATTTGCGGATCTTTATAAAGCTCTACAAACGTTGCCACAGCAGAAAGTTGTCTATCATGAACTTGTTTTCTATAAATATTTGTTCTAGAGAAAGTTATCGAATGCTCTGTAGTATCAAGTGAAGCAACACTTTTTTTACCATTTACCTTCGCTTTACTCAATGACTTCTTAACAGATATTATTCCACTATCTGAAATTGTTCCTTTAGCCCCTAAAACTTCCTTATTCACCTGTTCCTTAAATTCTTGTGGGGATATGCAAGTACAACCTTCAACATGTAGTTCGTCATTATGAGATGGTTTAAAATAAAACCTTTTCCCACCTCTTCTTTTCCAGTTTGTACATGTTAAAGGAATTTCACAATTATTATCAATACACCTAAATTGTTTTTCAGAATTCAATCTTCCTTCAAGGGAATATTTTTGCGCCTCAAGTGCACTAATGGTCTCACTCAATTCTAAACTATACGCTCGTTCAACCACAACCTACCCCATCCTTTCAATTCTTTTACTGATAATACTTTCCATCTATCTTCAACCTATTTTTTATTTGCTCAATAAAAGGCTTAAGACGTCTATACGCTAATTTGCCAAGCTCTAACTCATATTTAATTTCTTTCCTTTGTTCAGCAATCAAGTGGATTCCATTTCTATAACTATAAATCTCAATTATTTCTGCTGGCAAATCTATTACACTATCTTCCCTATGAATTTTACCAATTAAGTTCAATTTCTCAGCTGTTCGACATTTATCATCAAATCGAATCGAAGTCTTTTGTTTTTTCTTTCTCTTATAATATATAGTGTGTATTTCTTTACCATCATGAGATAATTCAGCTTGTAATTTCTCCTTCTTATTTTGTGGAATACATATACTGGTAGGTACATTATCTTGATGAGTTAAATCTTCATACTCAGGAGTATCTGAATAATAGGTATTTAAAACATACTCTAACACCGCTTCATAGATAGATGCATAAGAGAGAATTTGACTCCTAATTTGAAATCTTAAATGTATATCAGTTGCTTCTAGTCCCTCATATAATTTATAAGCGTATCTAACAGATTGAAATTCCTCTATAATCCGTTTTTTTAAATCAGAATCTTGTATAAAATCAAATTCTTCTTCATACCAATCTTCTTTAGGTAGGTGACTTTCACAATATTTTTGAATTTCTTCTTGACTACTTTTTGGTAATGGCATAATAACTCTTTAAAACTCCTCTACTTCATCCGGCACATCACTAAACAAAGTCACGTGTCCCATCTTGCGATTCTGCTTTGCTTCTATTTTACCATACAGGTGGAGGTGGGCGCTTGGATTTTCTGTGACATATTTTTCAGCGGCCTCGACATGCTGGCCGAGGACATTGAGCATGACGGCTGGGGCATGCAGATGGATAGCTGGCAATGGTGCTCCCAGAACACCTAAAATATGGGTATCAAACTGGGAGAAGTCGCAGGCTTCGATAGAGTAGTGGCCTGAGTTGTGTGGACGTGGCGCAATTTCATTGACAATGATGTCATCAGCAGTCGCAAACATTTCCACGCAAAGGGTGCCAGATAGGTGCAGTTGTTCAGCAATTCGCACCGCCATGGCTTTGGCCTTGTCAGCTAGACTGTCAGAAATACGGGCAGGAACGATAGTTTTAGATAGGATGTTGTTGCGGTGGATATTTTCCTGAACTGGGAAAACCGTCACATCCTTACCATTCCCAGACACAATGACAGAAATCTCCAAGTCGAAATTGACAAATTCTTCCAAAACGCAGTCTGCTGAATCTGCTAATGCATAGGCTTCTACCAAGTCTGCTTCTGAGCGAATGACCTTTTGTCCATGCCCATCGTAGCCACCTGTCGCAGTCTTGAGGACATAGTTTTTCGATAGGTCAATATCTGCCAAATCTTGGCTTGAGGTCACAACCTTATAAGGTGCCACGGTGACTTGGGCCTTATTTGAGAGAAAGTCCTTTTCAAAAATACGGTTTTGAGAAATGCGAAGCAGATCTGTCCCTTGTGGGAGCTGTCCTTCTTTGATAACGGCGTCAAGGCCATCAGCATCCACATTTTCAAACTCATAGGTGAGGACATCGCAACGCTCAGCCAACTGACGGAGGGCATCCACATCGGTATAAGGTGCCACGATGATTTCCGCCACGCGAGAGGCCGGGCAATCCGCAGCAGGATCAAGTGCAATGACCTTGTGACCCATGTAAATAGCAGAAATGGCCATCATCTGACCAAGCTGACCGCCACCGATAATTCCGATTGTTTTAGATGAGCTCATTTGTAGACTCCTCTGCGATTTTTCCTTGTTCTTCTGCGAAATCTGCCAAAGCTGTCGCGATAGCCTGATCCTCTACTGACAAGAGACGGAGGGCAAAGAGGGCAGCGTTAGTCGCACCTGCTTCACCGATAGCCATGGTTGCGACTGGCACACCACCTGGCATCTGAACGATAGAGTAGAGCGAGTCCACGCCACTAAGAGCACGTGTTTTGACTGGTACACCAATGACAGGCAGAGTGGTTTTGGCAGCTACCATACCTGGCAAGTGAGCAGCGCCACCCGCACCTGCGATAATGACCTTTATGCCACGGCTACGTGCTTCTTCGGCATGTTTGAACATGAGGTCAGGCGTCCGATGGGCGGAAACAACTTTCTTTTCGTAAGCGACGCCGAAGCGGTCTAGAACTTCTGCTGTTTTTTGCATGGTTGCCCAGTCGGATTTTGAGCCCATGATGATGGAAATAATTGGTTTAGTCATAATTTTTCCTTTTTCTTCTTTTTTGATAATGGTCTTAGGTGGTGGGGACGGAAGCAAACCTTCGGTTTCATTCCTAAAATTTGAGCCTAAGGTCTCAAATTTTCCCTAGACCAGAACAGATACTGTTCTGGTCTTTTCACCACGGCGACCATTGTCGTGTTTGGCGACTGCGTCGCCTTTTCTTATATCTTTATCTAATTGCCTTGCTTCCGATATCGGTTCGGTAGAAGAGGCCTTCTGTGTTTTGGTTGTTGAGTTCCTTGTAGATAATGTTTTGGCCGTCTTTAACGGTATCTGCTGTTGTGACGAGAATATAGACACGTCCGCCGTTTGAGATGAGACCTTGGCCGTTTTCAGCGAATTTGGCACCGGCATAGTAAGTGATGATGTCGCCTTCTGTCTTGGTAGGAAGCTTGACACCTTTCTCATAAGCGAGTGGATAACCGTTTGATGCTACAACCACACCTAGTGTCACACCCTTATCCGTCCAAGTAATAGCTGGCTCTTTACCATCTAAAATGTCAGTGATGTTTTGTGCAAAATCTGATGTCAAGCGAGGCAAGATGATTTGCGTTTCAGGATCTCCAAAACGAGCGTTAAACTCGATAACTTTGGGTCCATCAGCTGTCAAAATAAGACCTGCGTAAAGGACACCAAGATACGGACGGCCTTCTTTGATCATACCTTCAAGAACTGGCTTGATAATAGTCTCCACTGCCGTATCAACTACATTCTGTGGTAAGTGTGGAACTGGCGCATAGGCACCCATCCCACCAGTGTTAGGCCCCTTGTCGTTATCATAGGCACGTTTGTGGTCCTGAGCTGTTGGCATGATGTAGAACTTGTCACCATTGACAAAGGCAAAAAGTGAAAATTCCTCTCCTGCAAGAAACTCCTCGATAACCACACGCGCACCTGAGTCACCGAATTTATTGTCCAAGAGCATCTCGTGAGCAGCTTCGACTGCTTGCTCGACTGTCTCCGCAACGACAACACCTTTCCCAAGGGCCAAACCGTCTGCCTTGACTACGATTGGAGCGCCTTTTTCTTCGATATAGGCCTTGGCTTCCTCGAAATCTGAGAAGGTCCCATAGGCTGCTGTCGGAACATCATATTTGACCATGATTTCTTTAGCAAAATCCTTAGACCACTCCAGCTCAGCCGAAGCTTTAGTCGGACCAAAAGCCTTGAGACCTGCTGCATTGAAATCATCCACGATTCCGGATGCAAGGGCATCATCTGGCCCGATAAAGGACCAAGCTATATCGTTGGCTTTTGCAAACTCAATCAATTTAGAATGTTCGGAAATAGAGATATCCACCAATTCCAGACCATCCAGAGTCATCCCGTCATTTCCAGGAACTACAAAGACTTTTTCAACGTCTTTTGACTCAAGCAACTTCTTAGCAATGGCATGTTCACGACCACCCGAGCCGACAACTAACAGCTTCATCTTTCAACCTCTTTTGCGAATTATTTACCAATATTATACCATAAACGTTCGTTTTAATCTTGTTTCGTTTCGCTTTTAAAGTAAAAAAAGGAAAGAAACTGTTTTCTTCCCTTTTATTTTCTTAATGTCTAAAATGTCTCACGCCTGTGAAGACCATGGTCAAGCCGTATTTATCAGCAGCTTCGATGGATTCTTGGTCACGGACGGATCCACCAGGCTGGATGATGGCCTTAATACCTGCTTTGGCGATTTCTTCCACGTTATCCGCAAATGGGAAGAAGGCATCTGAAGCAAGGACAGCGCCCTCAAGACGGTCTTTAGCTTGGTCAATAGCAATACGGACAGAAGCCACACGGTTGGTTTGACCAGGACCAACACCAAGTGTCATGTGGTCATTGGTTACGATAATCCCATTTGATTTGACGTATTTAATAGCTTTCCATGCAAACTCAAGGGCCGTCGCTTCTGTCTCAGTTGGTTGGCGTTTGGTAACCACTTGCCAGTCAGCCTGACTTTCTTTCACAACGTCTTGGTTTTGAACGAGGAGACCACCAACAACACCTGTGTATTCTGCTTCTGCTTCACTGGCATCTTGTGCGTCAAATGGCAAGGCTAGGATGCGCAAGTTTTTCTTCTTAGTTGTCAAGATTTCAAGCGCTTCGTCAGAATAGCTTGGTGCAATGATGATTTCAAGGAAAACACCGTGCATTTTTTGAGCTGTCGCAGCGTCCACTTCACGGTTGAGAACGACAATACCACCGAAGATAGAAACTGGGTCAGACTCATAAGCGTAGTCCCAAGCTGTTTCGATATCGTCAGCTTGACCGATTCCACATGGGTTCATGTGTTTCAAAGCCACAACGGTTGGACGATCTTTGAAGTCACGGATGATACGGATAGCAGCATCAGCATCACGGATATTGTTGAAGGATAATTCCTTACCGTTAAGCTGTTTAGCAGATGCAATAGAGTAGTCTGTTGGCAAGGCTTTTTGGTAGAAGTCTGCGTCTTGTTGAGGGTTCTCACCGTAACGCATTGGTTGCTTGAGGTCATAAGTCAAAGTGAGTTTTTCAGGCTTGCTTTCACCCACTTGAGCTGTGAAGTATTCCGCAATCAAGGCGTCATAAGCTGCTGTGTGACGAAATACTTTGGCTGCCAAACGTTGGCGAGTTTCATAAGAGGTTTCGCCGTTTGCTGCCAACTCGTCCAAAACCACAGCGTAGTCAGCAGGATCTACCACAACTGTAACACTGGCATGATTTTTCGCTGCTGAACGAAGCATAGATGGACCTCCAATATCGATGTTTTCAACCGCGTCAGCGTAAGTCACATCTGGTTTAAGGATAGTTTCCTTAAATGGGTAAAGGTTGACCACCACAAGGTCAATGAGCTCAATCTTGTTGTCCTTAGCCGCTTCCAAGTGGCTATCCAAGTCACGACGTGCGAGAAGCCCTCCGTGGATATTTGGGTGGAGGGTCTTCACACGACCGTCCATCATTTCTGGGAAACCAGTCACATCATCGATAGCAATGGTGTCCACCCCAGCATTGTCAAGGGCAACCTTGGTCCCACCTGTCGAGATGATATCCCAACCAAGTTTTTTTAGTTCTTGGGCAAATTCTACAATGCCCGCTTTATCTGAGACTGAAATAAGTGCTCGTTTAGTCATGTTCTTTCTTTTCCTTTTTAAAAAAGTTCTTTCTTTGCTACAGTGCTACAGTCGAAAATTTTCTTTCAGCTCGAGGGCTTCCTTATTTTCGTGCAGCCCCCAAAATATCCAAGACCTCTGGATAAAGTTTGTACTCTGTTTCGTGGATGCGAGTTTCGAAAGTATCAAGGGTATCCCCTTCAAGGCGCGGCACACGGACTTGTTTGATGACCTTACCGGTATCAACGCCCGAATCCACCCAATGAATGGTCACACCAGACTGGTCAACGCCTGCATTCCAAGCATCCTCAATACCATGAGCGCCTGGAAATTCAGGGAGATAAGCTGGGTGAATATTGATGATACGGCCTTCATAAGCTGCTAACAAGGTTGGACCGACGATTTTCATGTAACCTGCAAGACAAACCAAGTCAATCTGGTGTTCATCTAAGAGCTCAACAATGGCTCCTTCGTAGTCTGTCTTATTCTCAAACTCCTTGAGTTCGAAGGCATAGGATAAAACTCCAAGATTTTCGGCACGCTCAAGTACATAGGCATCCCGGTTATCTGAAAAGACAAATTCAACTGGAAATTGTTCTGCAATGACCTGAAAGTTTGAACCATTTCCAGAAGCAAAAACAGCAATTTTTTTAGCCATTATTTTATCACCACACTTGCATCTGCCTTCTTGACAATTCGACCGATTTCATAAACAGGCTCGTCAAGAAGTTCTTTGACACGTTCCACATTCTCTGGTTTCACCGCAAGCATGAGACCAATACCCATGTTGAAAATTTCAAACATTTCTTCGTGTTTGATTTGACCATATTTTTCAAGGGCTTTGAAAATTGGAAGGACTGGTACTTTGCTTTCATCAATTTCAGCAGCCAAGTCATCAGCGAACATACGTGGTACATTTTCGATGAAACCACCACCTGTGATGTGGGCAATCCCATTGACCAATTCTTCTTTGATGAGCGGCAAAGCTGCTTTGACGTAGATACGAGTTGGTTCAAGAAGAACGTCTTTAAGTTTCTTCCCTTCCAATTCTGGGAGAACTTCTTCACCTGTATAGTCCGCAAAGACACGACGCACGAGTGAATAACCATTTGAGTGGATACCGCTTGAAGCAAGCCCCAGAATCACATCGTCTTCAGCTACTTTTGAACCGTCGATGATTTGAGATTTTTCTGCAACACCGACTGCAAAGCCAGCCAAGTCATAGTCATCTTCACCGTACATACCTGGCATTTCAGCTGTTTCCCCACCGATGAGAGCTGCACCGGCTTGCACGCAACCTTCTGCAACACCTGCAACGACTTGTTCCAATTTAGCAGGTTCATTTTTACCAGTTGCGATATAGTCAAGGAAGTAGAGGGGCTCTGCTCCTGCAGCGATAATATCGTTAACACACATAGCTACACAGTCTTGACCGATCGTATCGTGTTTGTCGTACTTGATAGCCAGCATGAGTTTAGTGCCGACACCATCTGTACCTGAGATCAAGACGGGCTCTTTGACACCAGTTTTTGAAAGGTCGAACATACCACCGAAGCCACCGAGAGCTCCCATAACACCTGCACGCTCCGTACGTGCCACGTGTTTTTTGATGCGTTCAACAACTTCATAACCTGCTTCAACGTCCACACCCGATTGAGCATAAGCATTTTTATTCGTCATTTTATTCATTCCTTTTCTTTAATCGAGAGTCTTTAGCCGTCTATTTGTAAAAACTGATCTTGTCATCCAAACTTCTGCGATAGTCTTCTTCATAGTCATAGAGAGGAGTTGGATATTTCCCATCAAAGTAAGCCACACAGAGGCCGCCATTTGGTGCATCTGTCTCAATACCGATTGAGTCAATTAAGCCCTCAATAGAAAGATAGGTCAGGCTATCTGCACCAATAATTTGACAGGTTTCTTCAACCGTATGATTAGCCGCAATCAATTCCTCACGACTCTGAATATCAATTCCATAGAAACATGGATAAGCCAGAGCTGGGCTAGCAATCGCCACATGAACTTCTGTAGCACCTGCTTCTTTCAGCAATTTTACGATACGACGAGATGTTGTGCCTCGTACAATCGAGTCATCGATCATGACCACGCGCTTGCCTTTAACGACACCAGAGACAGCAGACAATTTCATCCGAACCCCTTGCTCGCGCAATTCTTGGGTCGGCTGGATGAAGGTTCGTTGGGTATATTGGTTCTTGATGAGCCCCATTTCATTTGGTAGACCTGATTCTTCCGCAAATCCCATAGCTGCGCTAAGAGAGGAGTTTGGCACCCCGACCACGATATCAGCTTCATACTTGAACTCACGTGCCAGTTGAGCTCCCATTCTCTTACGAGCCGTATGGACATTGACTCCGTGGATATTGGAATCAGGACGGGCAAAGTAAATATATTCCATGGAACAGATAGCCAGTTGAGTATCGTTTGTATAGCTATCATACTGGATGCCATTATCATCAATGATGACAATCTCACCTGGTTTCACATCGCGAATCCACTCAGCACCGATTACTTCAAAGGCACAGGTTTCAGAGGAAACCACTACTGCTCCATTAGCCATTTTCCCGATTGACAGAGGACGGAAGCCATTTGGGTCAAGCGCGGCAATTAACTTATCTTCAAACATCAAGAGATAAGCAAAACCACCTTTAACAAGACTGAGTGCTTCCTTGATTTTACCCATCAGGTTTGGATTGTGGCTACGGCGAATAAGGTGAGCCAAGATTTCAGAGTCAGAGGTTGAGCTGAAAATCGCTCCTCTTTGTTCCAATTCTTGCTTGAGCGATTCTGCATTGGTCAGATTCCCATTATGAACCAAACCAAACTGCATATCATGAAAGCGGAAAAGGAAAGGTTGGATATTGTCTACAGAAGCTTCTCCCGCAGTCGCATAACGCACGTGCCCAATCGCTCCAGTTCCTGTCAATTTATCCAAATTCGCAGGATTTTTGAAGACTTCTGATAAAAGCCCCATATCACGATGACGCTTCAATTTCCCTTGGTCATTGGAGAGGATTCCTGCCCCCTCCTGACCACGGTGCTGAAGGCTATGGAGTCCAAAATAGGTCAATTTGGCAGCGTCTGGGTGACCCCAGATACCAAAAACACCACATTCCTCATTAAGAGATTTTACTTCGTATGTCATTTTATATACCTAATTTTTATTTGTGTATCATTCCTTAACGATACTAGAGCGGAATGATACGGCAGAAGCTCGTTTCACTCGCAACAATAAATCATTTGCAATTGTCGTAAGTTAGATCTACTTGATTTTACATTTACTGATGGTTATCTATTAGAAAATCTGCAAAGCCTATTTTCCAGTAAAGTATTTAACCGCTGATGCAAAGAGATATTGGTCTTTATTTCCTGGAATATTTTGGAAGAGACCGTCTTCGAAACGTTCTGAGTGCCCCATCTTCCCAATAATTTGACCGTTCTTACTGGTGATACCTTCAATCGCATTGACAGATCCGTTAGGATTGTATTTTGAATCCATGCTTGGTTTACCTTCGAAGTCAACATATTGGGTAAAGATTTGACCATTATCACGAAGCTCTGCAAATTCTTCAGCTGTCACGACAAATTTACCTTCACCGTGTGATACTGGGATGGCATGAATGTCACCAACTTCTACTCCAGCAAGCCATGGTGAGTTCGTGTTAGCAATACGTGTTTCAACCATCTTAGCTACGTGTTGGTTGGCATCATTGTAGAAGAGGGTTGGACTAGTGCTGCCTGCATCTTCAAAGTTACCGTATGGAAGAAGACCTGATTTGACAAGAGCTTGGAATCCGTTACAGATACCGATAATCAAACCACCACCTTCGATGAAGCTATCAATGGCTGCACGTACTTTTTCGTTAAGCAAGATATTAACGATAAATTTAGCTGATCCATCTGGTTCATCTGCTGCCGAGAAGCCACCTGCAAAGAAGAGAATATTGGCTTTCTCGATATTGTCAACCATGGTGTCAACAGACTTGACAATAGCCTCTTCGTTAAGTGTTACAAATGGTACCAAGTTGACTTTTGCCCCTTCTTTTTCAAAGGCTTTAGCGGAGTCATATTCTGAGTTGGTACCTGGAAACACTGGGATGTAAACCACTGGTGTCTCAACTGTTTCTTTAACTTTGATCACAGCATCTGATGCCACAGCTGGTACTTCTTCCAACTCAGTTGCTTGTGCAAATTCCGTTGGGTAAACCTCTTCCAATTTACCTTGGAAGGCACTGTCAAGCTTGTGTCCATCAAGCGTTACATCATTGACAGAAAGTGTAAAGTCAGCTACTGTTTGTCCAATCTTGGCAACACCTGCAATGTCTTCAGGCGATGTGAAGACGAATCCACCCAATTGAGCTGTCAAGCTAGTGTCAAGGTCTGCTAATTCGACGTTTGCACCAATATGGTTACCAAATGTTGCAAGGGCAAGAGCTTCAACCACACCACCATATTTGACAGCTAATGCAGATGTGACTTTATGGTCAGCTTGAATTGCTTCAAATTGAGCAAAGTTAGACTTGATAAGATCAAAATCAATTTCTTGTGCCAAAGCTTGACCTGGAATATAGTAAATATTTTCACCAACAGCCTTAAATTCTGGAGAAAGAACCTTACGGCTATCTGCAGTTGTTACCCCAAAAGCAACCAAGGTTGGTGGTACGGTCAATTCTTCAAAGGTACCAGACATAGAGTCTTTACCACCGATAGATGGCAAACCAAGTTGAATCTGAGCTTCAATGGATCCAAGGAGAGCAGCTACTGGTTGACCAAAACGCTCTGCTTGTTTATCCATACGCTCGAAGTATTCTTGATAAGAGAAACGAGCCTTAGACCAGTTGGCACCAGCAGCAACCAAACGAGCGCTTGCTTCGATAACCGCATAAGCAGCACCATGGTATGGAGACCATTCTGCTACATAAGGATTGAATCCTTGCGCCATAACAGAAGCAGTTGTAGTCACGCCATGTTGAACTGGCAATTTCTGTACAGAAGCTTCAGTTGGTGTGATTTGGTAGCGACCACCAAGTGGGTGGTTAACTGTTGAACGACCAACTGAGCTATCAAAGATGGTTTGTAAACCTTTTTGACTTGCATGGTTAAGGTCAGCCAAGACTTCAAGAGTATCAGCTTCAAGGGTTTCAGCAGATGTTTGACGTTCTTCTGGAAGCTTGACATCCTTGTCAACCACCTTAGCATCTACAACCACACGTACACCGTTTGTATCAAGGAAACGACGCTCCAAGTCCACGATTGTTTCACCATTCCAGTGCATGACAAGATTTGGTTTTTCAGTTACTGTCGCCACCACAACAGCATCAATATTTTCTTTGTTACATTCAGCCACGAAGGCATCTACATCTTCGGGACGAACCACGACAGCCATACGTTCCTGAGATTCAGAGATAGCAATTTCTGTACCATTCAAACCTTGGTATTTCAATGGCACTTTGTCTAGGTCAATTTCAAGACCATCAGCCAATTCACCGATAGCCACACAGACACCACCAGCACCAAAGTCATTTGATTTCTTGATCAGACGTGTCACATCCCCATTACGGAAAAGACGTTGAATCTTACGTTCTTCGATGGCATTCCCTTTTTGAACCTCAGCACCAGCTGTTTCAACAGATTCAACCGTTTGAACTTTAGAAGAACCTGTCGCACCACCGACACCGTCACGTCCAGTCTTACCACCGAGCAAGATAATCACGTCACCAGCTTCAGGTTTTTCACGGATCACATTTTCCTTAGGAGCCGCACCGACAACGGCACCTAGCTCCATACGCTTAGCAACGAAACCTGGGTGGAAGTATTCACGAACATAAGTTGTTGCAAGACCAATTTGGTTCCCATATGAAGAATAACCATGAGCCGCTGTTTTAGAAATAACCTGTTGTGGCAATTTACCAGCACGAGTTTCTGAAATCGGCGCTGTAATATCACCAGCACCTGAGATACGCATGGCTTGATAAACGTATGAACGTCCTGACAATGGGTCACGAATGGCACCACCGATACAAGTAGCCGCCCCACCAAATGGTTCAATTTCAGTTGGGTGGTTATGAGTTTCGTTTTTGAACATGAGAAGCCATGGTTCTTTCACACCATTAACATCCACTTCAATTTCAACTGAGCAGGCATTGATTTCATCAGACACTTCCATGTCATCCAAACGACCATTGGCACGCTCATAGCGACCAAAAATAGTGGCCATATCCATCAAGGTTTGAGGTTTCTCGGTACGTCCCAACTCATCACGCATGGCAATATACTTGTCATAAGTCGCTTGCAATTGTTTTTCAAATTTAGAAGCTGAGAAGTCGATGTTTTTCAACTCAGTCTCGAAAGTTGTATGACGGCAGTGGTCTGACCAGTAAGTATCCAAAACCTTTAACTCAGTCTCAGTTGGTACACGTCCAATTGACTTGAAGTAATCTTGAATGAAAAGAAGGTCATCTACTTCCATGGCCAAGCCTTGCTCAGCCTTATACTTGGCAAAATCTTCTGCCGTATAGCTTTCAAAGAAATCCAAGTTTGGAATGGTCTTGTCAGACTCAGAGAAATCCTGTTTCGCAATGCCAACAGTGATATCTTTGAAACGAGAATCCACTGGGTTCAAAAGGTAGTTTTTGACAGCTTCCAACTCATTTGCATCAATATCCTTGTTAACCAAGTAAAGTTGCGCTGTGTTCACTGTTACATCATTTGAACTACCAAGCAAAAGCAAAGCTTCTTGTGAAGATGCCGCACGTTGGTCAAATTGACCAGGCAAACTTTCGATGGTAAAGAAAGCATACTTCTCAAGATCAGCTTTAACCACAGCCTCGTCCAAAACAGTATCAGTCACTTGCTCAGAGAAGATGTGTTTTTCCGCACGCGCAAACAAGTCCTCTGCCAAACCAAAAACATCGTAAACCTGAACAATCCGAAGATCCTTCAAAGTTTTCAACTGAAGATTATGCTGTAATTCTTTTACTAAAGAGTCCGATTTCACACGAAAATCAGCTTTTTTCTCAACGAAAATACGTTTATCCATTTTAGTTCCTTTATTTCTATTCCAACAGGCTATTGAAGACGAAGGTTTCCCGCTTCAACCAACTTATTTCAAGTCTTGCAACTTCTCTAACACAACCTGATATACATCCGTTAAACTGCCTAAATCTCTACGGAGTGAAAAGGTCTAGTAGACCTTTTCAGCCTGAGTCCTTTTACTTGAAAGACGAAGGTTTTTCGTTTCAAACAACTTATTTCAAGCCCTGCAATTTCTCCAACACAACCTTATATACATCCGTTAAACTGCCTAAATCTCTACGGAAAACATCCTTGTCCATATGGTGCCCTTCAGCATCCCAGAGGCGGCAGTTATCTGGTGAGAATTCATCTGCCAAGATAATCTTGCCATCCTTATCAAAACCAAATTCCAGTTTAAAATCGATCAAGCGAAGACCAATTTGTGCAAACCAATCTTTCAGCAATTCATTGATACGACGCGTTTCTTCCTTGATATAAGCAATTTGCTCATCGTTGGCAATATTCAAGAACTTGACATGCTCATCATTGATGAATGGGTCATCCAAATCATCGTTCTTGTAGTAAAATTCAACGATTGGAGTTTCCAGATTCAAACCTTCTTCCACACCAAAACGTTTTGAAAAAGAACCCGCAGTCACGTTACGAAGGACAACCTCCAAAGGAATGATGGTAACTTTCTTGTTAAGTTGTTCGGTATCAGAAATACGTTCGATAAAGTGAGTAGCTACACCAGCAGCATTCAATTTTTCAAAAATAAGAGACGAAATCTGATTATTCAGCATACCTTTACCCTCAATAGTCTCTTTGCGAGCTCCATTCAGCATGGTGGCCTGGTCCTTGTAGACCGACTTAATCACATTTTCGTCTTCTGTAGTATAGATATCTTTAGCTTTTCCCGTATAAATAAGTTTACTGGACATTTTTTGTTCGCCTTTCGTATTACTTTACATCATTCTAACACAACAGATACTAAAAATCAAATATTTCACGAACTATATTTGATATCATATCTGAAAAAGTACAGAAAAATCGCAAACGAATTTTCATTTGCGATTTTCTAAGATTGATTTGAATTAGAATGCGAACCTTATTCTCGTTTCAAAAAGCGGTCAAGATAGTAGCGTAAAAAACTCTTCCTACCTGTAATCATAGTCAAACGACCTTCAAGTCCATAACGAAGTTTTTCTGCTTGTTCAGCATTCAAATCCGTCTCTGCCTCTAATTTAAAGAAATTACCCTTTTCTGTCTGAGTCGCACTGGTATCGATATTGGTAATCTTGGATGTCAACACTAGCTGCTTATTGGCATCCGTTACCGTTGTAAATCGTACCTCATTTCCATGCTTGAGACCAGCAACTTCCTTAGAACTGATATAAGCTGTTAGTTTTGCCTTCCTCTCTTTAGCCAACTGCGGAAAAAGATGAGCGAGGATCGTTCCTTCTGGAATGATGGTAGATCGACTATGCTCAGGATTCAAATGTAGAACACCATCTTCTGTTGCTGTAATTTTCCCCTTCTCTAAAAGATTCCCTTGAATCTTTTTACCCGACTCCGCTTCAAGAATTTTCTGATCCAAGAGCGTTAATTCCTGACCTACCTTGGCTAGTTGCTGAGATTTTAATGACTCCAACTGACTTCCTAATCCAGATGCATAAGCTTGCTGGGCTCCTGAACCTGCATACTGTACTCGATAACCTGCAAGAGTTGACTCCAACTGAGTGATTTGAGCATCTATTTGAGATAGGGCCTGCTGTTTGGATTCCGATCCCTGCTCTTTTGTTGACTGATAAGACTGATAAATAGCATAAGCTGGATGATCACTCTCTAAGTGTCCATCACCCTGAATGGCAGACTTGGCTTGCTGATATTCTTTAATTTTGGACTGGGTTTCGCCAATGATATTGCCTAATTCTGCCTGACTACCACTGGCTGCTGCATTTTGAGATGATATACTAGCATTTTGTTGCTCAACCTGACTCCGCAGACTAGCAGCTTGATTTAGATAATCTAAAAAACTATGCTGATAGCCAAATTTGTCTGCTTCTGGAAATTGATCACTTCCTGCTTGAAGGCTTGCTTTTAAATACTCCATTTGAACCTTCTGATCCTTGAGCATTTCCAACTGACTAGCATAATTCTCAGCCTGCACTGCTTCTGCTCCCTCTTGGTATTGAACGAGAAGTTCTCCCTTCTTGACCAACTTATTTTCTTCCAAATGATTGGCAATAATGCGATTGTTGCTAGTTGACTGGATATTGGCAAGGATGCGACTAGGTTCGACAGTAGCCCCAGCTGTCAAGCTTATCTCCTTTTGTGCAAAGATTGAAAAGACTAGCAGAAACAAAAACAAGATAAAACTCGGAAAAATCACATAACTAGAAAAATTATGATAACGACGATTATAAAACTCCGCACTTTCTAAAAATTCTGATTGCATCTTTTCTCCTCTCTAACTATTCACCAAATGGGCATAAAAGCCACCCTGTGCAAGCAAATCGGCATGATTTCCTTCTTCGACAATCTTGCCCTGATCCAAGACAACAACCTTCTCTGTCCGCTCAGCAATGGTCAAGCGGTGAGCAATGAAAATCAAGGTTTTATCTAAAGCCATGAGATTATCCACGATTCGCTTCTCTGTCAAAATATCCAGACTGCTAGTCGCCTCATCCAATATCAAGACAGGCGCATCGGTCAAGAGAGCACGCGCCAAAGCGATCCTCTGACGTTGCCCACCTGAAATGCCCGCTCCATCCGAAGTCAATTCTGTCTGGTAATTCAGTGGCATGCGCTCAATATCCTCCCGAATCTCTGCCAACTCCACTGCTCTCAAGATATCCTCCTGGGTCGTCCCCTCCTTAGCTCCGAGGAGAAGATTCTCCAAGATCGTTCCATTAAAAACGTAGGGTTGCTGAGGCAGATAGTTGATATACTGGCGCAGAGCCTTTTTATCAATCTGATTGAGATTGATGCCACCCAGGCTAATCTCCCCCTGACTTGGATCGTAAAAATTAACCATCATCTTAGCCAAGGTCGTCTTACCTGATCCTGAAATTCCCACAAAAGCCACTTTAGAGCCTTGTGGAATAGTCAGATTGATGTCCGACAAGACATCTCGACCATAGCCATATTTGTAGTGAACCTGCTTGAAAGTCAGATCTCCTTCTAGAAAGCTCAAATCTGAGACTGTTTTCTTTTCCTCAAACTCAGATGCAACCAGATAAACTTCATTCAGACGGTTATTGGCTACCTGCGCTGTCTGAAGTTTGGTTTGCAGATTGATGATATTCTCCAAAGGATTTGTAAAATAAACAAGCAAGGTATTATAGGTGATCAACTGGCCCAAACTCATCTTATTGTCCATAACTAGGAGAGCCCCCATCCAGAGAATGCCAACATTGAGCAAGAGCTGGGCAATCTTTTTCAGAGCCTTTTGCTGACTTTCTGCCCGACTGTAGGTAAAAGATTTTTTTAGATAATCCACAAATTCCTTGTCAATCTTTTGGTAACGTTGACTTTCACTGGTCAAAGACTTGATGGTCTCAATGCCATTGATGTCCTCAATGATAGAAGAAGACAGAACCGCATTGGCTTCCATGGTATCCCGATTCATCTTTTCAAAGGGCTTCATAAAAGCAAAGATAATCACTGTGTAGATAGGAAGAGCTAGTAAACTCATGAAAAAGAGATTGCTATTCTGCGAAAATAGAACTACTGAAATAATCAAGACAATAGATACATCCAAAAAGATTGACAGAATAGTCGAAGCCAGCGCATCAATGATACTATTTGCATCCGTGAAACGAGACACGATTTCCCCTGTCCGTCGTGTCGCAAAAAAGGACATGGGCAAATGAAAAACATGCTTGATATAAGACAAAATCACATCAATGGACAAGCGTTGCCCCAAAACAATCAAGAGATACTCCTGAGCATAAGATAAGATTTGCTGAAGAACATAAACGATGACTAGCCCTATTGAGATAATGCCCAAGGTTGAACGCATCTGATCTGGTACATAAGTGTCAATGATTGATTGAAGATAATAAGAACCCACAATGTTAATCAAGGTTACCAAGAGGGTCGCCAAAACGATATTAACAATCAAACCTCGCTGTTTCACTAATATAGGGATAAAGGAGAGAAGGCCATTTTTTTGTTCCTTATGAGGCTTATAAGTCGGAGATGGTGCCATAAAAATAGTGATCCCTGTCCACTCCTTAGCAAAGCGCTCACGAGAAATCTTGGTCAGCTTAACACTAGGATCTGGATCAGCAATATGAATATTGTTCTTGTCCTGCCCAGTCACCACATAATAATGGAGCATTTTCCCTTCCTTAAGCACATGAGCCACAAAAGGAAAAGTTACATCCGGCAAATCAAACAAGGTCATGTCCGCCTTTATTGCTCGCGTCTCAAAACCAATCTCCTCAGCAACCTTGACTAAGCCTAAAGCCGTAGTCCCATCCATGGTCGTCTTGGCCAACTCTCGCAAGTGAGCCAGAGAATAATAACTACCATAATAACCAAAGACCATGGCCAATGAAGCTACACCGCAGTCCATCTGATCCACCTGCGGACGATAATGACGTTTCCCAAATTTCATATCCTACTCCTTTTCCTAACAATCTCCAAAGAAAACTTTGTAAGATTATTTTATACAAACAAAGAAGCAAAAAGAAAATTATTTCTAAAAAAACAATAACTGCACCTGAACAGCACTTTTTCCTAAATAAAAATAGGTAGAACAAACGTCCTACCTAGAAAATATAATGATTAATATTTCTTACCTTTTCCAATTTTTTGTCAATCATATAATGAAAACAAGGGTGGTACAAGATAGTTTTTTCACTCATTGTCACCTTAAAGCTTAGACCAGCAAGTACTTTAAAAAGCAAAAGATTCATCAGAAATAAGAAAAGGAATGTTAGAAAAATTTTTTAAGTCTTATTTATTGCCATCCTGATTATCTTCTTTACCTCTTATTTTCTGGATAGCATGATATTTTACCGCTATGTAAATGATTAAAAAAAGTAGGGGATAAGAGAATAAATCTGAAAGTTCCATGAAATTTACACTATACTTTCCTAGCAATAGTTTAAAATCCATTAAAACTTGCATGATAGAAAGTACAATACGTACTAGCAGAAGCAGCCCTAATAATATCACTTCTTTTTTAAACATACGAATATCTTTCTAACTAAAATCAGACAACAGTTCATCAGCTTAACACCCCAATATTCCCCAAGATTGCCCTAATACTGGAGCCACAAAGTTCAGATTCATTTTATCATCCTTTATCATATTTTTCTTCACTTCTATAAAGTAAAATAAATGCCATCAAGAATAGTGAAATTGTAGGTATGTCAAAATTTTCAAACCATTCAGGTAGATTTATTTTGTTTACATCAGCGACTATTCTAACAATGATATAAACCATCGAACTGCAGCATACAGTAAACTCTAGCCAAGCTTTTTGTAACACTTGAACGACTTTCATCTCAAACCCCAATCTGATGTTCCATCAATTTCCAATCTTACTTTCTTTTGTTTTGTACTTATATCCTACATAAACCAACCCAAGCAGAATTGGATAGGCTTATAGATAAAACAAGGTATTGATCGGTTTTTTCAGAATCAAATACGTTACAATATAGATAATGACTGACACGATAAAATAACCTTCAGCAAATCCCAATAAAAATTTTTTCATAGCAGACTCCTATTTATCTGACAAGAATGGCAGAGTTTTTCCGCCATTCACACGCACAAAATCTTTTCATTCAGATTCATCATTTATAGTTTGGATTATTTTTTGACAAATCGTTGCAAAAAATCCCAAAATAGCCTGAGGCAATCAATCCAACTAAATACCATTTCCAATCAAAGGATAACAACGAACCTGTACGAATTACATGAAGTACGAGATTGAGACCCATTGCCACCAAAGGAACTATGGTAACAATGTATTGAGATCAGTGTTGCGATTCATACTTGATTTTCTTTTACGATTTGCCACAAATTTTTAAATTAACGTCTACTTCCCAAATGACGCCCATACATATAGGTAACGACTCCTAAAACACCCCAAGCCACTGCTGTAGAAGTAGTAACAATGAAACCTCCCTTAGTTACAGCCAAGTCTTCCTCTGTCATAATAGCAAATTTTTCATCCAGTTTCTTCATCTTTCATCTACTCCTTTTTAAATAATACTAGCTAATCCAATAGCTACTCCAACCAAAAGTCCTACTATTCCTGAGGCTGATATAATTATAGCCGCACATTCTTCTGAGATATTCATTTATTTCTCCATTTTTTTAGTTCTTATTTCATTGATAACAACTAAAAGATGATTATTCTATAGCATTTGCCACATACTAATAATAGTTCTCTTTAAACCTTGTCTTTACCTGAATCTAAATAACTCATCATCAAAATAAGCATCGGAACAAATAACTCTGTTTGGAAATATTTTTCAACATTAAAGGTGATTACATGTAAATCCCCCAATATACAAAGCACTCCAAAAATAATTAAAAAGGCTCCCATTATATTTTTTAGATTTTTCATACAAGTTCACTTCTATCCAAATTTACGTTTTAAATCTTGACCAATTAATCGACCACCAAGGAAAATTGCCAATCCTGCACCAACCGTGGCTATGGTAATTGATCCACCTTCTGTATTCATCAATTCTTCTTCTGTCAATTCTGTCCATTTATTTAAATTCATTTTTTCTCTCCTTATTATTACATAAAATAGCCCCAAGCAATACCACCAATTAGTAAGACACCTCCTACAACTACGGCGGTAACCGACCCCCCATCCACTTCCATTAGCTCTTCTTCTGTAAGAGCTACAAAGTTCTGTTCCATTTTGTCAAAGTTTGTCATCTTTTTTCTCCTTTATTTTTATAGTTTTTTGTTTGCAATTTTTAACCTTTAAACCATTTTAAAAGCCAAATTGGATAAATAACTGAAATAATCATTTCTAATCTCCTTCCTTTTCTTCTTACTTATCTATTCGAAAAATAATTTAAAATAAATTTATTTATTTCAAAAACCACTTAATTAACCATGGATACAAGCTTGGTATAAACATGAAGTAATCTCCTTCCTCTTCTTCTCACTTGTCTATTCGAGAAATCATTTTAAAATAAACAATTAAATCAAATTTATTTTAAAAACCACTTGATCAACCACGGATAAAGACCTGTCACATACATCAGCAATCCTCCTTTTTTGTTCTTATCTCTTTATTCGTAAACTCAACTATAAAATTTCAAAATCTTATCTTTTTCGAAAAACAAAAAAACAACATGACTTGCATGTTGCTATATGTTAGATTTTATCTTTAATGGCTTTTAATACATCTGCCACACTTTGAAGATGGTCGATTTCTTCATCACTGATTTCAATTCCAAATTCATCCTCAATGGTTAGTACGAATTCCATCAAATCTACCGAATCAGCATCCAAATCATCCTTCAAGCTCAAGGCCTCTGTGACTACAAAGTCTTCTCCTTGACGTTCTTGGATGATGGTCACGATACGGTTAAAAATTTCTTTATCTGTCATATATATTATTCTCCTGAAAATTCACGCGCAGTTTGAGCAACTACGTCTGTTTCTAGCATGGTACGAATCTGACGAATCGTACTGTACACAGCCTTGGCATCACTTGATCCATGAGTCTTGACAACCGGCGCCTTGACACCAAACAAGACTGCACCTCCAACGTCAGAATAGTTGAGCTGCTTTTTCAAACCTCTAAGACTATCCTTAAGAAGAAGAGCACCTAATTTAGCTCGCAAACCGCCACCTGTAATGGTATTTTTTAGTAAGCCCATGATTCCCATGGCTGTACCTTCAATGGATTTGAGCACAGCGTTTCCCGTGAAACCATCTGTTACGACTACATCAGCAACGCCATCCATTAAATCACGCGCTTCCACATTACCGATAAAGTTCAAACTCTCATCAGCTACTAGCAAGTCATAAGTTTCCTTGCGGAGTGGATCTCCCTTGCTGCTCTCGGTCCCGTTATTAAGCAAACCAACTCGTGGTTTTGCAATTCCACGAACATTTTTAGCGTAGAAAGAACCTAGGATGGCATATTGATGAAGGTGATGGGCTGTGTTTTCTGCATTGGCACCGAGATCTAGCATATCAAAACCTTTCCCATCAATAGTTGGCAAGGTTGACATAAGCCCAGGTCGATCGATATTCTTGATACGACCTACGATGAAAAATCCGGCCGCAAGCAAAGCACCTGTATTTCCTGCAGAAAGAACAGCATCTGCCTCTCCATCTTTGACAGCCTTGGCCGCCAAGACCATACTGGCATTTTTCTTCTTACGGATGGCTCTTGTAGGCTCATCGTCTGAATCGATTTTTTCATCAGTATGGATAATACTAACGCGCTCTGTAGCTGTTAGATATTGCTTAATTTTACTTTCATCTCCGTAAAGTTGAATCTCAATATCTGAAAAGTCAGCAAGAGCTTGATTGACTCCCTCTACAATAGCTTGAGGTGCATAATCGCCACCCATTGCATCTACTGCGATTTTTTTCATTTGTCTTCCTCTTTTAGTAATTGTCCCCAATCGGCTAGGGAATCAATAAATTTCTTTGATTTTAGGTGAATCCCGACGTACTCTTCGTAAATCTGGTCCATAAACTTACGCAAGTCTTGCTTAATTTCTGACTTGAGCGAAATAGTCTCCAGAGTATCAAAATCAATGGCTTGAAATTGATTGAGCAGATAAGGAATATTGGGATTTAGATGACATCGTTTCTCATCCTCATGATAATGCTCTGGGCAAAGACAGGCTCCATATTTGAAAGAAAAGTCAAAGGCCTGACCTACTCGATGACAAAAAGTACACTCATTAAAGTTTAGACCAATCCCAAACCGTGTCAAAATCTGAATTTCAAAAATATTAGTCAAGACCTGATAATCTAAGCCCTCTTCCATCAGCTCTAATGTCTTCTGCAAAAAAGCAAATAAAGGAGCGTCCTGCTGATTATCCTGCAAACTCGCATCAGCCAAGGCTGCCACATAGGTCGCATAAGCCATGGTAAAGAGATCACTATTGATCCCTGGAAAGGTCATCACCTCATGATAATCCTCAATATAACTGAGTCCATCATCATTGATGCGCAAGAGAAAACGAGCTAGCACCAAGGGCTGAATAACCGGAGCCAGTTTTGATTGACCAGCGTGTTTCACAAAAAACATGCGCTTGCCTGCCTGTTCTGTAAAGATTTTAACAAGCTTATCATCCTCTCGAAAATTTCGATTGTAAAGTACTAAACCCTGACTTGTGATAGATTGAATCATGCTTCTCTCATGTACTCCTCAAGTCGTTTCATAGCTTCTCTGATGGTTCCCATGCTAGCTGCATAAGATAGGCGAACATAGCCCTCTCCATACTGTCCAAAGGCAGCACCAGGGATGAAGGCGACAGCCTTTTTCTGGGCAAAATCTTTCAGAAAAGCAAAGGAATCTTGATTATAGCCTGCTGGAATCTTAGCAAAGATATAAAAAGCACCATCTGGTTTGATAATCTCAAAACCAAGTGCAGTCATCTTCTCGATAATGTAGTCCCGACGTTGGATATATTCCTTCTTCATAGGTTCCGCATCATTCTTACCAGCTGTCAAAGCTTCTACCGCTGCGTGTTGAGCCATGGTGTTTGCGGCAGTGACCAAGTACTGGTGACTCTTGATGAGTTGAGCTGTAAAGTTTGCTGGTGCAAAGATAAAACCTAAACGCCAACCTGTCATGGCATGGGATTTGGATAGACCATTGATGATAATGGCCTGATCTCTCAGCATAGTACCCAGCGATACATGATTTTCCCCTGTATAGGTCAATTCTGAGTAGACTTCATCACAGACTACGAAAATCTCATACTTACGTAAAACAGCTGCCAAGTCTTCTAATTGCTCGCGACTATAAGTGATTCCTGTAGGGTTGGCTGGATAGTTGAGAATAACTGCCTTGAGCTTGTCCCACTGCTCCAAAATTGCCTTTTCCAACATCTCAGGCGTCAAAACAAAACCATTTTCAGTTGTATCAATTTCGACAATCTCTGCACCAACTAGATTAACTATTGGCTCATAGCCAGGATAGGCAGGAGCTGGCAAGAGAACCTTGTCTCCTTCCTCCAAAATGGCTGTCAAAGTAGCTGATAAAGCTTCTGTCGCACCAATTGTAACCAAGATTTCATTTTCAGGATTGTAGTCCAACTGATACTTTTCTTTTACAAAATCACTAGCTGCTTGGCGTAAGGTCAACAAACCGCTCATCCCTGTATAGTAGGATTGGTCTTGATCGATGGCTCGCTTTGCAGCCTCCTTGACATGATCTGGCGTTGTAAAATCTGGTTCTCCCAAGGTCAACCGCAGGACTCCAGGAATCTCTGAAATAGCCTGGTCAAACTGACGAATCAAGGAAACTTGAATCTTATCTAATTGTTTATTAAATCGCTTGGTTAAGTCCATAGATACCCTCCTTGCTTAAAGAACATATGTCTATTATACTACAAAAGCTCTCTGACCGCAAAATTACATCCAGAATTAGCCTTCCAAAGGCTTTCTATTTACTTTTTTCCGAGATAAGATTATAATAAGGAGTATTTATTTTCGGAGGTTTTTATGTCATTTCTATCAAAAAATTGGGCAGGACTGTTAGCCTGTCTGATCATTTCTATCATCTCTTGGGTTTTAGGAGGCTTTCTGCCTGTTGTAGGAGCTCCTGTTTTTGCCATCTTTATTGGCATGATTCTCCACCCATTTCTCACTTCCTATAAACAACTAGATGCTGGTTTGACTTACAGCTCCAAGAAATTGCTTCAGTATGCTGTTATCTTGCTTGGGTTTGGACTCAATATCTCTCAAGTTTTTGCAGTAGGAAAATCTTCCCTTCCTGTCATTCTATCTACCATTTCTATAGCCTTGATTGTAGCTTATCTTTTCCAACGCTTTTTTGATTTAGATACAAAACTAGCTACCTTGATCGGTGTTGGTTCCTCTATCTGTGGAGGTTCTGCCATTGCAGCGACAGCTCCCGTCATCCATGCCAAGGAAAAAGAAGTCGCCCAATCCATCTCTGTTATCTTTTTCTTCAATGTCTTAGCAGCGCTTATTTTCCCAACCCTAGGAACCTGGCTTCACCTATCAAATGAGGGCTTCTCCCTCTTTGCAGGTACTGCGGTCAATGATACTTCCTCTGTAACAGCCACTGCCAGCGCCTGGGATAGTCTTTACCACACAAACACTCTTGAGTCTGCTACTATCGTCAAATTGACCCGTACCCTAGCTATTATCCCTATCACTCTCTTCCTCTCTTACTGGCAAAGTCATCAACGAGGCAACAACCAAGGAGTAAAACTTAAAAAAATCTTCCCTGTTTTCATTCTCTACTTCATCCTAGCTTCCCTGCTAACCACCATCCTTACTTCCTTCGGTGTCAGCAGTAGCTTCTTTGCACCTCTCAAACAACTATCTAAATTCCTCATCATCATGGCCATGAGCGCTATCGGTCTCAAAACCAATCTCATTGCTATGATTAAGTCCAGCGGTAAATCCATTCTTCTTGGTGCCTTCTGCTGGATTGCCATCATCCTGACTAGCCTGGGTATGCAAACACTCATCGGTATTTTCTAAGACAAAAGGTAGCCCGCAAGCTACCTTTTTATTGTTCAAGAATTAAGCGTGTATGTTCTCTCTTAATACAACGGTTCATCACGATATCATTGCAACCTCCAGCACACAAGATTTCTTCCGCTTCTAGACTTTCAAGTCCTAGTTGCGCCCAGAAAATCTTAGCATCAGCCTTGAGAAAATCTCGTGCCACATCTGGTAGAAACTCACTACGACGATAGACATTAACGATATCTACAGGAAAAGGAATCTCAGCTAGGCTGGCATAAGCCTTTTCTCCCAAGATTTCACCACCTGCAGCCTTGGGGTTTACTGGTATGATTTTATAGCCACGAGCCTGCATTTCCTTTGTCACTCGATTGCTAGTTGTTTCTTCACGATCAGACAAGCCCACTACTGCTAGAGTCTTACTAGTTGCTAGATACTGACGAATCACACCATCACTTGGATTGATAAATTCTTGAGTCATAAAAATCCTCCTTTTTCATCAGTATAGCATATTTTGAAAGGGTTTGCAGAATTCTGCTACCAAAAAACTCCCAACAAGGTCTATCACTTTGTTAGGAGTTTTGTCTTATCCAATGAATTCGTTAGATTTTTTTCTCAATACTAAATAATGGAGATAGAGGACGTTTTTCGTGGATACGGACGATAGCATCCGCAAGAAGGTGAGCAATAGAGATTTGCTCAATCTTATCAATCAAACGTTCTTCTGGTAAGTAGATGGTATCCAAAACAACTAATTTTTTAATCGCTGATTTCTGGATATTGTCCATAGCAGGCCCTGAAAGAACTGGGTGCGTACAGCTTGCGTAAACTTCGACAGCACCAGCTTCTGCAAGAGCATCCGCCGCATGGCAAATAGTTCCAGCTGTATCGATCATATCGTCAATCAAAATACAAGTCTTACCTTCTACCTTACCAATGATGTTCATCACTTCACTGGTATTCATCTTGTCCACGCTACGACGTTTATCAATAATGGCAATCGGAGTTTTCAAAAACTCTGCCAATTTACGAGCACGAGTCACCCCACCATGGTCCGGACTGACAACCACATAGTCAGAACCAACCATGCCACGACGCTCAAAGTAGTCTGCAATTAAAGGAGCACCCATCAAGTGATCGACAGGAATATCAAAAAATCCCTGAATCTGTGCAGCATGCAAGTCAATCGTCAACAAACGATCCACTCCAGCCACTTCAAGCATATTTGCCACAAGTTTTGAAGTGATTGGCTCACGCGCTCTCGCCTTTCTATCCTGACGTGCATAGCCATAGTAAGGCATAACAACGTTGACAGATTCTGCACTGGCGCGTTTCAAAGCATCTACCATAATCAAAATTTCTAGCAGATTGTCATTTACAGGTGAGCTAGTTGATTGTAGGATAAAGACGTGTTTCCCACGGATCGATTCTTCGATATTAACTTGAATTTCTCCATCTGAAAATTGACGTACAGTCGATTTTCCCAACTCTATCCCAATCTCTTGCGCCACACGCTCTGCCAATTCTCTATTTGAAGAAAGGGCAAACAGCTTTAAATCAGAAAAAGACATGATTTCCTCCAGTATTTATGTATCACTTGTGTTTTTTCACAACATTTTTCCAACTACCATTGTAGCGCTTTTTTCTTGATTTTTCAATAAAAAATAAGACAATAGTAGACATTTATACCCTTGCCTTGTGCTCATTTATATTCCTTATATTCAAGCTGAAATGTGACAACTTAGACATTCTATCTCATGGGAAGATAGGAACTCAAAAAGGAAACGTTAGTAGACCTCTCTCATACTACCTGTATCCACATCATAAACAGCCCCTGAAATAACGACATCATCTGGAATCAGTGGAGACTCTCGAAGTAACTGCATATCCTCACGAACACTCTCCTCAACATCTTGAAAAGGGAGAAAATCTTGACCCGAGACATCAACTCCTAATTCTGTTTTTAAATGTTCTTGAAACTCTTCGTTTTGAAATGTTTGAGCACCACAGTCTGTATGATGAAGAACCACAATCTCTCTTGTTCCCATTTGTTGCTGGGAAATCACGAGTGAGCGAATCATATCGTCTGTCACTCGACCGCCCGCATTCCGTAAAATGTGAGCATCTCCAAGTGCTAGCCCCAAAGCTTGTGCAACGTGCAGACGTGAGTCTATACAAGTCACAATGGCTACTCTTGTTTTCGGCTTGATTGGCAGATTTAACTGCCCATGCAGGGCAACATAAGCCTGGTTAGCTTGCATAAACTGTTCAAAATACGACATGACAACACACTTTCTTACTTTTAAGATAATTTGAAAACCAAATTATTTATCTTCTATCTTACCATCTTTTCTTTGTCTTATCAGTTTTCAACTTCCATATAAAAAAACTAGAACAGAAACTTCTAGCATCTAGCTTGGGTCCCTATCCTAGTTTTTATTGTTATGATTCTTTTTGGATATACTTGTTGAGAGAGCCTGCAAAGCTTTGAAGATTGAGACTTTGTACATAAACCTCACCAGTACCTCGGAAGGTATTCACCACTCCTTCACCTGTACCAATAGATTGCCAGAAACCATTTTCTAAGTGGATATGATAGTCCAAAGACTGGCTCCAAGCCACCACATGGGCATTGTCAATTGTCACTTCTTGGTTTTGGAGTTCAATTTTCTTAATCGAACCAAATGCATTTGCCAAAAGCGTTCCCTGACCTTGGGTTGTCATCACAAAGAGACCGCCTTGCCCTCCGAACAGAGCCTTCCCAATAGACTGACGCTCCATTGTATAGAAAGCTGTACCATCAAGAGCTAGAAAGGCTCCATCATTCAATCGATATTGCTTTTCTCCTAGCTCGAGAGCAATCACTTGACCAGGAGTATCTGGTGCTAAAGCAAGGTTGCCGTTGTCAGACTCAGCAACAGCTTGCGTGATAAAGGTACTTTCGCCAGAAACCATGGAACGCCCCACAGCTTTGACAAAACGTCCCAAACCAGAACCGCTAGCATTGAGCTGGGTATTGAGGCTTACGTTAGGCGTGTGGTAAACCATACTACCTCGCTGGATATAGACGGTTTCTCCTTGATTGAGTGACAACTCTACCAAAGGAAATTGCATATGACTGTCCATAGAAAATTTCATCAGAAATTCCTCCTTGTTTTAATAAATGTTAGCAATAAAATAATTAGTAATCTAAACCTGAGTACAACTATTAGGAGAATACTTTTTTCAAGACTTCTCCGATAGTCGTCACTCCAATTACCTGAATTTCCTTAGGGGACTTGATACCAGTCAAGGAATTTTTCGGTACATAGATTTTTGTAAATCCAAGTTTCGCAGCTTCATTGATGCGCTGCTCGATACGATTCACACGCCGAATCTCTCCAGTTAAGCCCAACTCTCCCACAAAACATTCTTGAGGATTGGTTGGTTTGTCCTTGTAGCTTGAAGCAATAGCAACTGCAACAGCCAGGTCAATAGCAGGTTCATCTAATTTGACACCGCCAGCTGATTTGAGATAGGCATCCTGATTTTGAAGCAAGAGACCTGCCCGTTTTTCCAAAACAGCCATAATCAAGCTAGCACGATTGAAATCAAGGCCTGTTGTAGTCCGCTTGGCATTTCCAAACATAGTCGGTGTTACCAAGGCCTGCACTTCTGCAAGAATAGGACGGGTTCCTTCCATAGTCACCACGATGGACGAACCGGTTGCTCCATCTAAACGTTCTTCTAGGAAAACTTGACTCGGATTGAGCACCTCAACCAAGCCACCTGATTGCATCTCAAAAATCCCAATCTCATTTGTCGATCCAAAACGGTTTTTGACCGCTCTTAGAATCCGGAAGGTATGGTGGCGTTCCCCTTCAAAGTAAAGAACCGTATCCACCATATGCTCCAACATACGAGGACCCGCCAAGGTTCCTTCCTTGGTCACATGCCCGACAATAAAGATAGCGATGTTATTGGTCTTGGCCAGCTGCATGAGTTCTGCAGTCACCTCACGCACCTGAGAAACAGATCCTTGAACTCCAGAAATCTCAGGAGACATGATGGTCTGGATAGAGTCAATAATGAGGAAGTCTGGCTGGATTCGCTCCACCTCTGCGCGAACACTCTGCATATTGGTCTCTGCGTAGAGATAAAACTCACTATCAATATCACCCAAGCGCTCTGCTCGTAGCTTAATTTGCTGAGCAGACTCCTCCCCACTGACATAGAGAACTGTCCCCACTTGAGACAGCTGGGTTGAGACTTGTAAGAGCAGAGTTGATTTCCCAATCCCAGGATCCCCACCGATAAGGACAAGACTTCCTGGTACCACTCCTCCACCAAGAACTCGGTTAAACTCCTCCATCTCTGTCTTGGTTCTATTGACATTGATGGAAGTTACCTCAGCCAATTTCATAGGTTTAGTTTTCTCACCTGTCAAGGACACACGCGCATTCTTGACCTCTGTAACCTCAACTTCCTCAACAAAAGAAGACCAAGAACCACAGTTTGGACAGCGCCCTAAATACTTGGGGGAATTATATTCACAATTTTGACACACAAATGTCGCTTTTTTCTTTGCGATGATAAACCTCTTTCTAAATCTCTATCTCACACTCAATCACTTGGCAAAAATCAATGGTTTCATTCGGTACAAATTGACGCATGAGCATGCGATGAGTGACAACAACGACTGTCTGATAGTCTAGGTACTTGGCCAACGATTCAATAAAGCGAACTCTCATATCCTCAGCGGTTTCATATTGTATCGGGCTATCCGGAAGGAGATTCCCATTATTTCCTAGAAACAGAGTACGAGCTTTTTCAAAATTCTCTACGCTACTTTCATAGACTTGCCATTCATGCAATAATGGCTCTACCCTCAAAGGAAGGCAAGTAGCACAGGATACATAAAAAGCCGTTTCTAAAGCTCGCGTCACTGCAGAAGACACCAGGATATCAGCTGAGGCAAACAAAGGATTTTTGCAAAGTTCCTGAGCTTGTTGTCTTCCTTTCTCAGATAAGGGTGCCAAATCTATCCCGAATCCAGTATAGGAACGCTCCTCTAACTCACGGTAATCTGGCTCTCCATGACGTACAAAGATAATCTTCATTCTAGTGCCCTGTCGATCCAAATCCACCAGTTCGAACACCCTCAGCCACATCTCCATCTGCGATTAAGAAAGGCGCAAAGACAGCCTGGACCACACGTTCCCCAACTTCAAGAACAACCTCTTGGTCTGTGATATTCTTCATCTGTGCAAAAATATGCCCTTCATTCCCAGGATTTCCATAATAATCCCCATCAATGACACCAACCGAGTTAATCAAGACCAATCCCTTCTTACGAGGATTTGAAGAGCGATCATAGAGATAAAGAACCTCAGTCGGCTGCATATAAGCCTTAACCCCTGTCGGAACCAATACAATCTCTCCTGGAGCAATAACCGTACGCACAGCAACCTTTAAGTCATAACCAGCCGCATGCGCTGTCTCACGCTTCGGCAACAAATTTTTATCTGTAAAAGTCGAAACCAATTCAAAACCACGGATTTTCATAATTTTCTCTTTTCTATTATCATTTATTCTAGATTATTCTATCTTATTTATTCGGAAAAAGCACGAAAAAAAGAGCACACAACAGCTTATGAAGATACGATAATTTACACTGTTTCACAATACGTTGAAATTTAGAGCTTTAAAGCGAGAGCAAAGTTGACTTTTTACATCGTTTTACAGACATTTACGACATTTTTGCCCCTTTTTTGCCCCTTATAAAACAAAAAAAGCCCGCAAGCCTGAGCCTGCGGGTCGTTAAGAAGAAAAATAGAATCTCCTTTCTTTATTTTGTGGTAATCAAGCCATCTGGCTCAATGTTAAAGGCTTCTTTATCAGCCATGCGACCGTCAGGAAGCAGCATGTAGTATCCACCATTGTAAGGCACAAATGTGTTCGATTTCATATCGCCGTTGACAGCATCCAGGTAATACCATTTTTCGTAGTATTTGACCCAGCCGGTCTGCATAGAGCCATCACGATTGAAGTAATACCATTTGCCATTGATTTTCTTCCAGGATGTGGCCATGTAGCCGCTAGAATCGAACCAGTACCAATTCCCGTCGGTGTGTTTCAACCAGCGGTCTGCGTACATATATCCACGACTATCGAAGTAGAACCATGATTTGTTCTCTTCGATGTACTCAAATTGATCTTTGGGATAAGAACCATTTGCACGAACCCACCAATAGCCCGTGTCGTTCTTCTGCCAACCTGTCTTGACCTCTTCGGCAGCTACAGATGGATTAGTCAGACGATACACATAGTAGTAAGGTCGTCCTGCATAGAGCCAAATATCGTCATGATCGTTCACTGTGATACCGTTGAAACGATAGTTACAGTGGATAATGTTATCACTATCCACGAAAATACCAGTATGGCCACCTGCTCCGCTAGAGTAGCCACGACGTCCCCAGATGAAGATATCCCCACGCTGAGCATCCCACGGAGTATTCTCAGAGATGAGCTCATATCCGTTCTTTTTGAGCCAGTCATGCTCATACTCAGTATTGACCGCCCATCCGGCGGACGCTGCTCCAGCGCTCGTCAAAGCGTAGTAGACCGAACTTGAACAATCGTAAGAGTCGGGGCCGTTACGATCGTCCATGCTGTAGGATACTTGACCTTGTCGTGCTCGCATCCAAGCAATAGCTGTTTCAATGTTTACTGCCATAATCATTCTCCCTTCCAGCTATCATTCATCTGCTTGACAGCTGACTCGACGAATGTATCTAGATCTTTATCAGTCATACTGATGTTATATTTGCCAAGCTCAGCACGAATTTTAGTGCGAGCTTGCTCCAGCTTCTCTTCACCTTTATAGCCAGTTTCTGAAGCGACCTGCTCAACTGCATTGACCGCATTCTTGGCCAAGATTTCAACAATCTTGATGGTCTTTTCTCCACCCTTTTTGATAAGAAAATCCTTAATCGATTTGACTGCGATGCCAGCCAAAATTACAAGAATGCTGATTGCTCCATTTGCGATAATTTCATTGATTTGTTGCATTTGTATTTTCCTCCGCAATTTCTAAATTTAAGTATTTGTTAAACAGGGCATCAATACGCCCATTCCCACCTAACTTCTTGTAGCTAGAGTGCATTTTGTGAACGATATCCGATTCATGAACCGTTGTATAACCACGCTTCAGAGCGGTCGTGATGTCACGCTCAAGTCTCAGATACATTGTTGCCAGATGTGCTTCATCATGCACAGCTAACTTGTTATTGATTTCAGTTATATTTTGCTTGTTCTCCTCACCGATTGCATGAATAGTGCTCAATTCGCCCTTCAGCTCCTTGAATTGTTCTTGGTTGAGGTGACCTGCTTTACTGGCTCTCATCCCAAACCAACCAGTAGCGACAACTCCGATTGTAGGAGCTAGCTGAGTGATCGCATGTATCATTTTCTCAATTATTTCAGACCATGACATAAAATCCCCCTCTAATCAATCCGTGGCATGACCACAGTCAACACACCTTGCTGAAGCATATCAGATAGTGACTGCTCTTTCCAAGTGTAGCCCTCTGTGGCCTGCATCTGGAACTTGAAAATGGTCAGCGTGCCCTTTGGCCATTTCGGATTAGTGTCAAACGGATAAGGCATGGCAATGATGTCTCCGTTGTTGTAACGTTTGTCCTTAGCAAGCGGTTTGATGAAATTTGCTACCTTTACATAGGCAAAGGTCGGCATGCCACCATTTTGAGATACTACCACGGCACTCAAGACCTCAGTGATAGCTGACACCATGTCGAGGTTTTCCTTATTCTCTACTGTCGCTTGCTCTACCTTAGTTGCCATTTCTTTATTTTGCTTGAGCTGCGCCTCTACCTGGTTGAATTTCTCCTTTTCGGCACGCAAAGGAAAGTTTTCCTGGTAAAGAGCCTCAAGAGCTAACTCAAAAAGTTCAGTATTGGACAAGCTGATTTTGTCAGCTGGTAAGAAAATTGGCACGATAGCACTGTCTGCATTGATTAGCGTGACCTTGGTAGCTGATGCTGTTCCACTTGCATCAAATTCTTGGGACTTTGTCCCGTACTCTAATTTCATAGTTCCTCCTTAAATTTTGAATGAAACATTATCGAAGTTGAGCCAAGTAGCGTCAACGTTCCCCTTTACGACTACGTTACCGCTTGGATAGATTCCGATAACCGCAGAACCATAATCATTGTTTAGTGCGGTCTTAAATAATGTTGTGGATGGTCTGAAATTTTCAGGCAAAGTAAAGATAATTGACTCACGGGTAGTATTTCCGCCTTTACACGTCCCTTTTAAATAAACAATCCCGTCGAACGTTTTTGAAAACTGCACTTTTTCATACTCAGGATGATGGCGCCACCCATTTTGTAGGTTGGCATTTTGCCAAGGTGTGCTCTGAATGTCATCTTTGGTAGCAATCTCTTTCCATTGCGTTGGAGCCCATTTATTGGCATTGTTGTAGGTCCTAAAGAAAAACCTATTTGATGTTACCCCAGTGAAAAATTGAACGCCTTTCCAACTATCAAGCCAATAGTTTTGAAATAGTCCCCAATCATTACCAGTAGGGTTATCTGCGTATTTTCCATTTCTCCAACCAAATTCTGTCGCCTGCTTATTCCAAACATCATCCCATTGAGCGCTACCTCTACTTAAGCCACCATAAGCATTAGTCAGCTGATACTGCTGAATTGGCTTGTTATTCGAGTAGATATCGCCTAGAACATCTAATGAGCCTGGTTTCCCAAATTCTGCAACCTTACCAATGCCTATACGTCCGTTCTTATCATAGGACATTACTACGCTTTCAGTTGCAACAGTAGCTGAAAATTCAACGCTTGTAAACTTGTCCTCAAGCTTACCAATAATCACAAAGGATTTATTCGATGGATAATTCCCCGCCATGTTAGCAGCTGAGTTAGTCAATGTATGAACACTTGTAAAATTACCAGATGCACTACCATTATCATCCGTGAAATTCTCATTACCTATCTGAGCAACTTTGAAAGTTAAGGACATTACATTCCTTTGCTTTCCTGACTGCATTATAGGAGCTATTCGGGCATTTCTTAACACTTGCAATGTATTTGGATTGCCTCTAGTTCTAAGCGCGGAAAAACTAAAGGAAGGGGCATAATACTCAATCACGTTGATAGTAATATCTTTAGTATCTGATTGTTTGCCCCGACTATCGACAACATAAGCTCGAATGGTTGCCAAACCGCTAAAGTTCATGATACCAAAACTACCACCGTTTTTAGTTACGACCATTTTTCTATTAACAATTTCAGCTCGATATCCAGTTATGGTAGAACCATATGCGCCAGACGCATTGTTGAAGTTTACTTGGATATCTGAAATGATTTGTAAAAAGTCATTTCCACCCAAAAGCCGTCTTGCGACCGTATTCATGTCAGTTAATGAAAGACCTGTGAAGGTAGGTTTTACACTGTCTGGGATTTTAAAGTGCCAGCCATTAGAGTACACATCGCTTCCAATTTGGGTAGACCCATTATATGTTCGAACACAGATGTCCATTAGCCCGGAACTAGATTTAGGTAAGTGTCGAGCAAGATCTAAAGATGGGGTAAAGGATACACTTGTCCCATGGTTCTTCCCTAGGTCAATCCATTCGCTTCCAAAAACTCTATACCAGACTTGATGAGTAAACGAGTTAACTTTTCGATTAAATATAACGGTATGAAGTGAGCCTAAATTTCGATTTCCTTCTAAGCTAGAAATTTGCGTAGACCTAGGAATTTTGTCGAATGTATAATTCGTCGAAATTGTAATGTTGCCATGAACTCCGTTATTGGGGTCAAAAGATGCCCAGACAGACATAGTCTTTGTCCCGTCACTGTCATGAGGGATTGTAACCTCTCCACTTGCGAGCGTTACCTCTTCTCCGGACGTATCGTAATCCGGGTGACTGCTATGAACACTTGCGCCATTTAACCAGACAGAAAGGTTACTGATATTTCCATAAGTCCATGTTCTATAAGCTCCATCGCGGTCGATAGTAGCCCGCCACCTTACTTTCGAAGAGTTATTAGTAATGTCCTGACTAACTTGTTCGACGTAAAGGTTCAAATGCAATGGGCCACTAGAATTGATAAATTTAGTCATTTTCCTCTTTTTAACCTCCTACATATCGAATAACATTCACATCTTTGTCAAGATAATACTGTTCTGTTCTAAAGCGTCCGATTTGAACTGACGCGGTGAAAATACCGTTGTCGATATGAATCACACCTTGCGAAATATACATTACTTCCTTACCTGCAGAAAACATAGAAATCCTATCATGACTGACTTTGATTGATGAACTAGCATTGTTCTTTCCAATGATGAGCCCCTCATTTGAAGCGCTCATATAGGTATCGATGAACTTTTTCATCTCCTTCAAGCCACCAAATTCTATTGATAAAAACTCAATTCTTCTGCCCGCTTCGATTAAATCAGATTCAGATTTTTTTTGGCTTTCTGCATTTGATTTTACCAAAGCATTATAGGCTTTTTCTAAATCACTGAACTGATCCATTGTCGCTTTAGCTTTTAATTCTACGTCATGAAGTTGAGCTTTTTCAGCTAGAGCATTTAATTGGTCATTAGTCAATTTATGGTCAGCTTTAGAATCAAGCTGTTTTTGAGTTTCTGACCAGTGAGGTTGCCAGCTCGTCATAGGTATAGCTCCAACTGTTAAAACAGCCCAATTAGCATTACCGACTCCCTCTGGTTCTACAGTGAAGAATGATACAACGTCTCCAGCGTTAAGGTTTTTCTTGGATGTAAAAGTAGCACTCCAAACATCCAACTCAAAGCTATATGCTAAATTTATCCACTGCCAGCTATCGCTAGAATTTTCACGAATCCCAAAGTTAAGTGTACTGTTATCACTCCTCCACCACCTAACACTCAATGTGTACTGTTTACCAGATTTCAAAGGTTCAGCTAAGATGAAATCTTGTCGGTGCTTATTTCTCCATCCAGTATTTGAATCCAGTAAGATATTACCCGATTGCTCTGTTGTGCCAAACAAAGCTGTCCACTTGTACAATTTAGGATTTTGACTATCTGCCTCAGTGAAATCCGTTAGCGTGCCTAGATAGCGTTTGTTAGTACTATCTGTTGTACTAAAGCCATCACGTCCATCAGCAGAGTTAGCCCAAGCACGGTGAATATAAGGAGTCCGCCCATCTGCTCCAGGCTTACCTGGAATGCCTTGAGGGCCATCCTCACCATTCTTTCCATCTGGCCCTCTCCATTTAGTCCAGCGATAGTCAGCAGGATTTTTGCTATTGGTTGCATTAAAGTCAACATACACCCCGACATAGGCTTTGTCAGCATTTGTTTGACTGAATCCACTACCTGTTACAGTGTCAGCGTAGGCCATGTGAGTGTACTGTGTACGGCCGTCAGCTCCCTTAGGGCCTGGAATACCTTGGTCACCTTTGACTCCTTGCAAACCTTGTAGACCTTGTAAGCCCCGGTCTCCCTTTTCTCCTTTTTCTCCTCTGTCGCCTTTTGGTCCGGTATCTCCTTTATCCCCTTTTTGACCAGTTTCACCCATTTTTGCCACAGAAAAACCTGTCTCAGAGGTATTATCTGTATAGTTCCAGGTTGTTTTAGTCCACAAATACTGACCAGCTGGAACGCTAGGGATTTGAGACAACCATCCACTAGTTGGTGGAACAGTTCCTGATGTGGAGCTAGCATAAACTACGGTTGTTGCACGGATACCCACGCCATCCTTGCCAGCGACACCATCTCTACCAGTATTTCCGTCCCTACCAATCCTAGCTACTGAGTAGCCAGTTTCAGAGGTGTTGTCTGTGTAATTCCAGGTTGTTTTAGTCCAAAGATATTGACCGGCTGGAATAACTGGAACAGTGCTTATCCATCCAGAACTAGGAGCGCTAGTCCCTGATGTAGACGATGCGTAAGCAATAACGGTAGATTTTAAACCCACTCCATCCTTACCAGCGATACCATCTCTACCAGGATCTCCCTTCGGCCCTGGGATACCTTGGTCGCCTTTCAGGCCTTGCAAACCTTGGACACCAGGTACCCCCTGTTGCCCACGTTCCCCTTGAGGTCCAGGAGTCAGTTCAATTTTTTTTAGATCTTCTTTCGTCGCTACATCTTGAGCATTGATAGTGAGCTTATCAATGTTCATCACAACTTTGCCGTCACGTACGGAAACAATCTCTTGCAAACCATTCATGATTCGCAAACGTGCTAAATCCAGATCTCCAGCAGTTATATTTTTGGCATTTAACGTAATGTAATTACCAATTGCTGCAGAAACTTTTTTTGCTAGCAATTCATCAGTGGTTATCGTATTGACAATTTCTCCGACATTAGCGCTGTCTGCCTTTTTAACCCATGAACCTTCTACACGTTCCCACATTTCAACATAGCCACCATTAGGTTTAAACCATATATCTCCATTTTTTGGTTTGGTAGGGCTTGATGTATCAAGGTACATACTACCTTGTTTAGTGATAAGTTCGTCCAAATACTCTATTTGACGTTGCATTGACCCCTTATATTTATAAGTACCTTGTGCAACTCCAGCAGCATTTCCACTACTATGGGCAGATAAACCACCATCAAACGAAAGTTTGTAGGACAGCATTGGAATATCAAAATAGATATTTTCATCCCAGTGTACTGTAACCCAGTCACCGGATTCCATGGCCATATCACCACGCCAGGACAATGTATATGGATAAAAGTTAAAATCACGGTATTCATTGAAGACACGATCCAGAATTTCTTGTGTAACCCATGGATTTTTTAACTTCATGATATTACCTGTGGACAATCCTGATTTATACACAACCTTATCAGCAGACTTACACTCAATACCTTTCAACCTGTAAGGTATCTCGTCACGTTCTAATCCACCTGGCTTATACATATCTTTTGTGATATGTCTTGATGTTGTCTTTAGCTTGATAAAATCAAGCTTCCCATTACGATTAAATCTGACGAAACTTCCTGATAATTGCGCTAAATAAACTAACGCCTCACGATAACTTGTTTTTTCTAGTTTCTTCGCAACTTGATCATTTACTAATTGGATATTAGTATCTGTCGTGATACCTGTCAATCTCACGATTTCTGATAAAATATCCCTTGTATAAGCTGGATAAGTAAGCTGACTATCATAAGCACCAGACAATCTAACAAACTCGTCCTGTAGCTTAATTTTGGTCTTTTTATCATTACGATCTAGCTTGACCTCGGTAACAAAAAACTTGCCAAGTGGGACGGTTTTACCCGCAATTGCTACCGACATTGTTGCTGGCATCATTTCTTGCAGACCTTCAATAATCTCTTTAATTTCAATTTCTAGACTATTGATGTACCCACCACCAATTGTAAAATCATTACTATTACCGATGGAACTGTCGTAAGTAGCTGATGCAATTTTGGTTTTTGTGTATCTCTTACCATTTAAGTCAAAGTTAGCCTCAAACACGCGCAGATGGTTCTCTATTGCTTTGATATAATCTGATGTTACTTCTAGCATAATTCCTCCTACTGCTCGATAATAGATACAGATAAGCCGTTGTAATAGGTCACACCGTCACTCAGACGCCCCATTACTGTCTCTGTGATAGTCCCGCGATAACCAGTGATAGACTGTCCTAAAATGTTTGCAGTAAAAAATCCGGCTACCAATTTAGACTTGATAAGATTTCTTTCTGCTTCTGTGATAATTCCCCATTTGATGGAGAATGTACGTTTTTCTGCAATGACGTCACCCGTCATCAATCCACTAGCACTACGACCCGTAGAAGATGACCAGATAATATCATTATTGATGCTGATTTCAACTGGAGAAGCAAGAGCTACTCCACCTACTGATATTTCACTCATGCATACCTCCTAAATCATGAGGGGGGATTCCCCTGTTTTAATTGCAATTTCATTGATTTTATCTACAATCTTCTTGGTGATTTTATCACCATCAATTGTCAAATCAAGAGCACGAACCGCTTGTAACAACTGTGTCAGTAAGGCTAGAACTTCTGGTCCACCGCCATTATTTGACAATTCCGCTGCACGACGTGCCATTTCAAGCATTTTATTTTCCGGAGCAACAATCTCACCGTAATGCTTGTTGTCACCAATCATGGCAATTTGTGGTGTATTGGCCTTAACAAAGCCACCTTGAGCAAGTCGAGGTAGTCCAATGTAACTAAATCCACCGATATTTACACCAGGTAATTTATTAATCACGCTAATAGCGCCATTGAGTAAGCTGATACCACTATTGATTGTGCTTTCTACCGTGCCAAGTACCCCGTTAATAACGCTACGTACAGCACCGCCAATGGCGCTTCCAACCATGGTTCCAACATGAGTAAACGTTGAGCGTATTTGCCCCCAAAGTCCGCTAAAGAACCCGACAATGCCCGAAAATGCATTCTTGACATTGTTATATGCTTCGCGGAATTTTGAAGAAAACCACCCTGGTATGCTAGCAAGAGCAGATTGAATATTACTCCACTTCCCTGCAAACCAACTTGCAATAGGATTGAAGATACCTGTTAAACCTGCCCACGCGCTGCGGAATTTGTCTTTGAACCAATCAGGAATAGAAGCAAGATTGCTTTTTAACTCATTGTAGCGTTGAGAAAACCAAGAACCAATACCGGTAAAGATAGCAACAATGGCATCCCAAGCTTGTTTAAACTTATCCTTGAACCATTGAACAACAGGTGCAAAAATGGTCTTAACAGATTCCCACCAACGGGTGAACTCTGCAATCATCGAATCGATGTCAATTCCAAGCGCGGCCAAGAGAGATTTGATAATACCGGAAAATAGATTTTTAATTCCGTTCCAAGCTAAATCCCAATCACCTGTAAAAACACCCGTTACAAAATCAATCAAACCAGATAGAGCTTGAGCAAGACCACTGATAATATCAGAGAGTGCCGCAATAGCATTGATCAACGTTGTACCGACAACTTCTACCAATCCACTAAGAATCTCCATGAATTTTTCGACATCTACATTCGAAACAAAGTCTTCCCAAGCAGCTTTGAAAAAATCAAAAAAACTACCTAAAAGCATAGAGAGATTATCGATAGCTGGTTTTACATGAGCGTCATAAACTTCCGAAAACTTTTCGCCTAATTTTGATAGAACTGGATTGAGGTAAGTATTCCACCCATCCAAAAAGCTTTTCATCAACTGACCAAAACCACTTGTCAAAGAGTCAATAAATGGTTTTGCTTTGTCATCGTACACACGTTTCAACGCATCACCAACATCATCTACCAGTGATTCTAAACTTTCAAAAACAGGAGCGATGCCATCTAATAATCCTGTCCAGGCTTTTACTAACTGTGGAACATTCGGAACTATTGTTTTTTCAATTCCTTTAGCAAAATCTCCTGCTATCTTACTGCCTAATTCGATTACTGTGCTACCAGCACTTAAAAACGCAGATACAATCGCACTGCCAATTCTAACAGCGCCAGAAGATGTGATGACATCGTAAAAACCATTTGAGAAAGCTTGAACGATATTACCAGCAACCTCAGCTACATTTCCTATGTTGGTGAGTAGAGACACGAGAGCACCTTTAATACGCTCTTTTTGGCGCTGTAGTCCGTTGGCTATACTTTCGGCTATAAAGACTCCTATCCCGAGAGCAACAGTCCCTATCGAGCCAATAAACTGCCCTAGAGCATAAGCTATCTTATCAAGCATGGTTTGGAATGAAGCCACAACTTTTGGATCTGTAAAAATCTCTTGCAGTAATTCACCGATTCGTTTTAAAGCACTCTGAAGGCGTTCAACACCATCGAATCTAAATGAAGCATTGAAACCGTCCTGAAATAATTTGACGAGTTCAAGCAATCGTTTAAATAATCCATCAAACAGACCGTCTAATTGATTCCCACCTTCAGCAATTTTCCCCATATCGACTTCAGCGCCTTTAGGTGTTCCACCACCTCCGCCGCCTGAACCACCAGGACTGCCTCCGGAATCTCCACCACCATCTCCGCTATCGGATGAGTCAGATAGTTTATTGACTTGGTCAAATCCCATGAGAGATTTCATTTCTTGAGCAGCTTTCTTAGCTGCTTTACCAGCTCCATCTGCAGCCTTCCCGGCTCCTTTGGCAGCTTTTCCTAAGTTGCCAGCTCCTCCTGCTGCACCATCAGAAGCCTCTCCTAAATTACCAACTGCATCAGCAGTTTCTTGAATACCGGATCCTTTCATAGACTTCTTGCCAGTAAATAGTTCTGTCAATGCTTTAAAAGCATTACCTACTGTCAGCAATTTGCTGAGCAAAAAGTTAATGACTTTGATAACTGGGGTAAAAATGTTAATCAAGCCAACTCCGACGCTTGCCATAAAGCTTTCGAACTGTAGCTTCATAATCCTAACTTGGTTAGCCCAACTATCAGATGTCCTAGCGAAGTCGCCACTAGCCAGTGAAAGCTTGTCTGTTACAAATGCGAACCGCAAAGCAACTTTTTCAGCCTCAGACATTTCTTGTGTCGTCTTTCCAAATCCATTAGCCATTGCATAGGCATCAAGTGCTGATTGAGTCATGACCACACCTAAATCTTTAAGTGTCTCTGTTTCACCAGTAAAGACTGATTTCAGCTTTGTGTAGGCTTCATCTTGACTAATATTATAAAAAGATGCCACATCGCCCGCTAAACTAGTTAAGGCTGTTGACATCTCATAAGCTTTTTGTTCGTTAAAACCAAAAGCTTTAGTCATCGCACCGAATGTACCGATGTATCGTTTTGCCATGGTCTCTGATAACCCAGAGGTATACATAGCTTGTTTTGCAAAGTCATCGACTTGCTTGCTCATGCGTGGGAAAGCAACGTCAACAACGTTTTGCACTTCGTTGAGATCTGAGCCGAGCTTGATAGCTTGAGCTCCAAAATCAACAAGTTTCTTGATTGCAAATGCTCCTGCAAGCATCTTGGCAGCTTTCGTCGCCATCCCTTGCAAGCCACTCATCTGCCCTTTAAATTGTTTGTCGTTGACGACAAGGTCAAGACCAATCTGGCCAACTGTCTGCGCCAATAGCTATCACCTCCTACTTAGCCATCTCAACAAAGGCTTGTTTTAATTCTTCAAGAACTTGAGTCAGATCTTGTTCAGTTTTCTCTTTGGCAAGTTTCAATCTCCATTCGTTGCGAATACGGTGCTGTCCTTCTGAAAATACCTCTAGCATTTTAGGGTCATCTTCGCTTCGAATTTGGACGATTCGACCAAGCGGTGTTTCTCCAGACAAACCAGCTAAGAGAGCCTTGAACTCTTTCCACTTCATATTCTTAAATTCATTAGAGTATACAGATAAGCCATACTGTGTCCTAAGAGAGCTGACGATTAAATCGAAATCCTCAAATAGGTCATAGTATGGCTCACTGTTCTCCCGCTTCTTCTTCTCCCATGACCAATGTCATCGCTGCTTCAATAACTTTAGTTAAATCAGCGAAATTCAAACGCATTTCATCAAGTGTTTTGCGACTATTTTCAGGGAAGATTAGCTCAAACATTTCCATCATTTTTTTGGCAGATGGAGTTCCTTCTTCATCACCGATAGTCTGCATCAGAGTCAGTACAGTTGTTGCATCTGTATTGACTTCAATTTCAGCATCTTTAATTTTCAATTTTGGATTCTCTTCAAAATTGAGTTTTTCTGTGATATCAATTACTTTTGACATTATTCGGTTTCCTTTTCTTCAGATAAAATGTTGATCAGTACTTGACCAGTTCGATTTTCTTTGTTTGCCATAGCTTCGATTCGCTCTTTGGATTTACCGCTTAAATCAACGGTATCTCCAGCCTTGTATTCGATACCTGTATCGATATCAATAAAAGCTATGGTTGCTGTTGCGTTGGTTTCTTCAGCTTCAACCATATTTCCTCCTTAAAATAAAAAGAGGGTCGAAACCCTCTAAATTAACCTGCTGGCACCACTTCCGGTTTACCATTTGACATGACGTCAAATGACAATGGTGCAACACCTGTTGAATCCCCCGAGATAAAGTCCTTAAGATTGATAACCGCGTCTTTAAATTTGATTTTAGTTCCATCTGGGAAAGTCCATTGGAAGTCCGCTTCAGAATCGCGACCATTTTTAAACGCAAGACCTGCAATGTAGTCGTTACCTGCATCACCTACGTTTCGTTTACCAGAAACAGAAATTGTAACTGACTTCGCAGTCATCAAACGACGTGTCCAACCTTTTTGGTCAAATGGTTTCCATTCTTCAACACCATTGTCAAATGATACTGAGAATGATTCCATGTCTGCAATATCAACAAGTGATTCAACTCCTGCAGTTCCTTTATTTACTTGGAACTGGTTTTCATATACGGGGAATACCCCAGTTTTCTGAGCCATTAGTTGCCCTCTCTTTCGTAATATAAATCAAGCTCGATAACACGCTCATACACGTTATTATCATCTGTTCCTACATCCACAGGCTCGTTCTGTAATAAGGCAATCATCTTAATAGGTGTTCCACCGATAACAACCGATTCAGCCTCAAATAGACGATTATAGAGGTACTGAGCACGCTTCTCAGTCTCATTCGCATTCTTGTTCCAGTGAATTAAGATGCTGATTGATTTGACATCATAGCTTGCCAGTGACCTGCCTCCGATTGCTACCCGAGGACCATCGATTGTCTTTCGTTGATAGATGCCTATACTGTTTTCTTGCTTATTATCGAGCTTGCCAATGTAGTAGTTGTTAGCTGCATTAAATGTTTTAATCCAGTCACGGACTTCAGCTAGTGTAATCATGCTTAAACCCCCGTGATTTGTTTGTAAAGTCGCCCGTAGGCTTGTTTTATTTTGTGTGACTTCTTGCCACCATCAGCCCAATCCTCAAACCACTTTCCTTTTGCATGAGGGTTTTCTTTCGTCTGAAATTGATATTCAGGATGAAAGTACAATCGTCTTGCGTAAGGAGTGGAATGTACCAGGCTTACTACACCTTGGGATGAACGTGAGTAGTCTGGAGCCATTGCTTCGCCTTGCAACACACCTTTATCAAATGGAACGACTTGTGCCTGCACAACTTCTGTATGCAGGTATTCAGCAGTCTGTTCCAGTGCTATGATTTGAGCCCTTTCCAGTTTGCGGATAGTGCCAAAATCTAGCTTTACTGTAGACTTCGCAAACATAGCATCACTCCAATCCGATGTAGGTATAGTTGACAGTCCCATCTGGATTTCTAGCTTTCCGGCTATCCACAATCCTCCTGACAATACCAAATACAATTGCAGTCCCACCGCTCAATGTAGGCAAATACGGTGCAATATCACCAACGAAATAAGCTGACCCAGTAATTTGGACCAGCTTCTTCTGTTCGGTTAGGACTGTTTTGGCACCGTCCTGATAATTGCATTTTAGATTTTCTCTAAACGCCTCCAAAGGTTCGCCATCTTCAGAAACTCCCTCTTGGTTGACTGTGACTGTGATTGGCGTCTGACAAAATTGAGGTAAGACAAGTTGTGGAAATTTCATCAAATAACCCTCCTCGTCAATCCTGTTTGCTTCAAAAGTTCATAGGTTTTGCGATAAATAACAATACCTTGTTCGGTGGCAATGTTCCAATTTGATCCTAATTGCATTGACACACCATTAATACTGTAGTTTGAAACTGTAGTAGCTATCAAATCAGCATTAACCTCTTCAAAGTCAACAATCTGACAACAAGCCTTTCGGATAACTTCCTGCTGAAATGGCGTCAGATTGTCGAATCCAATGCCACGGATTCGGTTGAACGTAAGTATATCAATCTTGTCAGAAGCTGATTTAAGTTTGCTAGCCAGAACTTCTGAATCAGCAGAAATCACACCAACAAACGTCTTTTTGTAATAATCTGGACTAGCATACATGACTGTTACTCCTTAGCTCCTTTGAGCTTCTTGATTTCATCCTTAGCATCTTTCAAGTCAGCTAAAACTTTTTCGTACTCCTCTTTTGAAACCTTGTCGACAGATTCACCATATTTTAATTCACCATCTTCGTAGATTTCAAAGCCACGACCAACAAAATCATTGATCGCTAACTCATCAATATCATAGACGCGAGCGCCTTTAATTGCTTTTAATGCCATATACTACACCATCCTTTCTTACGCTGTCGCGTTGATAAAGATACCAGCTGCTTTATTCTTGATCAAGAATGCATCCATGTAGAAGCGAGATTGGAGCAAATAGTTGTCAGCTGTACGTGAGTCATGACCTGGTGTAAATACTTTGATGTAAGAGTATTTTTCACGAGCAACTTCACAAGATGGGTGGATTAAGATGAAGTTCATTTGTTTCGCTTCATCTGTTGCGACACAACCATTTGTAAAGTTGTATTGTGATTTCATGCGAGCTGATTGCACTTGTTTGATTTTAACGTCATCAAGGCTATAGATAGAGCGTTTGACATCGCCATTTGAACCATTCACTCCTAGCACACGTTGGATGTCTTTAGCCTGTTTGAAGAGCTTGTTGACAGCTGGAGTGACATACAAAATGCGACCTTCAGATGGGACGCCTGCTTCGTCCATTTTTTCCATGGCGTCATCAAATTTTTGCAAGATATTTTCTGCAGTCAATGTTGTAGTGTCGATAGTGGCACCGTTAGCAGTATACTTACCTGCTTCTGTGTAGAGTTTTGAGAACACGTAGCAATCTTTTTCAGGAATACCTTGTTCAGTTTCCAGAGTGTTTTGGACATTGGCAATAGAGACGACAAGGTTTGTTTCATCAACATCCATAGGATCGATTGCAAATTCGATGTCGCGGTCATGTTCGAGTTTCTTTGGTTCCCAATCGTTTGAAATTGTTCCAGAATTAAAACCGATAGTTTGACGATTGTGGTCTTTGTAACCAGATACTGTGATGTTCGGCAACTTGATTGTTTGAGCGTTGATAAATTTCACTTGCGGATTTGAGTTAAACAAATCTACAGACGCAAGTTCTTTTGCATATTTCTGATGCAAAGCTTGTTCGAATTGTTCTGCGTAGTTATAAACTGTCATAATTTAATTCTCCTTTTTCTTAAAGACCAAACGCTGCAGCAATGGCATCAGTTTGGTTAGTTTGTTGTGTTTTACCGGTAGATCCGATTTGTTGAAACCCAGTTGATTCTTCTTTGTTTGGCTTCAGTGCAGGAACGTCTTCCAAAACTTTTGCGACAATAGCTTTGAAATCTTCTGGTTTCGATTCAAGTGTGAGAGTTGATATATCAGCCAATTTCATCACATAAGGTAGTACACCAACAGGCAATCCTTCCTCGATTGCTGCTAATTGTAGATTTCGCTCTAAATTAGCTTGTAATGCACTTGCTTGTGCCTGCGTTAACTGTTGCTGTAGTGATGTGACATCTGGTGTTGCATCAGCTTTCTGCGACTTAAAAGCAGTAATAGCTTGAGCCATTTCTTCACCACTCAATCCTTGCTGCTTAAAGTAATTTTTTAGCACGGTGTCTTCAGCAACCTTTTGCTTGCCTTCGACAATGCTAGCGATTTTGTCATAGTCAATCTCAGGAGTGCTAGCTGGTTGAGTTTGGCTTGACGTGTCTTGTCCACCTGCAGAGCCAGTTCCTGTATCTGCATTATGGAAAAATAGTTTGCGTTTGAACATAGCGTTCTCCTTTCAGTTTTAAGGGTGTCTCCCTATTTCAGTTATTGTCACTGGTGTCTCCACGTAGTTTTTAGTCTTCGGACAAAAAGAAAACCGTATGGAATCCCGTACGGTTAGGTTTTATAGTTTAATTTCTTCAATTTTCGCACGTTGCTCTAGAGTAGAAAGATAATCCCACATAACTGAACGCTGACGTTTTAACAAATCAATAGGACATTTAGGTTCAAACTCTAACTGTCCTTTCTCGTATTTGCCAATCATCATATCCAACTTTTGGAATCGTTCTTTCAATTCATAGTATTCTTTTTTAAATCTTATTTTCCAATCTTCCATATCTTTATTCCTTTCAAACATAAGAAAACCGCCTCGATTTCGATGCGGTTTATAGCAATTTACAGTAATTTATAGCAGTCTATTCCTGCAAGTCAAGATGTCGGATCACCACCTAATCTTTAATGGCACGATTTGAAATCTTGGCGTAAACATCCACATAAGTCTCTTTCTTGTCTCCGTTATGCGTGATTTCTGCATAGTTTCCACAAGGCTCACTTGATGTAATTGTATTCGTACTAACAAGAGCTTTCCAATTTTGCAGGGTCTTGCTAAACCAAACTACAAAGCAGTCTTCTACTTTGATTTCACGATCTGATAAGCGCGAAAATTCTTGTGATGCCAATTGTTTTGCTTTTTCTAACATTTCATTCCTCCGTTTTTTCATATGTTTGTGCAAAAATATCAGGCTTGCATGGATAAAATTCACCTTGCACGCCTTTGATGATGTAGTCACCTTCTGTTGCAATCATCAATCCTTCAAGTGTTTCTATCTTTAAAACCGGATTATCCAAATCAGCATAATCTACACGAATTGGATCCAATCCTAACTCTGACAATTTCAAAATTGATTCTTCCGTATCTACGAACCGAACCGCCTCAATGACTACTGGTTTCTTTCTGTATTTCATTTTTTCAATCCTTTTCTGAGTACAAAAAAAGCACCTTATAGGCGCTCTGTGATATTAACAATCGTAAAATACATGCTTCTCACGTTGCAGTCTACGTCTTTTCTCATCTGAATCATAGCCGTACTCATCTGCAAAATAATCGTATTGATCTTTGATACATTTGTCTAGTTTCGCTTCAAAGATATCACTCTCTTCTTGTGGTCCATAGATAGCCGCTACAGGAAAAATCGGGGCTACTAAACGATATCCAAAGATGTCGCTGAATGTATCTGCTTTTTCTGCTACACGTAGATAGCTTTCGATAATCCGCATGACTACCTCTCCTTTAGTTTATTTATAACATAATTATAACTCTCAGGAAAAGTTTTTTCAAGTATTTCTCTGCGTTCATCATCAAATTGTGCCTCAAACACATGCGCAAAAAACTCACTCTCTATATTTCCTTTTTTCTCCCAGTAAACGAGCGAGTGCGAATACTTACCTTGTATTCTACCTTCACTCAACGCTCCTAATATATCAGATGCCGAAGAGGCTTTATCGTTGATATGGATTGCTTCGAAAATAGCATCATCAGATAAATTGATAAAGTCTTTACGCAGAAGTTGAAGGATTTTTTTATCCTTTGTGAATTCCCAACCTAGTTTCTCATCTATTTGATGACCAAATTCATGGAAATAACCAGTACCAGGTCCGCGAGGGTCGTCTACGTCCTTATACATGTTCAGGAAGAGTTTTCCAGATTCATATCTCACAACTCCTGTTTCTGCAATAGTTGCAATCGCCGACTGGTCGGCTAGTCTTGCAAACAAGTCTTGCCCAAGCTCTGTACCTCCCTTGAATTTTTTTCGAGTCGCATCGATATACATGTGTCGTGTCTCTGCAGCAATCTTCTTCGAAGCTACGCCACTAGTATCTCTAGGCAATCTCTGACGATTGATGAATTTCTTGTAATCACTATCACTTTCGAGTGAAAGCTCTTGGTATAATTTGTATCCTTTTTCCGCTTCAAAGTATTTCAGATTTTCTTCTGCATTAGACTTAAGTTTAGACCATTCTTCCGCCCTTAATGTGTACTTCTGAACATTGTCTTCATCGAGACTGAACTGCGATAATCTGCTAAATCGTTTCTCCTGTCGCTTAGCATGCTGAACTTTGTTGTCCAGTAACTGTCTTTCCTTGATGTCGTCCAATTCCTGATTTGTAAATATTTTCTCTGGCTCGCTACTGATCCCAGGGAAATAAGTTGTATGCTTATCTTTGCAGTTAGGATGATACAAACCAGCTGCCATTGCAGAACTTAATAATGGATATGGACCATCATCCGCACTGCCTCCTGACCAGACATCATCAATCAATACTTTACCTTCAAAAGGCATACACAGAGGACATGCATTCGATCGCTTGTTTAAGATAACAGTATGAATCCCCCACTCCTGGCGCTTGACTCCCTCACCCATTAGGTAGGCTCTTTTGGTTGCTGTTCGAATGGCCATATCGGCGTACGATACGATATTGACCATGGCCCCGTTACTGTACTGGATGCATGTGATACCCCGACTTAGAAAATCCTTAGTGGCCATATCCACTGACTGCTCATAAGTCTTAGCTCCTGTGTTAGCTGCTACCTGAGCATCAAATATTGTGCGCCTGTACTGGTCGTCTGTATACCGCAATACAGCATGCTCTGCCGTCTTCATATCATGCTCGACCGAGTTAAGTAACGCATGCAACTTTCGTTCGTTGATAGCAAAAAATGAAGCCCCTAGATTATCTTTTCCACTGTTAAATTCAAAACCGTTCTTGATAGCTTCCAGGATAGACATTTCCTCATCATCCATGCCTTGCCTATAGGCTTCTTGTATAGCTGTGGAAATCTTGCTATTGATATTGGCAAACTCTTTGCTATATTTTTTGGCATTATCTCGCTTAAATCGTTCAAGCTCTTTCAATTGAGCGACCTGCCATTGTTCCCATTCAAAACCTTCAGCAGTTTCCTCTGCCTTATGCCTTCCTAGATTTCTAATCATGGAATCAAGCAGATCGTTTTCAATTCGCTCAAATGCTTTAGATACATCATAAGCCATTGCAGTACACCTTAAAACCTTGCGCTTTAAAACTTCTCAATTGTCGTTTCAAAGCTGTTTTACTAGGCATTTTGAGGTTGAGCATATCCAACTTGTTGTTCTTCTCAACAGCATAGATACCGAACTCTACATTATCGCTCGCTATCTGTAGAAGTCCCTGCGCTTCCTTCTGACTCATGTGATAGATCCTCTGTCCTATCGTCACCGTCTTCAGCATCTTCAGCCTCCTTCTCTATCTCAAAATCGTTAGCAACTTCATTCAATGATGGCACGTTGATTTCTGTCACACCTTGCTCCACTTTGATTCTTGCCACTTCCTGGTCTTTCCATTCCTGGTCTTTTGAGTCACCGTATAATTCCTCAACGCTCGCTTCAATCGACATGATACCACCTGTCTTAGCCTTAGAAACTGTCTCAACCTGTGATTCAAAACTAGGGTTAGCATACTCACCAAACGGCACGTCGACCTTGACTTTCTGTAGCGGGTTTTTCTTAAGCACACTATCAGCATTCAAAACCATACTAATTAACTTTGGCAGGTAATCTTGCAGAGCTGTCACAATAGCATTGCGAGTATAGAGAGTTGCCTTTTCTTTCTCACGTTGTGCCTCAGCATTATCTAGCTTCTTGACATCGATACCGAGTGTTGATGGGCTAATGATACCTTGTAAAGCTAAATCAAGCGCAGTCACGTATGTACTCAAATAACTTTCGTGCGGGATATTAGCTTGTTGCAATGTGATTGTGTTCTTTGCATCCTCGCCCATTGCTGTCTCAACCTTAATAAAGCGATGGTCAAAAGGATTGCCCTTACTAATTTCGCCTGTGTAGGGATCTCTGGGAAGTAAGTTCTCAGGAATATACTCTCGTGATCGTCCAGAACGAAGAGCATCCATCCACTGACTCCAAGACTCATCCAAGCTATCAAAGGCATCTGTCTTACGATCATAGATAGATTGACCACGGCCTTTTACTTTAGGTGACGTGTAAATCTTAAACGGCAAGCACAAGATAACAGATTTATCGAACTCCACATCGACAAGGTTAGCGGTGTACTCTGTCGCGCTCATATCTAGCTCAGTTTCACCCCTGTAGAGCTTATAAGTTAATGAGCCATATCCGTAGATTTCCTCGAGCAAATAGCTCCGTCTGTGTTCTGTGAAGTGCGTGCGGAAAATAACTTCTTTCAATCTTCCACGGTTGTAGATGATTTCAATTCTATCTCCACCAACCCATTCAACAATAGGCAATGCTGTAAGTTCCGGATCAAATGAAATACGAAAAGCACCATCACCCATCACAAGACTATCTTTAATCGCCTCCTGCAGTTGATCGTGGAAGTTGCTATCTTCAGCAATCTCTTCCCACAATTTTCCTTGTGTTTCCTCGGAAAATTCTAAATCATTCATATCGTGCAGCGTGATATCTACCAACCTATCAACGATGAGACCAGGGATTCCTGTATGAATCTTTTTAATTTCTTGCCCAGGAGTGCTTGTCGCTCCCCAAAAGTTGATGTTGCTGTGTGGTAATTGCTTGTAGAGCTGGTCCAGTTCGTATGAGTCACCGCGATACCAAATTTGGTTCTTTGCTGCATTATCTTCAAACGTCATTGCCTCTGTAATTGTGATGACATTTGGCTGTGCCTGTTCCAGTTTGAGAAAGCTTCTCATACTCCTTCTGATCATATCCATTATTCCCACTTTAGTTTTCCTTTCTTCCGATTATCTTCCTGTATGGCAACCATGCATACTGATTCGCATTGATTGTGTGATCATTTGCATCTTCCGGCTCATCTTTTCCTTCTTTCCATGAGTAAGTGTTTAGCTCTTTGATATGATTCATACAATGACTTAACACATAGTAGCAACCTTGAGCTAACCAACCAATTTGGAAGTTGATCCGATCAATAATCTTGGTTTTCTTATAAGCATTGTTAAAGATATACAGACAGCCGTATTGTCGCTTGTATTTGTTTAATTCTGTAATTGTCGCTTGGTCCGCACTATCAACAAATACATCACGCGCCAGCCCCCACTCAGCACGATTCTTTTCTAGGAAATTGATAAACTTGACCACAGTATCAGATGGTGCAATCGGTACATCAAGCTCAGCGTTGTTGTAGACTTCCTCATCCAGCGTATATAATTTCCCGTCATCTGATATCCCTTGGAAAATCATTGCAATTGTATCCGGACTACTTGCTGAGTAAGCTGTATCTAGTCCAGCTGTGAACCGCTGGAACGTGACCGTATTCTTTACAAAAGACTTACTCAACACATGTCTTTTACTATCAAAGTTAACGAAGACAATTCCTGTTGCTCGGCCACGTAGACCAAGTATTTTATTTTTGTAGAGCTTAGTCCCAACTGGTGCAGCATCCTTTTTCTTCTGGATGGCTTCTGGTGTTAGTGACAGGTTGTCATTAAACGTAAAAAACCAGTAACGCCATTTAGGGTTAGCTGGCTCTGATAGGTCTCGCATAATTTCTTCCGGCACATCGCCTGCGTATTTTTTGTACGGTCTCGCCTTGTTGATGAACTCTTTGTAGACTGGTAAATCAGGATTATCCGGATTGAGCGTTGCCATCAAATAATCATTCCGTGTGGACAACTCACGAACAAACTCAATGTCAGCCGTGTTGACCTCATCAATATAGACACATCCATACTGACCACCAAGGACCAGCTTCCATTTTTCCTTATTGTCATATCCCAGTACATAAATGATTTTCCCCTCAAACTTGATGTGAGGAATCTTCGAATCTTTATCACCATTACCACAGTAGACGGCTGATTTGTGTATGTCTAAAATTCCGTTATCCTGATTAATGATGTTCTTTTCGGCTACACCAACTGTCTTTGCTGCAATGATGTGAAACTTCTTCGAACTTCTGCTGACTGCTCGCATAAACTTGACACCAACACCAACCGTTGTTTTTCCAGCTGCCGTTGTACCTTCCAAAAAGTCCGCATCAACATTATTAAAGCTGTTGCAAAAGTCGATGTACTTTTGAGATAAAGGGAAGCTATTCGTCAAGTCCATCACCGCCCAACTGACTGACGATATCGTCAAACTTCTTAGTCTCGGTAACCGTTGCATTGATGTCTACTTTATCAGTCCACATTTGATGTCGTTTCCCTAGTAACTCCAAAGCTTTGTTCCTATCGCTGTTCTTTGTTGGATATTCGACAAGTTGAGGGATTTCATTGTAGACTTTTACAGACTTACCAGTCACGGGATCAGTCATCAACTCAGCTACTTTTGTCGTGACCACAATTGTCTCTTTTGCCTGACCTGATGCAATCTCTGACAACATCACAAGAATTTGTTTTTGAGTCAGGATTTTTTCGTCCTGAATTTCATCCATTCTTTTTTTGATATATTCAGAAATGTCAACTTTTGTCAACAATCTTTGTCCTTGACTTCTAGCAGTCTTTTCACTATACCCTGCCTTAATAGCTGCATCTGTTGCATTCCCGCTGATGATGTACTCATCTGCGAATCGTCTTTGTCTTTCATTCAATTTTCCATCACCACCTTTTTAATAATTAAAAAAGCCACTCGATGAGTGACTTAATGCAAGGCGACTACTACCTTGCGTGTTAATTAGAAATCAATTTGAAGTTTTCCTTTTTTTATTTTTTGTAGTCATTTAAAACCTCTGAGGGAATCAAACCCTCTAGCTTATAACTTACCTAGGATATAAGTAGCTATGCAATCATGCAAGGTCCAGTCGCTCCGCAACCATTTGTAAGTTAATGAGTGATATATGAATGCTAAGCCTACTGCCTACCCCATTCTGGGACACAAACGCTCAAAGGAGAGTGTGGGATTTGAACCCACGGACCGCACATAGGCGACCACCCGTCTAGCAAACGGGCGCATTCAACCTGACTCTGCCAACTCTCCATATCAGGGAAGACTTACTGCCTTACCCCTAATTCTTGATACTACCATTCTAACAGATTTTTAGAACCGTGCCGTCCCAAATAGTCCCATTTTGAACTTATGACATCAGATAACTTCTTCTAAGGCTAAAATTGCCTCATTCTTCAATCTGTAATAGGTTGTACGACTCATTTTCAAGTCATAACAAATACTATCAGCCGTACCTTTATTGATATAAGTCATTCGTAGGATTGTTCTATGCTTAGGATTTGTCAGCTTGTTAATCATCCGCCCCAATTCCATTTTTCGATTGATTACAACATTGGTATCTTTCTCAATTTCGTCTTTCATCGTGATCAACTGAGCGTACACATCATCAATCTTTCTTGTCTGCCCACCTTTTACTTTAGCTTCGGCCCACTTTGGACTTGAGAGCAGGCCAGCCTCAAGTTCGTTGATTTCGTCAATACGACTCTGGATATCCATGTCAAGGTTCTGTAATTCGCTTAAAAGCTCTTTAGCCTTCACTCTCTATCTCCTTTGTGATATAATAATAGTGTTTGAAATTATTGCTGAGGTAGAGAGTGCCTTGGCTTTTTTTAATGCCATTATCGTCTATGTTCTACAATGGTTTTTCCTCAATTGTGTCTGCTCGTTCTCTATCTCCTCGATTAGCCAGTCGAGATTCTTTCTGGCTTTCTTCAGGTCTTCAAGACCGTTTTTCTTCTGAAATCTCAATTGATACTTCAAGGCATTTCCAAGATAAAATCCTTTCAGCTGTTCTGGTGTCATGAAGTTTCTTAAAGCATCGATAGATTCCATGCCGTATCTACCTTGGTAATGGCTCGGTTTATTTATATTGTCAATTATTTCTAGGTTCATTATTTATCCTCTTCCTTATTTTCTAAAACTGCATCTTGTATAAAAGTATTACCAATTCCATAGCGCATGTATTCCTCAGCTGTCACTTCAAATGTTTCTTCAATTTGCTTATTACCTGCATATCCTGAAACGACCAGAATGTATTTTCTTTTGGTTCTTGTTGGTACAAGTACTGAACTTTTCCCAGACACCACGGGTATGAATGTTGTGTGAGGTTCATCAATGTACTTATCTACTACTGTCCCACTCGAAATCTGGTGACATGCCACGAGGAATGATGCGAGTAAAACAACACATAGGATTTTTAAATTTTTCATGAATATCCTCACAAGAACAAACTAGCTAACCATATCAAGAATGCACATGTAATGATTTTCGAAATACTGCTTTTTACAGCATATGAATAATCCTCTTCAGATTCTTTTTTGCTAGATAGCACAGGCCAGATGAAAGATAGTAGTGCATCCATCCCTAATGCTTGCCAGACTGTAATTTTACCAACTGGAACAATTGTTGTGATAATCTCATTCCAACCATACTGAACCACAAATGGCGATACAACGATTACAAATATCGCTCCTAAAACAATTCCTAATTTTTTCATTTTACTTTTCCTCCACTTCTTTAACTGATTCCATAGTCTTAATAATTTTTTCTAACATAGATTTATGTAGCGTGATGTAATTATTTTTCTTCACTTGTTCACAGAAGATACAAATTCGTTTGCCAAAATAATTACAATTTTCAGTCGAACGGTAACTTTTATCTGCTTCAATTTCTTCTTTATTAGCAAAACTAACAAGAATTACTTCATCAGATTCGTTCCAATCAGGAATTCCCAGACATTTGTGTACATTTTCAAATGCTAGATCCGTTAAAATATCTTTAGCCATCATTCTCCTCCGTTTTCTAAATCCCGAATCCTGCCCATCTGCCAGATATTCAATGCAGCAGATAGAACAATCCATATTGCTATGAATCGCTTCACATTGCACCTCCTGAAAAATTATTAGCAATATTTTGTACCTCAGTATCAATTAATTTATTTCTATAATTCAATATCGGGGCCATAACATCATTTGTCAATGCAGGCTTCAAAATGATTTCATTTGTTTCCAAAAATCTTTTACCGTTGATTTTGATTTTGATGTCATAACCGTTAGCGATATGTTCAAGGTCATCTTTAGACAGGGAGATTTCAAATTTACTCATTCTTCCAACTCCTCAAGTTTCACCTTATACAATCGCTCCCCTCGATACTTGCTCTCAAGCTGAGCCTTGCATTTAGCAGCATCACCCACTTTCTTAAAGAAGTGAGTTTCATCTACCATATTGTCAAAATATAGTGTTACTGTGTATGACATTTTTACCTCTTTTTTTCAAACTGCTACCGTACTACCGATAAATTCTAAAAAGTAAAAAATATTTTTAAAGAATCCCTATTTTATAGGCTTTCTCTATTATTACTATTATTTTATATACTTTTTTTAAAAATATAGGTAGAAGAGTAGTATTATATATAAATATTAAATAAAAGTCAGTAATATCAAGGGGTTAGACTGCTACCGATGTCTCATTTTATCGGTAGAATGCTACCGATCTACCCCCTCAACTGCTACCGATGACTACCGATAATTTTTAAATTGCTACCGATTAGTTTTTTCCGAATTCTTCACTCTTACGAACCCTTTTGTACTTTTACCTCCTGCCCGGAAAACACTTTTTTTCCAATCAGGATGATTATCCATGATCATGTTAATCTTCGTTGACAGCTTCCTGTCATTCGAATTTCTCATAAATAAGTTGTACATCATTTCACGAGTTGAGACCTTATCTAGTTTTTTGCTTCCGGGATCAAAGTCGCTACTGTTATCGAAATATTTACTTGTGTATTGATGTTGTTGCTGAATAGACCAGTTTTGCCAATTTTCAGGGACGGGCATATCAAGATATTCAAGCACTTGTAATTCAACTTCATCACGATACATGAACTGTTCGCGGTAGATATTCAATTCATCCTCTGTATTTTCATCAAACATCAAATCAGCACCAGCACGATAAATTGTAACAGCTTCCCCCCAAATTTGTTCGATTGTATCAGGCTCGATTTCCATTGGATGTTTCTTTTGTCGTTTACTATCTGCCATAATCGGGAGAAATCGACGTTCACCGGTTTTGTCCTTGAGGTATTCTGTTTGGTTAGTAGTCCTGGCTAAAATGAAGTTTTTGGCAAATTCTTCTGTGCGTTTCATGTAGGGCTTACGATACCGTAGGCTGGTTTTAGAAATAAAGGCTTTAGTTTCTGCAAAGCTCATACGATTACTGGCCACCATTTCGTCGTCGTTGACGATTAGGCTTTTTAACATGATGTCGTAATTATCTTTATTAGAGAAATCTGTTACGGCATCCGTATACCATTCGCCACCCAATTTTTGAAGGAGGGACGTTTTCCCGACTCCTTGGCCACCGACCAAGTCCAGAACATAGTCAAATTTAACGTAGGGATCATAGACCTTGGCAACTGCACCAACTAGCCACATTTGAGCGATTTTAGAAATTAAAGGGTTATCTTCAGCGCCAAGATATACTTGAAGCATGCGGTCAATCCGGTTTCTCCCATCCCACTTTTCAGCTGCTCTCTCCATATACTCAATAACTGGATTGTATGATCTTTCTGAAAAGAAAGTCTCCATGCCATCAAGCATCGCTTGATTTGAGAAAGCAACACCTAACACACTTTCAAAGTAAACTTTTACGACTGAATCAAAGTTAGAAGGGAGCTCACCTTTTTTAAAAAGAGTGTTGCCAATCTTGATGTCTTTAAGGAGTTCATGTTCCTGAGAGAAATCATTGTGTTTTAAATAAATACTTAGTTGATCGTCAGCTTTAAACGCCACAAGTACATTCATCGGGCTATTTGCTTTGATGTCACCTTTTGCATTTGTAATCATTTTATCTTGTGAATTTATACTTACTACATCACCGATTACTCTCACCTCCTATCTTTTTTAATCATACTTTCAACAGTACGCATCACTTCCTTTTCAGTTAAAGGGTTTGGGCTATTTGCATTTGCCAATCTTGCAAGTTGAACAACTACACCATCGTCGACTGCCCGATATAAGAGACCACCTACAAACTTGGCTAGTTTGTCATTTCGTCCACCCTCATCACCAAAACCAAGGGCAATTGTTTCAAAGAGATCTGTTGTTTGGGTTCGGTCTCTAATATGCGAACGTCTAGCTAAGTCCCTAAGACCGTCCTTACCATCATACTTATAGCCGTGAGTTTCGCCATACTGTTTTTTAATAGCATGTATTAATTCTTTGGAAGGAGTAACCATCGTACCACCTTCCTTGGATTTTTCCAGATCCCACTCATACTGTCCTTTTTCTGTTGCTGATGGAGCAACCAAAACATAATTGTTTTCATGGGCCTTGATGTCCACACCAGGTAAAAAACCAATCATCTGCGTTATGGGGGTGTCATCCCTTTTGAAGTAGAAAAGGTGTTTTCCGCCGCTGGCCGTTTTGGCTTGCAATGTTGGTTCAATCAATCCCAGATATTTCCATTTTTTCAAGGACTCAAAACCATTTGACTTACCGTGCTTGTCAATATCAATAACAAAGAAGTTAGTTGTTTTTAAAGCGATGTTGGCATTAGGAAAGCCATCCCAAAAACTTTCAATTTCCCTTGCAGTCATGGCAGGTTTATCAGCAAAATCAATCAAAGGCATCTTGTTTTTAGGATTGATTGGAATGACTGAGAACCCTAACTTTTGATACTGTAATGCGTATTCTTTCATCGACGGCATGATTACTTCTCCTCTTTGTAAATATAAACAAGTTCTTGGGCCATATAATTTGATTCATATTCATCTTCAGTCATTTTTAAATAAAATAACAACGATTGATAAGCCTCTTCAAATGTATTGAATGGTCCTAATCTTTCATCAGTTTCATCAATGACCCAAAACTTGCTATTTTTTAGAAAGGGAGGTCATCTTCATCAATATCAGCTTCAGTCAGCGGTTGTGCTTCTTCTTCTTCAAGGTCATAGTTTCGAAACTCACGGCCATCTTTTCCCTTAGTCACAGAGATAACAAGGTTGTAGTAAGAGCCAACTGCCTTACGTTGTAGAGCCTCTTCCAAGGCTTTACCGTCTTCTTCATTTCCTTGCATACTGTCGCCAGCAAGGACCAAGGCTTTGATAAAGAATTTCATGGTGCGTTCAACTGCCCAGTTAAGGTTCTTACCGTTCCATTCAGTCAGTGTGCCAAATGTTGCAAATTCAGAGCGTCCACTGTAATCACCGCCACGGATTTCAAATTGATAACCAAGGCTTTCCCAGCCTTTGTCCGATACGTTGAAGGTTGCTTTCTTCAGGACTACTGGATAAGTACCAGCTGGGATTGGTGCAGGACCGTTGGCGCTGTCTTTGCGTGGGTCAAAGCCCTCTTTTTTGATTGATTTTGCGATATCTAGTAAGCTCATGTGTATTCTCCTTTATTTCTTAAAATAGTTCATCATCAGAGGCAACTTCTTTCTTAGGCGCCTCTTTTGGCTTTTCGGTTTTCGCTGGTTTAGTTGTCTTAGCTGCTTCTTTCTTTTGCGCTGGCTTACCTTTTGCAGGTTCAACAGCCCCACGGATAGTTGCTAAGATTTTCAAAATAGCCTTGTCATCAACATGGTTCACATAGTAGGTCTTACGCTTGCGGTCAACCTCACGGTTGTAGTTGTTGCCGAGTTTTTCAGTGTGGATCATCAAATCAGAGTTTCCATTGATAAGATTGACATACTTATCTTTCAAGCTTGGTTTGTCTTTGGTGGCATTGCCATTGTCATCATATTCAGATACCTGACGGCTGATGTAAATAACATTCATTGGCAATGCTTTGAGGTCAATGACTAATTCTGTGATAGCTTGGTTAAAGAAGTCGTATCCTTTGCCGTATGGAATTTCCGACAAGGATTTCAAGCGAGGTTTACCAACTGGGGTTAATTCATCACAAACTGCAATCTTAATCATTTCAATAACATCGTCAATTACATCAATAACGACTGTTTCATAAGAGTGCTTCTGTGTCTGGAGAGCAAGCAAGATATCTCCAAGCTGCTTAATTACTGAATTGGTAATTCGTCCCTTGTCATCTTTTTCATTGATCAGCTGAATGCTTGGAACCGTGTTAGCTTCTGCATTCCCGTCTGTGTTCAAAACGATTGGATTTGGGAATTCATTTGCAAGATAAGACTTTCCGCTCATGGTTTCACCGTAGATGAAAAAATTTCGTGGGGTATCTTTAGGAACTTGTGGTTTATTTGCTGGAAGTGTAAATGCCATAATCATAATCCTCCCAAAATATCTTCGATTAAATCTTCAATGGATGGAAGATTATGCTTGATAGGTTCAACTTCTGATCCGTTCGGATAGCTCATCTTGTATTCAATTTCCAGGGCGACAATCTCACAGTCAAAAGCTGCAGCGAGAGCCTTGTAGGTCTTTTTGTCTCCTTCATATTTTTCACGGGGGATTTTTAAACAGTGAGTGATGCAGCAATATTCTGCTTGAAAGGCTAGGCTCCCACGATCTTTGTAAGATTCAAGAAATTTTCCGGTTTTACGGCTACGAAATACGATCATTTCAGTTTTTTTGTTCATTTTGTTTTCCTCTTTTTTTACTTTCTTTATAATAAAATTCGATAATATTCACATCATGCTGCTGCCGTGAACCAGTCACGCGCCACAACAATTGACGATAGTCATCATATTCACCAGAAGACTTATCCACCGGATCCAGCACGACAACCGTTTGATATTTATGCTGCAGACCATCAACCCCCACTCCAAGAACTTGACTGGTAGCAACCACGATTTTCTTATCAAGTCCTTCTTGGATATCGCCCGTCCAGATTCCAATTTCAGGGTGGCGCTCGCGAATGACGTTGACAATCTGCTTAGACTTGCTGACAATCAGCATGTCATGAGGTGCTCTCTCAATCAAACCGTCTAGCTTTAGCATGAGAGGGGTATCAGCGTTAACTGGTTTCAACTTTGGAAAATCAACGGCCACACCAGTTTGATTTAGGTACTGTTCAAAGGTCTTGCGACCAAAGGACTGTTTGGCCATAGCCGTCTTGTCTCCAACAGTGACCAGGTTAAGCTGCCTAAACTCAGCTAATTTCTCAGGGTTTCCAGCTTTAACTGTGACTGGATAGAACTTGGTTTCAAAACCGTTATTTTCAGTGGCATTCTCAATCTTTTCAATGTCTTCCCAGCGGAAGAAGTTCGGCAAGTTTGAGATATAACTTTCATAATTCCTGAAATCTTCCCACTTCTCTTTTGAGTAGCTGAATGGATCATAGACCATTTTCCCATGAGTCTTTTGCCAGTCAAATTTATTATTTGGGGTTGCCCAACCAAATACCGTTTTTTCAAGCGGATAGAAATTTTGTCCTTTTTTCCGGATTGGTGTCGCTGAAAGACCTATCGTGTATTTTCGCTTTATTTTGCGATATAAGGCCACTTGTTTGTCAGACGACATGTTCTGCCATTCATCTACTATCAGCACATCACAATCTAATTTATGCCCCTTTTTGACTTGATTTTGAAGATATCTATCCGTTTGAATGATAATCTCAACATCTTTATCAAAATTCATAAACTTGACTGCATCAATCCAACCATTCAAGATTGCCAATCTGTTGTTTGTGATGATGATTTTCTTAGCCTTTTTATGTTTTGAGATAGCTAGAGCGCATATAGTTTTACCCCGACCCCCTAAAGCTTCAAGAAAAATTCCATTTGATAAGTGGTCACTTCTTTTGACTGCTTCAGCTTGCCACTTTCTTAACGTTATTGTTATACTCACTCACCACCTTTCCAATATCTTGAATTACTTCTTCAATATCATTTCTCATTGCCCAAAATAATCCAAGTCTTGCTACCGCTCTGACATCCTGATGGTGGCTTTTCTCGAATTTCCATAATCCCAAAATTTTTAATAACTCATTTGGAACATCTGATTGATACCCCGCGTTTCGTTGCAATACGGATTTTGGAAAAAGAATTTGAAATAAAGCTATTGTCTCAAGAACCGAATTATCTTTTGATTTATCGTTGTCTCTAGCTTCAAATTTCTCAATGACGACTACATCAGCTTGCAGGAAACATCCCACTTCTTCAAACCACTTACGAATGTCATGAATTTTTGCGGAGGGTACCACCCAATGATCTACTAATTTTGCGTTATCGAGTAAAACTATGCCATTTGTGCTATCTACAGCCTTTGCGCTACCAGGATCAATTGCTAAAATTTTCATCAGACACCAACTTTCTCCGTTAGCACTCCTGGATAAAGGGCCGTGTTAAACCAATTTTGTTTGTTAACTTTTGCAAAGGCAAATAGCGCCTTAATTTCTTTTGCTTGTTTTTCGAATCTTCGAATATCTTCCTCGGATTCAAAAATAGGTTTTTCCTTGTATTTAGCGACTGTGACCAGTTTGTACTCTGGAGTAAATACCGGTTTTTCATTTCCTTGATCAAGATTTGTTTCGTCTACTTTCACAAAACGAATCGCAACATCGAATAGAAATCCTTCTGTAACAAGTACTTCAATTGATTCTGGTCCAATCACAACTGCTAGCGAATCCGTTACTCGTGTTTTGTTCATCAATTCCATTACTTAATCCTCAAACTTCTACTTTCTTGCAAGGTAGCACCTTTGACCTTCTTACCAGCGTTCAATACTTCCTTAATTGCGTTTTTATCAGGTTTTTTAGTAATTACAAAATATTTCTTTGGTAATAACTCTTCGTCAACAACCACAGATGGTTGATTTTTTGCCAGATAAACAGTAAAAAGTAGCCCCTTAACCTTGTCATGTCCGGTGATTTCAAAAGCTCCTTGTAAGCCAGTTTTAAGCCGTGTGATGTCATTATCGATTGACTTACATCGTGCAGTCAGACGATCAATCTCTTCTTTGAGCTGTTTCTTATCAGCTTCTTTATTTTTGATAACCTTGACCGTATTTTCGACTTTCTCCTCGAACTGATCAGTCCAATCAATCGAATCAAGGGTATCAGCTTTTGTTTCTTCGTCCAGCCCTTCCATATCATTGATTTGTTTAAAAATCCCTGTTAGTTCGTATAAACTAGCCATTTTTTTCTACCTCTCTAATTTTGTTTGTAAGTTTTGTTAGCCCAATACCAGATTTAGTCAAATCAGCGTTGGACGTGAATAGATGATTTTGATTCATTCTAGCAATTTCGTTTTTAGATAAACAAGCTAGGTTTGAAATATCATAGTTTGTTTTATCTCCGTCTAGGAAGACAATCGAATGCCCTTTGGGTATTGGCCCATGATGTTCCTCCCAGACCTTGCGATGTTTCAAAACCCATCGATTAGGCTCTCCGATTTTTTCTTTCGGGTAGCCGTCGGTTGTGTAGTTGATTGTACCAACTGGTACATAATTTGGAGGTCGATTACCTTTTTTGAAGTAACCACTATTGGGTGGTCTGTTCGGGTACTTCTTCCCCTTATTGTGGGGAGTCTGACCTTTCTCAAATCTTCCTGTCAAGCCACTATGTAGATTATTATTTCTTCGATAACTCTTAATCTGTTTCTCTGTTAGCGATAAGCCAAATTTTTGGTTCATTTCATTTGCGACATCACGAGAAATCTTATTTTTTTGGATCGATACAAGATAATCATGTTGCTCCTTTGTCAACAATTTACCTTGATAGATTTTTCCAACCGGTAATCCAAGGCGTTTGCGTACGCCACCTATTTGAGTTTTGGTATAGTTCGTCCCAAATTTCTCATTCAGCAACCTGGTTACTTCAGGAGTTAAACGACCAGGGCATATCTCATGCATGTACTCCGTGTACTCATCCTTCCAGCAAAGCGATCGGGGCATTAACCTCACCTACCTTATCTTTGAACTTCTCAGCATCCAGGGCGAGCTGTCCTGCTTGTAGAATTTGACCTGAAATAGCGACCATTTGTTTTGAGCGCTGCAATTCCACTTTTAATTCATCTGCTGTAAGATCCCTGTCATCCAAAGTTTCTAGTTGGGCAAACAAAGTATTTGTTAAATCTGTCAATTTATTTCGAACCATCTACTTAGTCACCTCTTTCATTAGTTTATTTGCTTCTTTAATCAGCAAACGCATAACGTTGCTATCCGTTTCTTTCTCTGCTGCTCTTGTCAGCATATCCACCCACTCACGTCTGTTGTCATTCTTCCAATCAACCAAATCTGTGAGTTCCTTTGTATGGTTGAAGTAAGGCGAATAGTCGTATGACTTATCTTCCAAGCGGACACATCTGCCCGCCTTGATGTCTTTGGCCAGGTTCGCCCTTACGTTGCTATTTGTTGTACCAACAACCTCAGCCACTTCATCACATGAGGCAGCAGGATGCTCTCTATAATATTCCCTAATTCGTTCCGCTTGTGTCATGTCTTTCTCTCCTTATTTCAACCCTACAGGTGGCTCTACATCATAAGTAAATCGCTTGTCTGAGTTTCTCAGATTCATGCGTGCGACATTACTTGCCATCAGCTGACGTTCTTTCTGCTTCATTTCAGCGTGATCATCTAGTTTATTTACTAGTGACCACAGGATGATTCCAACGATTGTTACCAGGTAAATGTACTCCATCATCTCGCCTTCTCCTTTTCTTCATAAATCGCCACAATATTTTCAAGATCTGCTATACGCTGATTTGCTTGTTGGTATTTTTCTTGAAGGTCAATCAATGCTCTGTTTAAATCCAAAGCTACGATTCTCCAATCAGTATTTATTTCTTTTTCCAACCAGTTTTTTATTTTTGTTAAAAAGTTCATCCGACTGACCTCATTTTCTTGCTTTTTTTCATTTCTTTCTCCCATGCTTGAGTCCCACGATATTGCAGATATTCGTCAAAACCTTTGATTGTGACAAGCTGGCCATCATTTCTAAGATGTCTCTGTTGGCTAGGTAGCTTCTTCATCTCTCGTCTCATGTCTCCTGCTTGTCGTTTTGAGCATCCGAAGATGTGTTCTAATTCTTTATCATTAGCCGAAACTTTTTCGATGATCACATCTTTAATTCTTACAATTTCAACTGCTTCCATTTTTGCTCCTTTCGTGTTATAATTCAGTTAGTTATTTTGATTAGCGCCTGACTTCTGTTAGGTGCTTTTTTGTGCTATTCAATCCCATAATCTTCAATAACCTGAAGAATGAAACTGTTGGCTCGTGGACCTTTTGTCGTCCCACTTAGAATGTTTGTTACTTCCTGTCGCTTAAAGCCGTAAGCAACTGCTAGAGTTGTCTTTTTAATGCCTTTCTCTTTTAAGAAAGCATTAACCTTTTCACGACCGTTTGCGATATCTGGCATATGCGTTCCTCCTTTTTACACTTTATGTAAATAAGAAACAACTAAATTTTTAACTATTTTTCTGCATTACACTTGACAACTCACACCAAATTGGCTAAAATGAAAGCATAATAAAAACAATGATAAATCTATAAATACCGTTCGCCAAAACATTTTTATAATTTATTTTCTTAGTTGTTTTTTTAGTTATTTCTTACTTACAAAAAACATTTTACACCATTTGGGATAATTAGTCAATCTTTTTACACCAAATTTGTTAAATTTTTTTGTAATGTCTTAGAAAGGTTGATTTAACAATGTTTGAGACATTTGAAAAAATTAAAGAATTAGCAAAAAAGCGTGGAAAAGCTCTTGGGCAAGTCGAAGAAGACTTGGGTTATGGAAGAAATACACTGTATAAGATAAAAAACTCTACGCCAAATGCTGAGCGTATCGCAGAAATTGCTAACTACTTCAACGTATCCACCGATTATTTACTCGGACGGACAGATAATCCTGCTATTGCAAAGGATGACAAGGAAAATGCATATCTTGGTCCAGCTGAGACTGAACTTGTCGCAGCGTTCAGAAATCAGACCCAGAACATGACCGAGGAAGAAAAGGTTCGTTTTAATAAGGCGATTGAAAGCTTGATGGTAACTGCTAAAACCCTGATGGACGATGACAGTAAGTGGAGGTAATTATGGCTAGAGAAATTATTTCACGTAGACAGTACATCCGACACTGGGATTACGCCGTCCCGGTGATCGAAGCAGTTTCTCGACAGAATAATATTCCACTTGAACAAGTTACTTTTCAGCACATTATCCGTTACTTTGAACAGACTTACAACCTTCATTTTATCTTCTTTGAAAAGGACCCGTTTCCTATGCTTCCTTCAGCCGGTCTACTTGGGTCTGAATACATTAGATATCGAGGGCTTGTCAATCATCCAGATGTTACCTACTTGGATGATATCATCTGTAAACACAATGACGGCTTTACCATTTATAGCAAAGAAAAAGAAAAGTACCTTGTTTATATCAATCAAACACATATCAAAAGACGGGTTATCTTTACCATTTTGCATGAATTAGCCCATATTGCAGCCCATTTTAGCACGGGCCGTTCTGATGAGGTCGCCCTCGCTTGCGCTAACAACTATCAGAGCAATCCGCTAGAAATAGAGGCTAACACCATGGCCTCTCTCTTTTACATCAATAATGAGCGCATGGTCTGGCACCTCAAAAACAAGCACTCATACGAGCAAATTAAACAAGCAAATACAATCAGCGATAACGCCCTTTTTAATCGATTAGTTGATTTTGTTCATTATCGGATATTGAGCTATGATGAATATTTGTTGGACGATCAACAGCAACGACGAGTAGCTATTGACCTCGTTACAAAATACAAACAAGGGAACAATATCTTACAACAATATTATGATATTGACGTGTAATGTTAAAAGCAGATGTGATAGCTGGTGCATTGTGGCGAGGTATTGAGAAAAATAAAAAACCATAACCTCGTCGGCTATGGGTAGAAAAAAGAGCATAAAAGATTCTAAATAGTTATTATTTTGGAGGTTATTATGAAATTTTGTCCTGAATGTGGCAATCCAGTAGAAGGTTACAAGTTCTGTCCTAACTGCGGTTATTCTATTGCTAACCAAGAACCAACCGAACAAGCTCAGCCAGTCAATAAAACGGCTTCTCCATCTCCTGCTCCACGAAGCAGAAAAACGGACAAAGTCGGACCACTTGAGATCGATAGATATAATCGTACCTATCGTATTCATGGATCTCAAAAAGCAAAAGGCTCTTCTGGATTGGTCGGAGGAGCAATTAAAGGCTCGGTAAAAGCAGGGCTTGCAATGGGAACGATGGGATTGTCTTTGATACCGTCCTTGATCAAGAAAGATAAGAATGACACAGATTGGTATTCGTTCGAGGATTTAGTATCGTACGAATTGATTATCAATAATCAAACTGTTGTTTCTGGAGGAGTTGGTCAAGCATTGATTGCAGGCGCTATGTTTGGTGCGATTGGCGCTGTCGCAGGCGGTATTGTTGCGAAAAGAAAATCAACTTCTAAAATTTTAAACATGACAGTCCGTGTAACCTCAAATGACTTCACTAAACCAGTCGTATTTATTGACTTGATTAGAAAGCCAGTAAAGAACACTTCGAAAGAATACAAAGAAGCCGTCGAGAACGCTCAGCGAATCATGGGAGCATTGGACGTTATCGTTCATAATTCGTAAGTAAAAAAACCCCACACTCGCAAAGTTTGGCGACTCTGAGTGTGAGGAACTTACGTATAAGAAACAACCATTCAAAAGGTCGTTTTCTTATACCCATTTTAACAAAAAAGTGAGGTAAACGCAATGTGGATGGAAGAACTTCCCAACGGAAAATACAAATTTTTTGAGCGATATAAAGATCCATATACTGAGAAATTAAAAAAAGTTTCAGTGACCATGGAGAAGAAAACTCCCCAGGCAAGAAATCAAGCTGCTATCTTGCTGCAGGAAAAGATAAAACAAAAGTTAGGAGAAAAACAACATTTTGTTTCTGATATAACTTTTGAAAAACTATATGAGGAATTCGAGGAGAATTGGAAACACGGTGTTAAAAATTCAACAGTCTATGCTTCAAAAAATGTAAAAAAAGAGATTTTAAAGCAGATAGAGGGCGACTACCTAGTTAGAAATATTGATAGACGTTTATTACAAAAAGTAATAGATCAACTATTACAAGACGGGAGATCTCATAACTATGTTTCTAAAATCAAGTTCAAGCTCAATCAGATAATGAAATTCGCTATCAGAATGAATTATATTGATACAAATGAAATGCTATTTGTTGAAACGCCTAGAAAAGTAATTACATCCGACGAACTCAGGAAGAAAAACATAAAATACTTAGACCAAAAAGAGTTTAAGTTATTCATCCAAAATTTAAAAGACGAGGCCCTATGTGATTATCGAATTACAAAGTATATCCGAATAGCTAAAGTTCTTTTTCTTACTGGCATGAGGTATGGAGAACTGGCAGCCTTAAACTACAAGGAGGATATAGATTTTTCTAAAAAGACTATTCACATCAAGCATACATACGATTTCAGACAAAAAGAGAGAACTACACCAAAGACAATCAAGTCTGATAGGGTTATAACAGCACCTCAAAAAGTGTTAGATATCATCAAAGAGCAGATAATAGAGAATGCGACAAATGGATTTGATACAGATTTTATTTTTATCAATACTCTAGGAGAACCAATAACAAATGCCAGGGTTATTTGTGCATTGAAAAGACATGGTCAAAAAATCGGCATAGAAAAAAATATAACTACACATACATTTAGACATTCTCACATATCCCTACTTGCTGAGCTAGGCATTCCTTTGACTGCCATCATGGATAGAGTAGGACATAGTGACTCAAAGACCACACTAGAGATTTATTCCCATGTCACTCAAAAAATGGTATCAGACATATCTAGTAAGTTAGAAAAGATAAAACTATAAATTATGCCCCTCGCCTGCCCCTTTTTATCATATAAGACAAACAAAAACCCTTTAAAGTGTTGATATTAAAGGGTTTTTAAATTGTACGAAAAAAGAGCACACAATTCAAATCGCTTAGGGCTGCTGGATTCCTCCCCTGACCCGCTTCACGCAGAACTGTTGCTCCATTAGTTATTATACCACATTCCCAAAGATTTTAAAAGAGAAATTATTTTTTCCGTCGATTTCTAAAAAATTCCTGCATAATACCTGCACATTCACTCTCTAAAATCCCTATTTCAACATCTACACGATGATTAAGGCGCTCATCTGTCAAGATATCATACAGACTTCCAGCTGCACCAAATTTCTGATTTTTAGCCCCATAGACTACCTTTGGGATACGGGCAAGCCCAATCGCCCCGCTGCACATCACACAAGGCTCAATGGTCACAAAAAGTGTGCAGTCCAACAAACGCCAGCTCTCTTCCCTCAGATTCGCATTCTCGATGGCCATAATTTCCGCATGCATGACCGCACGTTGCAACTCCTCACGTGCATTGTGCCCCCGACCAATGATTTCTCCATCCTTTACAATTACGCAACCTATTGGGATTTCATCATGCTCTAAAGCAATTTCTGCCTCCTTTAAGGCCTCTCTCATAAATGCTTCTTTTTCTTCAACTGTATAATCCATAGCTTCTCTCTTTTCCTGCTTATTATCTTTTAAAATCTCTTCCAAATATATCAGAATTCCCTTAGCATTAATGTAATACTAACATCTGCAACTTCAAAATAATATCTTTATCGGTTCATAACTAATTTACTAGTTTACTCTTTAATTTTCACTGACTATCATCAATTTTATCATTATACCATGTTTCACTACATAAAAAAAGCCACCGAATGCGGTGACTTTATAGGGAGATTATTATGAAAAAGAAAAGTTTAGGATATTTGTTACAACAAGTTAGGAGGTCTTCTTGTAACTGTCTATAGTATACCCGACCAGTCTTAAACAAATCTTAAAAAATCTCTTACGACCAAACACTTTCTAAAATATTTGTTTGTTCACGACCAGGACCCACTGAGAAAGTAGAGATACGAACACCAACCAATTCACTCACACGACGAACATAGTTACGTGCATTCTCAGGAAGATCTTCCAAAGTACGAACTCCAGTGATGTCTTCTGACCAACCTGGTAACTCTTCATAGATAGGCTTGCAACGTTTCAATTGCTCAAGACTAGCTGGATAGTAGTCAATACGTTGACCATCAAGATCATAGGCCACACAGATTTTCACTGTATCTAAACCACTCAAAACATCGATAGAGTTCAATGAAAGATTAGTGATACCAGAAACACGGCGGCTATGACGCATGACAACTGAGTCAAACCAACCCACACGACGTGGACGACCAGTTGTTGTACCATATTCATGACCAACTTCACGAATGCGATCTCCCACTTCATCAAACAATTCAGTTGGGAACGGACCATCGCCTACACGACTTGTGTAAGCCTTACATACACCTACAACCTTGTCAATCTTACTTGGACCAACACCAGAACCAATGGTCACACCACCAGCCACAGGGTTTGAAGAAGTAACAAATGGATACGTACCTTGGTCGATATCTAGCATAACACCTTGTGCACCTTCAAAAAGCACACGTTTACCATTATCAAGCGCATCATTCAAAATGACAGATGTGTCTGTCACATATTTCTTGATTTGTTGACCATATTCGTAATACTCTTCAAAAATATCATCGAAAGCAATCGCTTTACTATCATACAATTTTTCAAAAAGACGATTCTTTTCAGCAAGATTACGTTCTAAACGCTCACGGAAAATATCCTTATCTAAAAGATCTGCAATACGAATCCCAACACGAGCGGCCTTGTCCATATAAGCTGGACCAATTCCCTTAATTGTAGTACCAATCTTATTGTCGCCCTTAGCTTCTTCTTGCAGGCGGTCTAATTCGATGTGATAGGGCAAAATGACATGCGCACGATCAGAGATACGCAGATTATCTGTTGTCACACCTTCATCATGAAGATAACTCAACTCTTTCACAAGTGATTTAGGATTTACAACCATCCCATTTCCAATAACAGAAATTTTTTCAGGGAAGAAAATTCCAGAAGGAATCAAGTGCAACTTAAATTTCTTTCCATCAATCACAATTGTGTGACCAGCATTATCTCCACCTTGGTAACGCGCAATCACTTCTGCATTAGCTGAAAGGAAGTCTGTAATCTTCCCTTTACCTTCATCACCCCACTGGGTACCTACAACAACAACTGAAGTCATAATCTTGTCTGAGCCCTTAGGCTCTTCCTTTCTCACATACATGGCAGGAATCTCACCTGCAATTATATCTTACAATTTATTATAATAAAGATTCTCAATTTTTTCAAGACCAAAGACCAGAAACATTAGGAATTTAGAGAAAATTGAAAAAATCATATTGAAAAAATATTGCAAATTTTTATTATGATAAGATAAAACAATAAAATTGTTCGGAAATAACGATAAATAAAGATTAAACTAGAACATAATCCTTTGAAATTAACAACTGTTCAATGTATAAACGGTAGCAAGCACGATAGTGGTAAGAAATCAACGGATGAATAACATCAATGTTATAACGAAGCAGATAATAAAGTAAAAATCGAAGATGGAAAACTTCCCACTCCAATTCGTTATTAATTAGTTGACTATACTCATTTTCAATAACTTTATAAAAATCAAGATATTGTTCATAAATCTGTTCAATCATTTTATTTGACTCCATTTCTATTGATAAAATGAGTATAACAAAAAAATAGAAGAACCAGGGAAGATACTTCTATCATGTACTATAAGGAATATTCAAATAAATAACAGATAAAGACAACTAACAGATCAGGTGCACAATACTACATTTCAAAAAAAGATCTAAAATTTTCCTAATGAAAGAAAAACACTGTCTAAACTATGATGGCAAGATCACACAATCTATTAAAGAATTACTTATAATACCTATTAAAAAGACTTAAAATAAAACACTCAAATCTAACAAACGTATAAAAATATTAAATATTAATAAAGTGGCAAATATAAAAAGACAAAAATGACCTCTGAAAGATAAATCATGACAACCCGTCTAACAGGTGGTTTGAACCAGGACTATAAGCCCAAATTACCAGCCAGCGCCTAAAGATGCTGGCTTTCACCTTGTTCAAGCCTCATTGCTCTTGACTCGTCACTTGCCTCTTAAAGAGGCCTTGGTATTACTTACCACTATCCCTAAAGGGATCCTCATATTCTTTTACACTCAATTTATCTAGTGCTATATCATGCTTTACTCGTTCTCAAATCATCAACTGGATAATTTCTTTAATCTTGAATATATTTCTTAATTGTGGCTTCATTAAGCCCTACTGTACTCACATAATAACCTTCCGCCCAGAAATGGCGATTACCAAACTTGTACTTGAAGTTGGCGCGTTTATCGAACATCTATCGAACATCATGAGTGCACTTTTGCCTTTTAAATACCCCATGAAACTTGAAATACTTATCCTCGGTGGAATATTTCTCCCAAACTACTTCGATATTGATTATAGATCACTTTTCGTCTATACTTAGGGGTGAACACAATGTGATATTTACACATCCACTTTGTGTGTGATAAACTATGAGACTTTTATGTCATGGTTTTCTCCTTTCGCTTTACAATTGGCTTGAATACCTTTATTGTATCGCGTTTGGAGTTTTTTTGGTATAACCTTCGACGCGCACCCGCATAGCGGGTGGTTTATTTGTCTCGCTCCGTGAGGTGCAAGACAGACTGAAAGTCACATAAAAAAAAGACGTTCCTTGGAACGTCTACATACTCCGCCAGTAGGACTCGAACCTACGACATCATGATTAACAGTCATGCGCTACTACCAACTGAGCTATGGCGGATTAAAGCTAAGCGACTTCCTTATCTCACAGGGGGTAACCCCCAACTACTTCCGGCGTTCTAGGGCTTAACTTCTGTGTTCGGCATGGGTACAGGTGTATCTCCTAGGCTATCGTCACTTAACTTTGAGTAATACCTACTCAAAATTGAATATCTATCAAATT